>JAQGGW010000008.1 GCA_028289135.1 Candidatus Saccharimonadota bacterium
TGCCTGGCTCCCAAGCTCATTAGCCATAAAATAGGTCTTGCCTTCAGAAATACTCACAATGTTTACTGCCCAGTCTTTGCTGTACGACTTCATAATTTCTGCAATCTGGTCTTTTCCAAAGCTCAGCAACTCCTTTGCATCCCAAGTAACTATCTGCCCAAGTGCCTGGGGTAAGGCGTTCGTTTCGGTAATAAGTTTAACATCATTTTTTACAGCGTCTGCCAGATTTGCTTCAATTAATTTTTGCGCATCTGAAAAATAAACCGCGGGAAAATTTTTATCTAATTCTGCTTTTTGGCTTAGTTTTTCGTAAGCTTCGTGGTCACGGCTTTTAGTTATTGCCGCTGTAAAGTTTAGGGTATTATCCAAAATTCCGGCGGCCAGCATTTTGGCGTTTATTGGCTGCATCTGATCCAGCAGGCCAGCCTTTTCCCAACGCTCATACACCAACGTGCAAGCCGCGCCGATAGGCTCAATCTGCGCTTTCTCACCAAGTTTACTACGCCAGAAATCTTCGTGGCCCGGGTGGTGGTCAATTACCTCAATCACTTTTTCTTCGACGACAAAAGTATCGAGGTATTCCCTGTTCGTGACGTCAATCAACACAAAACTATCCCCATCAATTGGAGTATAGGACTTAAGATTAACTGCTGGATTTTGGACACTTTTGGTAATGCTGCTGTTTGGCGGCGAGGTGCTGGCGGCAATGGCCTCAAAGCCCTGCAGCCGTAAAAGTTCAGCGAAGGCAATACAGCCAGCATAGGCATCAATGTCTAAATACGCGGAGCCGGCCGTTACGACGATCATTCTACCTCCTTAAAGTTGCAATAAGTCGCTGTTCATCTAAAAAGAGGTCCAGCGCATCCAGGATCGTCGGGACAATAATGTCTGAATTTAACAAAGTCTGAACGTGCACGCCTTCGGCCTGCATTGTCACAATTGAAAGCTTAACGATTTTCATAAGCTCAATGTCAATTAACCCATTGCCAATTGATACACAGGTTTCAGGATTCATATCTTGCGCTAAATTTCGTTTTTCTTCGGCAGTTTTAGCTAGCTTCCACTCAATACCAAGTTCGTTTGCAAGAGCATCCGCATCGTTACGCGTATTTCCCGTAAAAAATACTATGTTAAAACCACGCGCCTTTAAACCATTCAGGCGTTCATGAACACCATCAACAAGCTTGCCCGCGATCGATAAGGTGCCGTTTAAATCCAAGATAATTGTCTCGATATAAAAATCTTCGTGGCCAGGGACGAAGTAATTCATTTAACCTTCGACGATTTTAATGCCCAGCTCTTTGATGAGCTTTGGTTCGGCAGCGGACGGCGAACCGGTCATGAGATCAACGCCAGAACCGTTTTTGGGGAATGCCACTACTTCGCGGACGTTGTCCTCGCTCATGAGCTCCATAAACATGCGGTCAAGCCCGTAGGCACAGCCAGCGTGCGGTGGCGCGCCGTACTTGAAGGCACTAAGCATAGCGCCAAACTTTGATTCTACATAAGCTTTGTCATAGCCAAGCACGCCAAAAACTTCATACAAAACATCGGGGTTGTGGTTGCGGACGCCGCCGCTACAAATCTCGTAGCCGTTCATGACCATGTCGTATTGGTCAGCCAAAATTCCTAATTTATCTTCTGCTTTTAATGCCTCAAGCCCGCCTTTTGGCATGCTGAAAGGGTTGTGTCCAAAGTCGAGTTTTTTATTCTGCTCGTCGTATTCGTAAAATGGAAAGTCCACTATCCAACAAAGCGCAACAATGTTTGGATCTTTTAGCTTAAAGTGGTTAGCAAACTCAATCCGGAGTTTTCCAAGGACCTTGTTTACCACTTCCCTTTTGTCCGCGCCAAAGAAAATTACGTCGCCATCCGTGGCTTCCATTTTTGTAATAATGGTTTTTAGCTCTTCGGGTGTAAAGAATTTAGCAATTGGCGAGACAGCTTCCCCGTCCTTGACGGTAATGTAGGCTAGGCCCCCTGCCCCTTCGCGCTTGGCAATTTCTGTAAAGTTATCAATTTGCGAACGGCTCAGTTCACTTGCGCCCTTTACGGTAATTGCTTTAACGCAGCCGCCGTCTTTTACGGCGTTTGCAAACACGCTAAAGCCAGCATCTTTAACTTCGTCGCTAAGTTCAACAAGTTCCATGCCATAACGAAGGTCCGGCTTGTCGATGCCGAAGCGCTCCATGGATTCGCTATAAGGAATACGTGGGATTTTTTCTTCCAACAGTTTTTTGCCAGCAAAGCCCTTAACAAGATCAACAATCAACGGCTCAATTGTGGTACGGACTTCTTCGCCGTCCTCAACAAAAGACATTTCCATGTCCAGCTGGTAAAACTCGCCGTATAAACGGTCGGCGCGCGGGTCTTCGTCGCGGAAACATGCTGCCATCTGGTAATAACGAGGCACGCCTCCAACCATCAAAAGCTGCTTAAACTGCTGCGGAGCCTGCGGCAGCGCGTAAAAAGAACCAGGGTGCATACGGGCTGGGATCAAAAAGTCACGGGCGCCTTCTGGGCTGGAGTTTGCCAAAATTGGCGTCTGGATTTCGATAAATTCACGTTCGTCCATATATTTGCGGATCCGAGAATACATTTCGGCCCGTTTTTTTAGCATCATCTGCATTTTGGGGCGGCGAAGGTCAAGATAGCGGTACTTTAGGCGGCTTTCTTCGTTAATGAACTGCGCGCTATTTACTTGGATCGGCAATGCCTCGGATTTATTTAAAATAGTCAGCTCGCTGACGACTAATTCAATTGCTCCGGTTTCAAGGTTTGGATTTTTAAGTCCTTCTTCGCGTTCTTTTATTTCACCGGTAGCTTTAATTACAAATTCATCACGCAAATCCTGGCCAATTTGAAAAGCCGCTTCGGCCTGCGGGTGGATCGTCAGCTGTAATACTCCCTTGTAGTCGCGCACATCGATAAAAATTACCCCGCCGTGGTCGCGGCGGGCGTTTACCCAACCTTTTACTGTTATTGTTTTGCCTATTTGTTCTACGGCGTCGGTCGTATATGTACGTTCCATTTGTTATTCCCTGTTTACTTAGATTCTAAAGTGGTTTTTGGAGAGGGGCTTTTGGCAACAATAAATCAAACCGGCTATTTAGTTGCCAGCCCATGGATTTATATCGGGATTTGAACGCCAAAACATTACAGGGGTCATTTTACCACAGCAATCTGTTCGTCGCCAGCGGCTTCCACCACTTTTTCTATTGGTGCTTTTAGCTCAGGAACAGGCTTACCGACAATTTGCTGTAAAACGTCTTCGATCGTGATAAAACCCACCATGTCACTGGCCGGATTATGAACAATAAAAACCGTTTGTTTAGTCTTATAAAAAACTTGCAGCACATGTTCGAGGTCGCGGTCTTCGTCGACAAAATAAACCTTCTGCTGCATTGCCTCGGCAACTGCGGAGTTGTGTTTGATATCCATCAGGTCATGCATGTTTAGAATTCCTACAACCGTCTTTTTATCTTCGCCCATAACTGGAAAGTGAGCGTGGCCGCTTTTGTACAAATCGTCCAAAACAACAGGGGTCAAAGATTCCCCGACAGGCACACTAATGACCCGGCTTTTTGGGATCATAACGTCATGAACGGTGCGCTTTGCAAACTGCAAAACTGCCGCCAACATACGCATTTCGTCCGGGTTAAGGTCAGTATCTTCTGGCGAAACTGCCTCCAGCATACGTTTTAACTCTTCACGCGTTAGCGTAACTGGTTCGTCGTTTAAAAAGTTGTCAAACACCCGGCCAAGCGGCAGCATGACAAACTTCAGCCCGTTGGTAAGGCCCAGAAGCGGCGCGCTGCAAAGCATAAGCAAACGGATTCCGATTGGCTTTAGGAACAGTTCGGTCAAAACAATAAAAGCGATAAACAAAATCAACGCAATCACTACCCAAGCGAGCCATGATGCTAAAGACGTAGTAATCAAAACTACTACGGCGCTCAAACTTAATGCCCGCAAAAGCTCAATCGTAAGATATGTACTGGAACCCCGGGCCTTTAATGGATACAACTTTTTGGCAGCGTCGTCCTTTTGCTTGGCCCAGTAACGGAGATGCGAGGTCGAAAGGGTCCGGTAGCCTGCCGCCATGGCACTCAACAAAACGCTCACGGCAAGCAGCAGTAAAAAGAGAATAACGCTCATGGATAATATTGTAGCATTTGAACACCTCACACCAGCAACCCTAACCGCGCATAACTCAGTTTTATGGCATTTATAGCATCAGAGGGGCAATTACTATATTATGTAATCACTTAAAGAGGATTTCCCGTCATGAACAAGAAGGTCATAGGTATTATTGCTGCGGTAGTTGTCGTTGTTGCTGGATTTTTGTTTCTTACCAAGCCAAAAGCCAAGACCAATACATCTACAGGTTCTACCAGCTCAGTTAGCAACCACGTCGAAGGCAAAGGAGCTAAAAACGTAACTTTGGTCGAATATGGCGACTACCAGTGCCCTGCATGCGGCGCCTACTACCCAATTCTTAAAACTTTGTTCGACAAATACCAAGACGACATTTACTTCCAATTCCGCAATAACCCGCTGGAAAGCCTCCACCAAAACGCCCGCGCCGGTGCTCGCGCCGCCGAAGCCGCCAACATCCAGGGCAAGTTCTGGGAAATGCACGACGCACTCTACGAAAACCAAAAATCATGGGAAAGCGCCAGCGATCCACTGGTTTACTACACCCAATACGCTAAGTCAGTTGGTGTAGCTGACCTGACCAAATTTGCCGCGGACTATCGCAGCACCGCCGTGAACTCGATCATAAACGCCGATCTCCAAGCCGGCCAAAAATACAGCATCACCGGCACGCCAACCTTTATCCTAGACGGCAAAAAGCTCGAAGCCAACCCAAACAGCGCCGACGCTTTCTACAAAATCCTCGACGCCGAAATTGCCAAGAAAAACCCCGTAGCTAAATAGATTTTAGATTTAGAAAAAACTTCTAGTTTAATACTGTATAAATTGCTGCCAAGGTGCTCTTTTTATACGCACAACCACTGAGGCAGGTTTGCTTAATACGATCCGGACTTTGATTGGCGTACTTTTTTGCTCCACAAAGCTTCAGTTTCTTTTGGTCATAAAAAATGACCCTTAAAGAAGGCCTTGGCTTTTGATTTATTTTTTAATTTTTGTTTTCCTCACGTACGGGTCTCGCTTCCGTACTTCAGATATGTAGATTACTATACCCGTTGCTTATGCTTATTGTCAAGCTATATTTTTGGTTTTGCGGTGCTTGTGAGCCTCTTGGAGTTTGGAATGAAGCTTTCTAAAAGCTATGACGTCTGTCTTTTCATGGAGCCGTTCGAATTCTTTACTAACTACCGCAAGCTCTTCGTCTGTTAGGTCTTCAATATCTATAAAACTATTCCGCCCTTTTCCTGACCGGATAAGCTCGTCAAGCTTAAGCTGTATGGCCCTACCATCCCTGTTCTGAGTGTTCTGAATCAAAAATACCATCAAAAACGTAACAATGGTTGTCCCGGTGTTGATAACCAGCTGCCATGTGTTGGAATAATTAAATAGCCGGCCTGTTAGCGCCCAAACAACGACAATTAAAAGCGCGCCAAGAAAAGTAGAAGGATTGCCTGCGGCAACAGATACGTGTGATGCGGCTTTTCTAAAGGCTTCTTTCATGACTTATCTTATTCTAGCAGACATTTTTGCGTATTAGGCCTCTCCCCATTAGAATAAGCGTAAGAGGGAATCAAAAAGAAGTGCACAGTATTTTTTCAGAACTTGGTCTTGTCATCGCCGTGGCGGTTGCTGTCAGCCTATTCATGCGCCTCATCCGCCAGCCGCTTATCATCGGCCACATCTTAACCGGACTTTTGGTTGGCCCTTCGTTTTTACACCTTATAAAATCCCCAGAAACCATCCAGGTGTTTTCGGACTTCGGCATCGCCCTGCTGCTTTTGATCGTTGGATTGGGCCTGAACCCGCGCATTATCAAAGAGGTGGGTAAAATTGCCGGGACAATTGCCATTGGCAAAGTAACCCTGACCACGCTCTTTGGCTATGCCGTCTCGCGACTGTTTGGCTACAGCGCGCTGCCGTCGCTATTTATTGGCGTATCATTGTCATTTTCTAGCACCATCATCATCTTGAAGCTTTTAAACGATAAAAAAGAACAGTCCCGGCTGTACGGCAAAATCTCGGTTGGCTTTTTGCTGGTCGAAGATCTTATCGCCACCATTTTGCTGGTGGTTGTCTCTGCCTCTGGCAATGGCGGTGTAACGCTGAGCGACTTCGCGACCCTGGCAATCAAATGCATCGGACTGATTGTTGCCATCTGGCTGGTAAGAGTGCTGCTTGTTAATAAAATGGGCAACATCATTGCCAAAAGCCAGGAATTTTTATTTTTGTTTGCCATCGGCTGGGCGCTGGGTATCGCGGCCTTGTTCCAGGTGGCCGGTTTTAGCCTCGAAATTGGCGCCTTAATCGCTGGCGTTAGCTTGGCTTCCCTGCCCTACGCCCAAGAAATTTCATCCCGGCTTAAAGTCCTGCGCGACTTTTTTATCGTGCTGTTTTTCATCGGCCTTGGGTCGCATTTGCAGCTACATAACGTGATGCACATTTTGCCGCGGGCCTGCATTTTGTCACTGCTCGTTTTGGTCGGCAACCCGCTAATTGTCATGACCATAATGGGACTCAGCGGCTACACCAAAAAGACAAGTTTTAAGACAGCGATGCTTGGCACACAGATCAGCGAATTTTCACTCATCCTTTTGTTGCTTGCCAATAAGCTCGGGCACATTAGCCAAGAAGTTTTGTCTTTGCTTACCATTGCCGCACTTATTACCATCGCAGTTTCGACCTACCTTATTCTCTACTCTGACAAGCTCTACATTTTATTTGAACGCTATCTGGAGCTGTTTGAACGGCGCAAGGTTAAGCAAGAGCACGAACAGCGCCATCATTTTGAACTGGTTTTAATTGGCTACCAAAAAGGCGGACAGGAATTCTTAAAAGTTTTCCAGCAGCTTAAAAAACGCTACGTTGTCGTGGACTACGACCCGGGTATTATTGATACGCTGGAGCACCGCGGCGCGGAATATCTGTACGGCGACGTCACCGATCCAGAGCTTTTAGAAGAGTTGAACCTCAGCCATTCCAGATTAGTCGTATCAACTATTACCGACATGACCACCAACAAATTTATTGCCGACTGGCTCGAAAAAAATAATCCGCGCGCTGTATTTATTGCCACCGCTGACAGCAGCGAAGAAGCCGCTGAACTATACGGTCTCGGTGTGGCCTATGTAATTCTGCCGCACTACATTGGATCAGAAAAAATTGGCAGCTTCATTAAGAAAAACGGCTTCAACAAATCCGAATTTAAAAAGTACCGCGAAAAGCATTTGGCATATCTGCAGACGCACTACGACTTGTTTGCCGAACCCGCGACCGACTCATAAATCCAATTCTTCTTGGCATACTGATTCACTGACTCAAGCATGCCGTTTGGCTTGTCGCCGCTTCGGATAGCATCACGGATGTCCCGCGCCGCCACAGCCTTAAAGTTGCTAACCAGAACATGTGTTTCTGGCGGCTCAACCGGCAAGTTGGCCAGCAGCTGGAACGCATGGCGTTCGTCTTTTTCACCGCGTACCGCCACCACCAAGCCAACTTTTTTAAGCAACGCTTTGACGTTCGGCCAGACCGAAATGTGGCTCAGAACGTCCGTACCAATTAGCATCAAAAGCTGCGCGTCAGGATATTTTTGAATAAGCCGCGGCAAACTTGTCCCGACCGTAAACTGCTTGTCTGGCAGCTCCAGCACTCCAAGTTTGGGGTATGCCTTAATGGCCAGGTTAATCATGGCAATGCGGTGGCTCTGGTGCGTCACGTCGCCTTTGTACCGCGGCCGCGGCTCCGGCACAAACACCACTTCGTCCAAGCCAGCCGTTTCCAGCGACTGCAGCGCAAAGCTAATGTGGCCCTTATGCACTGGGTCAAACGTCCCCGCAAAAATCCCAATCCTTTTCATCCCCTTATTGTAACGCGACAACAGCTGAAACTTTAGAAGAAGGGTTGCTGCGAACTAGTTTAAGGGTAAAGAACGTAACGATAAAAAGCAGCGGTGTGAAAGCAATGTCAGAAAGCAGTGTACTTCGGAAGAAAGGCATGGCCATAGTAAAACAGCGCATAAGCCCGGCAAAAGAATGTTCGTACATGCGGCCCTGCAGCCAAACGCCAAAGTTGGTAACGACAAAAAATATCACTGATGCCACCGGTCCCAACCCAGCTAAATGCCACCGGTTTTGATACTTTTTGTAAACAAAACTGCCAACAATTCCAATCAGCACAAAACTTCCCCAGGTATACATAATCAGCGGATGCAAACCAATCACTAGGTCACTCAAAATCATAATACTTAGAGGGACAACCAACGCCAACTTGCGCGGCAAATACGCGGCGGCCAAAAACACTAGCGCGCTGATGGGTACAAAGTTAGCGGCATGCGGCAAAAGCCTAGCAGTAACACCGGCCGTGACTAGCGCTATTATAAAGAGTGCATATTTTGTTTTTTGGCTCATAGTTGTTCCCATTTCCACTCAATATTATCACTTGCAGCGGTTTGGTAAGTACCAGCACCAACATCTGCCATCTTACCATTTATATAAAACGTCCAATACTTTGGACCGTTACCTGCCAACCCGTCAATGCTTGTTACCTGCTCGCCAAAAGAATAAGTCTTCGTGGTAACTGTGTGCTGCGCCTTTAGAATTTCAAGCGCTGTCTTGCCGGTGACGCCTTTGTAAGTAATGTGCTCTTTTTGCTGCTTGGCCAAAACCTGGGCGGCTTTAGTTTGCGCCTGTTTCTTTAAATAATTTTCATGGTTGTTGTGCCGGATCAGCATGGTTAATGAACCAACTAAAATTAAGACGATAACTATCAACGCGGCAACTAATTTTTTTGATTGTAACTTTTTCATAATTCTCCTTTATTTATTAATCGGCTCAGTTTTGTGTAGTTGAACAGTAACCAGGCATGCCGGGCAATGGATGGTTGTCTTGGTTAGCTCGGCGGTCACGATTTCTTTGCAAAACGGGCACATAACACAGGGCATCTTTGACCTGTCCTGCTTGTCCATACGGTTTGGGTCAATATCACAAAGCCCGTCACAATTAGCATGTTGGTGCTCATAAATTTCTTTGGTTAACTGGCTCACGAGCCTACCCCCACTAATTTATGCTCTTGCTTTGGGGCGTCTATGCTCTGCACGCCAAATAGTTCCAAGAGGCCACCCTTGAAGTCTGGCTTGCTTTCTTTTAGGTCAGATTCTTGCGTTAATACCTTGGAATGATCTTTGCCTTTATTCGTCTGAGTCTTGCCTGTACCCGTCTGGGTTGACTCAAAAGCATCGCAGCTCGTACAGTACTTGTTAACTTTTGAGGCGTTAAAAGCGTAAACAACAGTTTTATTACCACAGCTGTTACAAGGCCTTTCGGTATCTATTAAAACCGTGTCCCCTGCTTCTGCTTGCAATTTACTTAAGACTTGAGGGCTTAAATTCGCACCCAGCTCAAGTCCACAGCTACCACCTCCACACGAGCCCACATCAGGCGCGTTCATTCGGGCGTAGTCTATCATTTGAGCGGCCTCATCAGTTCGTCCTTGAGCCTTTAATTCCTGTGCTTTATGGAAGCGTTTGGCTGTTGGTTTGTCAAAAATAGTTTCGGCCAACGATGGATTTTTTTCAACAATATCTAACAGCCGATCCTGCATGTATTTTTCGACCATCTGTGTGGCGATCGCATGATCGACTCCCTTTGCTTGTAAGTTTTCAACATAACATGCCAGCTCCTCGGCTAAATCTGCCTGCTGTAAGCGGCGCATCTCCGCCTCGGTATAAATTATCTGATAATCCTTGGGGTGGTCTTCTGTAACTACTTCCCCTAAGAAAATATTTTTGCCTGATTTTTCGCTGGCCTTTTTGTCTAACAAATCCATAAAATCAGTAATGTTTGGAAGATTTTCGCCCTGGAGCACAGCAATAACGGCGTGAATTTCCGCGCGGCTCATCGGTGGACGATGTTTAATAGCTCCAATATCGGTTAGAACTTCTTGCATTACCTCTGGAGTAATGTAGTCACCCGACACGCCAAGCTGCTCATGGTACAAATTACTGTTCTCGGTGTCGATAGTGTCAAAATGCAGCATAAACTTGTCTATTTGCGGAGCATTTCCGCCATGCGCGCTTTTTGGATTGTTTTTAAGCGACTCGTGCGCCCATTCAGGGCATGGAGTAATACGTATTGTGGCTATTGGTTCCTTGCTTGGAGTTCTTAAAAGCTCCTTGCTGGTCGCAAAGCTAACTAAATCATTCAAGCGCAGTCTTAATTCTTCAGGGACAGCCACAGGACTAATCCCGTTTTTAAGCATATCGTCTACTGGCAACCCGTTAGCAAATACTTTATCTAGCTCAGCTACGTAGTGCTGTACTATTTCCTCAAAATATTCCCATTTGTTTATGCGGAAAGCTTCCGCCCATTTCCGTGCACAATCGAGTACGAGCCCGCGTCTGCCCTCTTTATATTCTTCACTATCCTCACCATGAATTTTCCTTATCTTGTCGATTTTTTCGGCCGTGCCAAGGGCGTCCACGTCCAACACCATACTGTCAAACTTGCCGTCTATTAAGTCTTTGTGACGCGAAGCATGGAGCTCCTTACCCTCTTTTAGCGCTTCTTGGCGGACACCGCGAAGCCATGGGGTATTTTCGGGGTTGATAACAATAAATCGAGGAGCAAATTCTAAAGGATTATTTGTGATTTCGGGGCAATCTGTTGGTTCGTCATCAAGAATTGGCGGGCAGAGAGTAAGCTCAAAAGTTTTTGTCTTGGCGATAAATCCGGCGCCAACAGCAATCGGCAAATAGTCGACAGACTCAGTTTCGACTTGTTGGATTCGGCTCGGAAATTGTAGGACTTCGCGCATTAAAAAAACCTGCTCGGGTGTCTGGAGAAGCAGGCGACAAAAAATAATGACTTTTTGCTTCTGCTCCCGGAAGACTTTATTGTCAGATCGGACTATAACCGTAGCGGCACTGTGGAGGAATTCCAGCACCCCATGAAACAGGTTTCATGGGGACCCCGGTCACCTCACTTCCGACATATTTTATTGTTAAGTGTTGGTAGTTTAGCACCAAACGCTTACGCTAGCTGTAGCGTAATTAGCTACGGTTATCCACAACCTGTAGCGTGCCGTCTCTGTTAAATTTTATCCTAAGAAACCTATGCCAAGAAGGAATAAAACCACAAAACCAAAGCCGATACGGTAATAGGCAAAGTTCTTAAAGTCGTGCTTGGACACGTAGCTCAGCAGCCACGAAACGGCCATAAGACCGGTTATAAATGCTGTCACAACTCCCACGACCAAAGCCGCCGTACCGCCCGGCAGCTGCGAGATCTGGGCATGGTTTTTGCCGACTTTATACAGGGTCGCCAATATCATGACTGGGATGCTCAGGTAAAACGAAAATGACGTGGCCGTTACACGGTCCAGGCCGCTCAGCAAACCGCCAACGATCGTAGCACCAGAACGCGACACTCCCGGTACCAAAGACACCACCTGTGCGACGCCCACACCAAGGGCCTGCTTAGGCGTTATAGTGTCCAGGCGGGCATCAATCTGCTTCTCCATCCTCCGCGGTCTTTCGGCCTTGTCTGTTTGATGATAGGTCTCAACCAGCCACAAAACTATACCACCCAAAATAAGCGAGATCGCGACCGTGCGCGGGTTGGCGTATTTTTGCAGGGTTTTGTCGAGCGCCACACCAATTAGCCCGGCGGGAATGGTAGCGATAATTAGATTAACCCAAAATTTGCCGGCGTTACTCTCGCGCTTAAACAGGCCTGTAATCCGGCCGATTATGTCCAAACGGTAGTACCAGATAACCGCCGAAACCGACCCAATCTGAATCACGACTGTAAACAGCTCGGCCATGTCTTTAAAACCAATGGCGTGCTCGGCCACAATAAGGTGCCCAGTACTGGAAATCGGCAAAAATTCGGTAAAGCCCTCAATGATACCTAGGATGATCGCGTGAATAATTGCCGTCATAGGAACAGTATACAGTCGACAGCCAACAGTACACAGCCTAAAATTGAAGCTTGTTCTGGCTGTAAACTGTCTACTGTATACTGTTAGCTATGTCTTATTTCCTTGCTAAAACCGACCCTGACACCTACAGCCTGGCTGACTTCGAAAAAGAGGACGAGACTTTGTGGGACGGCGTCCATAACAATGCTGCCCTGCTTTTTATCCGCCAAATGCATCCCTGCGACCAAGTTTTTATCTACGAATCCCTAAGCACAAAGGCAATTGTTGGCCTGGCCGAAGTCACAAGCGAACCGGCCGAGAACAAAGCCGATCCGCGCAGGTCATGGGCAGTTAAGATGCGGTTTATAAAACGCTACGAAAATCCTGTAACACTTGCGCAGATTAAGGCTGAACCAAGCTTAAAAGATTTTAAACTTGTCAAAGAATCACGCCTGAGCGTCATGCCCGTAGATGAAAGCCTGGTAAAAATTCTCCAGCCCATGCTAGGTGAATAGCACTCTTATTTGACGGGAGCCTGCTTGTGGGCCGCACTCACTGAAAGCCCCGTTACACTGTCAGTATACGTTGCAGGCAGCTTTTCGGAATTCTTCGCGCTAACCGTATCTGATGCAACCGAAAGCGTAAATGAAAAGGTTGAGCCTTTGCCTTCTTCACTGTGTTCCAGCGCAATGTTGCCGCCCATGCTTTCTATAATCATTTTGGAAATATATAGCCCCAAACCTGTGCCCCGGCTACTATCGCGGGTTAGCAAACTTGTGTTAGCTTGCTGGAACTTGCGGAAAAGCAGCTCTTGGTTGCCCAATGAAAGCCCGCGGCCCGTATCAATAATGAGAACTTTAATATTGTTGCCTTCAAGTTTTGCTTCAACACTCACGCCCCCGTTGTCCGTAAACTTGGCAGCGTTGCCGATGAGGTTATAGATAACTTGTTTGGTGCGGTTTTTGTCGGCCCAGACTTGCGGAAGATCTTTTTTGCTGAGGTTATTAGCCCGGAGGGTAAGGTTCTTTTCTTTTAGAATACTCTTCATCTCAAACACTACTTCATCAACGACCGGTTCAAGATCAAAAGCTTCATAGGTAAATGAAACTTTGCCCTGTTCGAGACGTGAGAGGTCCAGAAAGTCGTTAACAATTGAAATTAGCCGGACGCTTGATTCGTGAATATCACCAAGCATTTCTTTTAGGTCTTTGTCTTTTATCGTATCGGCAAAATACTGCAAAATCATTGAGCTGTTGCCTTTAATTGATGTTAGCGGTGTGCGCAGTTCGTGCGAGGCAATAGAGAAAAATTCATCTTTTGAACGCTCCAGGATCTTGGCCTCGGTAATATCTTCAAGCAAGGTAACAACGCCAATGACACTCTCGTCATAACCATTTTTTACGCGTACAGGAGCCATAAACAGGCGTAAAATTTTTGAGCCGGAATTGACGCCGCTAATGTTTATAGGCCGGCCGTTAGCAAGAATTTTTTCGAAGGTTTCAACAATATCGTATTTGCTTAGCGTGGTTTTTATCTTGGCAATAGACCCCGCCTCAGAATCGAGCCCCAGCAGTCCGCTAAGCGCCTTGTTCTGGATTATACTGTTGCCTTTTTTGTCGGCCAACATAAAGCCAATCGGAAAGCTTTCGATCGATGCCCGCAGCTTGGCCTGCTCCTCGTGCAGTTCTACTGTCCGGGAAATAACTTGTTGTTCGATCTCACCCTTAACGGCGCGCTCTTTGGTGATGTCACGGAAAACTAGGATTGCACCGCCGGCCTCTATGTTTGATGATAGTAAGCTAATCGGAACCGTTTTTTCACCCACTTCTAAGTCCAGCTCAATTGGGTCGCTTTCGCTGGATTTAATTTTTTCTTCAATTATTTTTAGTGTTTCGCCGCTAAATATTTTGCCTAATGACTGCCCGCTTATGTCTTGGTCGGACTTAAGGCCGAGCAACTTTTTTGCCGCCGGGTTCATGTGCTCAACTTCATTATAGGTATTTACAGTTAAAACGGATTCATTCATGGTAGCCAGAACAATTTCAGATAAAGCTGCGGGTTCAATCGTAAACACTTTATATTTTAAAATCGCGTAACTAATAATCGCGAAATTAGTGAGCATGGCGAATGGCAGCATAGGCGGCAGTGTGACGTGAAAAAGTTTAGGTATTACAACTATTGGAACAGTGCTAAAGAAAATAGTCGAGATTGAACCCGTGGCAATTAAGAGCGCCTGCCTTCCTTTGCGAGGATTGCTACGGTTTTTTATATAATGGCGGATTAACAGTATGGTGCCTATTACAAGAAATGCTTCAAGCCATGTCTCATAAATGCTATAAGTGTATCTTCCACCCAAAGCAAATGGAGGATAGCCCCACCGTGTGCGAACTGCCGTCATCGTGTCGTTAAAAAACGGCGTCGTAACGTCTACATAGTAAATGAACATAGCTGAAAGCATTACTGGTATCCAGGTGAAGAACCTGAAGACATATTTTTCATGACCTGTAACCGTAAGTATAAAGAAGAAGAATGCGGTAATTGCCATTGGCGTAGTAAAAGCTAAAAGATGATACCAGAAGGAATAAGTAGCAACATTGCCGCTTGTGGCTGACAACAATCCGGAAATCATAAAAAGAATGTCAAAAAATATAGTGACGCTGAGCCAGAAAGTGACCCTGTTCTGAGACTCTTTAATCCTAAGCAGTATTAAAAATCCCGCCATAATAAGAGCCACAACGGCATAGACGACGGCGTACGAGCTAAATTCAAACTTCATGTTTGAAACAGCAAAATTAGTAAACTGCGTATAGCCAGCAGCCAGCATAGTGAGTATAGATATAGTACTAACTATACCGACAGCAATACGCGTAAATTTCATTCTACACCCGGCAAAAAAAACAAAATCCTATTTTTTATAACACACATCCGCTGCCCAACCTTTGTACCTTCAGCTTACCACCTATGTAAGGACAAAGATATGCAATGCAATGCAATCCAATCCAATCGTGAAAGTAAGTGAAGGTATATTTTAGGACTGCAATAAAAATTGGTGCTTAAAAAGGCTAAAAAAACTTTAAGGTGTTAGAATAAAAGTACTTATGCTTAGGCGGGCACAATATTTGGTTTTGGTGGTAGTTTTAATTATGGGTATTATTTTGCTGCCCGCTAAAAAAAGCAGCGCCGACCCAGCCCCTTGCACACTCGACTCAACCCCGCAGCTGGCCGCTTCACAAGATCAAATTAACTTCCAGTTTAACCTTACAAACGGTACCGGTAACGACCCTATAAAGCGCATTCTTATATCTGCTCCATCGAGTGATTTTGTGTTTTTGTCTATAAACGCTCCCGGCTGGGACTCGGCAGTCACAGGTTCGGGCGCGGAATTCTATAACAATAACCTTGATCCAGACAGTACGGTTGAGCTAACAGTAACAGTCCAAACCGGCGCCTACATTGCCGGCGAGATTGACTGGGGTGTTTATGCGTTTGACGGCAATGACTCGAGCGGCTACGGCAATATTATCTGCCAAAATAACAGCCCGCTGAACATGATCGATAATGTGGCCCATATTTCTAGTGCGGCCGTAAGCGATGTTACGTCAAGCAGTGTTAAGATCAGCTGGATAACATCATTGCCAGCTGACTCCGTGGTTAATTACGGGGCCGACTCAAGCTATGGCAGTACAAATACGACAGCACCAGACCCCGTTACGCAGCATGCGGTTGTATTAAAAGGTCTTCAATCAAACACGGCCTACCACTACCAGATTGTCAGCACCACCCAAAACAGTACCAGCGACACTTCTGCCGACGCGACCTTTTTGACGGCGCTTGAACAAGCCCCGCTGGTAAAAACCATTAATATACCAGGGCTGTCAATTTCCATTAGTGATCCAAGCGATAAAACACCGCCAAGCATAAAATTGGACCCTATTGCCATCCAAAAAGTATATAAAACCGCTCCAACAATAAAAGGCAGCGCGGACGATAACTCGGCCATTGTGCGCGTTGAATATTCTACCGATAACGGCAAAAACTGGCTGCCTGTAGATACCTCCACCGGACTTGGGACAAAAAACGCTGGCTTTAGTTTTACGCCGCTCAGCCTTGATGACGGCAGCTACACAATGCTTGCGCGCGCCATTGATGGCGGCGGCAACATAAGTACTACTCCAAGCATCTTGATAGTTATCGACCGCTTGCCGCCTTTGGTTGGCGGCTTAATGTTGTCTATTGGGCCGCAGATTCTTGGAAGCAACCAAAACGGCGAGACTACCATCATCGCCGGACTGGACGAAAAAATTACCCTAAGCGCGGTTGGCGGCGCATCGGGCATTTCCCTGCATACGGTTAGTACCAATACCAAAGAAGCCGGCAAAAGTTTTGCGCTAACACAATCCTCCGACACGGGTTTATGGAGCGGAATTATTAGCTTCACCAAAGCCGGTACCTATAGTCTGATAGCAAATGCGGTTGACGGCGCGGGTAATAAAACCACCAAAAACCTTGGGACAATCCTGGCAAAAGAACCAGCAAAAATCCTTAAAGCAGATGGCAAACCAGCCAGCGCGACGGTTACCGTATATTTCTTGGATTCAGAAACTGGCAATTGGGTAATCTGGGATGGCAGCAGCTATAGCCAGGACAATCCGCAAAAAACCGTCAATGACGGTAGCTTCAAGCTGTTTTTGCCGGCAGGTAGTTATTATCTAAAGGCCTCCGGCAACGGTTTTGCAGCCATCACAACTCAAACCTTTAAGCTGACCCAGCCCACCCCGATTTTGCCTACTCTTAAAGCTGGAAGCGGCGGTGATTTGCTGCATTCCTTCTTATCAAAGTTTTCTACGCAGACAGTAGACTTTAGCCCCGCTCAAACAAAAAAGCCAACGGCTGCAACCATGCAAAGCCTCGTCGGCGACCAACTTCCTGATTTTGCGCTTAACTCTACATCCGGAAAGCTTGTACATGCGGTCGACCTTCTTGCCCGACCAACCGTGATTAGTTTTATGAGCACCTGGGCGCCCACAACCAGCGAGCAGCTGCCAGCCTTGGACGAACTAAGCGCAAACAAAGACATTAATATTGAACCAATTGCCCTTCAGCAGGACGTTAGTAAAATGCAGGCATACCAAGCTATTTCCGGCCATAAACTTACCTGGCTAGCCGATCCAGACAGTACAACTTCGCGTGATTTTAATATCACCAACCTGCCAACGCACTATTTTGTAAACCGAGAGGGCGTGATCAAAAAAATCGTCAACGGCGTTTTGTCAAAGTCTGAACTCTTAAATATAGTGTCTGGTCTTTAGCGTGGCTTCCATCAGCTATCAAACCGCTTACGCTTATAGTATGATCAGGACAAGTGATTTTAGTAATATAAGGACGATGTAATGCTTTCGCTCCAGTTTTTTGGTCAAAACCTACACTTTGCCGTCAACCTTTTTGCAGCATTGGTGTTTTTCGCGGTTTTTTGGCTGTATTTTGACGCCTGGATAAACAAAAAGAACTCCAAAGAATTGTTTAAATGGGCTGGAGCTTTACTTCTTTTCGTATCATTTTTGCTGCATGCGACTGCTATTGAGCAGTCCGTGCTTGGGCGCTCGATTTTTGGTGACACCACACAGGCCCTGACTGTAATTTTCCGCTTTTTAGGCTATGCAGGATTAATTATTGGCCAGATTCTTGACCCGCTCCAAAAAGTTCCTAAGTCCAAAGGCATTACGAACGAAGAATTTAACGACGAACCCAAGCCAAAAGCCGCTAAGGTTAAGGCCGCGCCTGCCGCCCTGGCAGTTGGCAAAGTTTTTGGGCTAATATTTGCCTTGCCTGTGGGAGCATTGACGATTGCTTTGCTTTATTACCGCCGGGCAAGCAAAGGTCTTGAGCGGCACCTGCGCCCCGTCGCGACTGCTTTTTTGCTGCTGGCAATATCGGAGCTCATAGCCCTTGGCGGCCTTTTCCGCGGTACAAATAACCCGCAAATTTATAACTTAGTTAAAGCGTTTGGCCCATTGTGGATTGCCGAACTTTTGTTCTTACTGGCCAGCGCGCTGGTGCTTGGCCACTGGGTCTGGAACTACTTAATCAAACGGTTTTTGTCGCAGCTATTCATGATATTTATCTTGATTACGCTAACGGTATTTTTGCTTACCACCGTTAGTTTTACCTACCTTTTGACCCGGAGCGTCCAGAATAACAGCCTCGACAACCTAGAAACCGCGTCCAACGTTTTGAGCTACGCGCTTGACAGTAAACGGGCCGAAACACGCGCCAATGCCGAAGCAGTCGCCCAAAGCTCACAGGTTGTAAGCGCCGTACAGTCCAAAGATCACAAGAGCCTGAGCGCCCAAGCAAAAAGCTTCTTGGCGGACAAAAAAGAATCAAGCCTGATAATTACAACCAGCAGCGCCCAGGTGTTACTGCGTGCAGAAGACCCCGAACGCTGGAGTGATTCTATCTCAAGCGACCCGCTGGTCCGAAAAGCATTGGTCGGCGAAACCGCCTCCACGATCGTTACCACCCAAGGCGTGCTGGCGCCCATCCTGTCCATCAAATCAGCCGTTCCTGTGCGTGATGCCAGCAACCTTATTATCGGTACCGTAACCACGTCGGTTGTTATCGACAACGGCCTCGTGGACGGTATCAAGAGCGCCACCGGGCTTGATAGTGCCGTTTATAGCGACAACGCCCTGTCGGCGACCACTCTGACCGCTCCAGACGGCAAAACCCGCCAGCTGGGCGTCAAGCAAACCAACCAAGCGATCACCAGCACCGTGCTAAAAAATGGCAAAGTCTTTAAAGGCTCGCTCGGTATTTTGAACCGTCAATATCTTGCTGTTTACACCCCGCTTAAGGATGTTAACAATACAGTTGTCGGCATGCTGTTTATTGGCCAGCCGCAATCGGCCGTGCTTAAAACTGCCGGACATAGCATCGAACTTACCTTCTTGCTTGCCGCTGGTTTGCTGCTGCTTTCGATAGTTCCTGCTTACTTTACATCCAAGTACTTGTCCTACCAGCTCGACTAAGCGATTAGTCTCCGGGCAAAAAACGTTTTTTATAATATTCCCCGGTATCCGCATAAGCGTTAACGTGCTATAGTTAGCGCACTATGGCTAAAGTACTAATTATTGAAGACGATCCGCTGATGAGCCGGATGTACCAGAAGATTTTTACCTTTGAGAAATATGATGTAGAAATGGCTGGTGACGGTGAAGAAGGCCTGGCAAAAGCCGGTACTGTCCAGCCAACAATCATTCTTTGCGACGTGATGATGCCCAAAATGAACGGGCTGCAAGTACTGGAAAAATTAAAGGCCGACCCTGCAACCAAAGCAATTCCTGTTGTTATGCTAACAAACCTTGCAGGCCAGCAAGACGCCGAGACAGCTCTCGCCAAAGGCGCGGTAAAATACATCATCAAGAGCGAACATGATCCAAAAGAAGTCGCCGATATGGTCAAAGAAATCATGGCCGGCTACACCCGTAATGCCGTTCCAACTGCCGCAAATGTCACTCAAACCGCAGCTGCCGATCCTGCAACCCCTGCCGCCGATCCAGATCCAGCTGACCCTCCTGCAGATCCAGCCACCTAAACGGTAATAACTGCCAAACTTGCCTCGACTCTTAGTTTTGCTGGGTGCGTCTTTAGCCATTCGTTCACGGCTTTGGCGGCTCCGGGCAAGGCTTCGTTTTGATAGTCATCCACCAGCACAACGGCTCCGGGCATTAGAAGCGGCCAAACAAGCTTTAAGCTGTCCAAAATGGACTCATAAAAGTCACCGTCCAAGAATGCCAAGGCAATTTGCGCTGGCAAATCTTCAGGCATTAGATCGCTAAACCAAGCTTTTTTAATATGCGGAACTTGCAGGCCGGATTTTTTAAACAAATTTATAACTTCTTGTTTACTGGCTGGTAGCTCGCCTTCTTTGAACTGCGATCCTGCTGGGCTGGCGTCCTGGAAAACTTTTGGCGGCAGGCCAGCGAATGAATCATACAAATAAAGGCGCTTTTTATTGCCCAAGGTCCTTTGGATTTCTAGTGATGTAAGACCTTTATAGCATCCCAGCTCCACGATGTCGCCCTGGATATTACGCTGCAAGACAAGTTGGAGCTCACGCAGTAAAACGCTCAACTCACGTGGGTTAAACTGGTCATTTTTATTCATAGTTAAAGTGAGTTGCAGGCGGCTGGAGGGTTGGTTTGCAGCTTTGGGGTTTCGTTTTCGTACTTATAAATCACATATTTGTCACCTGTCGCGAACTGGCAGTCGGGCAGCATATTTATGTCATAGCCCAGGTATTGCTTCAAAATAAATCTGAATGGGTTAACAGATGAGGTAATATTTTGCTGGACCGTAGCCGCATCTACCCCTGGCATATAGTAGCTCGCAAGCACGCCAAACTTTTGCTTTTCTTGGTCGAGCGGCAAGTTTGCGGGGTCGTAGTAATGCCCCGGGCTCAGGTCAAAGCGGAATTCTTTAGGGTATGGGCCTTCGTCGGACTGGATAACGATAACAGCGTTTGGCGAATGGAGGCGGATATAGCCCATGATGTCTCTGATCTGGGTGTTCAAATAAGTAATTTCTTCTTTGTACTTAACAGTTTCGTCCTCGCCGTAGTCGTTGCGGCCGCCGTCATAGGTGGGGTCGGAGCCGTCTGAGTCAAAAATATAGGGGTCGTGCGGCGCTAAAAAGTGTGTAAAGGTAAACTGCGGGACACTGCTTGGGCTTGAGGCAATTTGTTTAACGGCAGCTTCCTGGGCATAGAAATTTTCGCGCGGGTTGTTGTCGTTGTCGTACTTAATGACCATAGTTTTGCCGAATGTCAGGCCTTTTTTAAGCCACGGCGACAAGATGCTTTTGTTAACGACATCACGGGTTAGGTCGCTTAAATAATAGTTTTTACCGAAGGCGCGCAGGCGGAAAGATTTGGTTTGGTTGCCGTCGGCCTGGACGCCCACGCGGGTAAAGTCCCACCACGAGCTGAGCTGGTTATAAATGTAGCCGTTTTGTTTTAATACCTGTGCAATCGGCGGGTCGTTGAATATGCTCCGGTACGGAAATGCCGTTTGCTGCTTGGCGTTTCCGAAGAGCTGCATAAGGCCGGTGTGGTACTGCATAGCCATGGTGGAGCTGATAGATTCCATCGTAAAAGGATAATTTGCCTTGGCGTCCAGCCGGTTTACAAAACCCTGGCCTGCCAGATAGTCGGTCAGCGGATTGTTGTTAATCCCATAGACTTTTTGGAGCGTATCGTTACTGCCATAGCGGTCAAATACAAAGTAATAAATGTCGGGTTTGGTAATGGTGGCGCCGGGGGCGCGCTTTAGGTCAGGTTTTGGGTATTGGTATGACATTTGGCGGTGATAAATGTTTATTTTGTTAACAACTTTTAGCCCCTGGATGGCGAAGATGAACAGCACGGCAAACAGCACGATTTTATGCAGCTGTAAGCCCTTCATAAATTTCGCTTCGCGAGCCAAACGAGCTAAGCCGTAGCCCAAGGCCGCGCATAATATGGCCAGGATAACTACAGATAAAGTAGCGTTAGAAAAGGTTGTTTCAAAGTGTTTTGGCAGGAAAAACTTTCCCGAAGATTGCAGCCAGCGCGGCAGGTAGCTGTAACTATACAGAGCGTATATCAACGCCAGGCTGGAAATGCGGGCGGCAAGCCAGCTTTTGGTGATTAGCCGCATCAGATAGAAAATAACTGTAGCTAGAATTGCAAAAATTATAATCGGCAAAATTATTTCGCCCGGATACTGAAAGTCGGCATTTAACAGATAATGCCCAAAAATAAACGAGCTAATAAAGGCAATCTCTGGCAAGCTGGTTCGGCTAATAATGCGCGCTGCTTTAATTCCAATGCGTTTTAAGATGACGCCATATTTATCAACGGGTTTTTTTACTTCCGGCTTCTTACTTGTTGGCTTTTTTGCCGTAAGCTTTTCTTCGTGTTTATGCTTAACCACCTAGATATAATATAGGAAATTCGTATGATAGTGCAGTTCGAGATGAAAACCGAGCACAAAGTTTGAGCCGTATTTAACATACGGTGAGAACTTTTGACGCAGGTTTTCGCTCGAAATGTGCATCATACGGATTTTTTATTAGTATACAGGTAGAGCCACCTCTCCGAATGGCTAATTTGTTTTTTGCTGGCCAGTTTAAAATGCGCGCCCATAGCCATCTCAAAATGCTCAATGTCATAATCTGGAAAAATGTCTTTGCGTGAAGCCAGCAAGTGCTTCACCTTGGAGTCGCTCTTGGGAATAAATTCGATAATAATGCTCTTGCCAATCCTGTTCATCAGGCTGGCGATTTTAGGCAGCGGCATATTACGCCCAATTGCCAGGTGGTGGATTACGGCCAGCGCCAAAACAGCGTCGGCCGGCCCGCGCTCAACAAGCGACATGCGCTCGTTAAGCTCCCAGCCAATTGCCGGGCTTGGAACCGCAACATCCTGCACCAATGGCAACATCAACCCGTCAAGTTTGTCATGTTTTTGGTAATTGGCGGCCACGGCCTTGGCGTCGATATCCCATGCCACCACATAAGCGCCTCTTTTGGCGGCAATTTCGCTAAATTCGCCGTTGTTGGCACCAATATCCCAGACGACTTGCGGCTTTTTATTAAGTTGGCCTAAGAATGAATCAACCAGCTTGGCTTTGTCTTTAAAGGCTTTGTCGCCGTAGTTGGTAAATTCGTAATATTCGCCCCACTCGGTTGCTGCTTTAGGGGGTTTAAGCGCCGTCACGGACGCTTCCAGGCTCGACATCAGGCCATTCAGGGCAAAAGTGCTAACCTTGCGCGTTGGAGCATCAGCGGCCTTGGTACCACTCCCTTGGTGCTTACGCTGCGAACGTTCGTGCAGATAAACATGCGCCAGCAGGCCTTTTTTAAACTTCGCCTTTTTAGGCAAAAGTCCAACGGCCAGACTCAGCGGGATCCCCTCCATATAGGTTTGAAGCATCGTCAGCGCTTGCTCGGTCGAAAAATGTGCAACAGCCAGCGGGATTAGAAAATGCTCGATGAACTGGCGGTAGCCTTCCCATGCCTGGCCTTCTTCGTATTTGGCAAAAGATAAAGTGTCAATGAATACCGGTTTTTTGCCGATAAACTGCACATTGTATGCACTGGCATCTTTTAAAATCATACCGTGCTCCAGAGCCAATTTTTGGATTTTAAGCGTTAATAGCGCGGCGTCGCGGAGCTGCGGGAACGACCATTCGTAAGGATACGAAATAAAAGGTATTGGTTCGGGTTTTATTACGGCCAGACGGTTAGAATCAGGTTTAAACTTTTTTAGGTCCTTAACTTCAGTATGGGAAACGATTAATCCTTTAGCCACTAAAGCATCGTAAAGGCCGGAAGAAATAAACAAATCAAATTCTTCACGGGCAACCTTATTTATTTGGCGGTAAATTGTGCCGTCCAAATCAAAAACAAAGCCTGCTGGGTCACGGTAGGAACTGGCTAACTGATTGGGCAGCATAACCGGAGATTATACGTCTTTTTCGCTATCCATGCGCTTGTTTTTGGCGCGCGTACGGATAGAGCTTAGGGCCTTGCGGCCAAACAGGCCCACACCTGCGACGATACCAATTACAGACTGAATTACCATGCTCCCCGTTCCTGCATCCAGGTACGCGAAGTTAACGAAATGATGCATTAAGGGATCCTCCAATTATTATATCTATCTTAAAACTATAAGCTTAAAATAACCTGATAAACATACCACTTTTGAGTCTTCTCAGGCTGTAGGTTATTTTACAGGCATTCGGCTCATAAGGAAACTGCTTACGTGCTATGCTGGGCTGCTTTGCATGGTTTCAGGCCAAACACTCCCGATAAGCTTTGTTCCGCGGCTGCTAAGGCGTACCCACATTTCGCCAAAACCTTGGTTGCTGATCTTGACCAGGCCTTTTTGGCGCAGCGCCTTAACAATATGGCTTAAACGGGCGCGGTTGATATTTAAAAGCTCGCTCAGCATGGTTAAGTCGTCGGCTTTATCGCTCCTGATCTGGCGCAAAACCAGTTTAAAATCCTTCGGTAAGTCCACAATAGCATTTTTTTTCATATGTTTACCCTTTGCTTTTTAGCTACCGTTTTCGATAGTGTCCATATACTATACGGCCAAGTTGAGAATAAGCTTACAAGCTGCCTGGACCAGGCTTTTTAATCTGTTATTATTGCTCACCTATACCAAATGAGCCAGCGTCTGGGCGTTATCTATAGCCGCGCCGCCGAAGTCGTTATTAAAGTAACAATAGACGGTTTTGCAGTTTTTGCATTCGGTTTTGATAAATCCGGCCCAGTCTTTAAGTTCTTCGTCGCTGTAGCTTGACCGGTAAAGCTGCTTGTTGCCATGAAAGCGGATATAGGCAAAGTCCGCCGTCACCTGGGTGCTGGCTGGCCAGCGGTTGGGTGAGTCATTGATTACATTGGCGATGTTATAGCGTTTCATAAGGTCAAAAGTACCTTGGTTAAACCAACTAATGTTGCGGCATTCAAAAGCGAGCGGAAACCTAACGCCAAATTCTTTTTCATACTTTTCGACTTCTACAGCAACGAATTCCAAGCGGTTATTGTCCGCTTTCATACTCGGCGGAAGCTGAACCAGCACGGCGGCCAGCTTTTCTTTTAACAGGCTTATCCTTCTAAAAAAATCATGCAGACTTTCCGAAAACTGCTCGTCTGAGGTTAAACGTTTGGTGTGAGTTAGAAAACGGTTGAGCTTAATGACGTATTTAAAATCGGCAGGCACACCGTCATACCAATTTTGGACACTGGATTCGAGCGGGACATGGTAAAACGTACTGTTGATCTCAACCGAATGAAAGTGTTCGGCAAAATAAGCCAGCTTATCCTTGGCCTTCATTTTGTCAGGATAAAATTTGCCGTTCCAGTGGCCATACTGCCAGCCGGACGTCCCGACAATAACCTGCGGTTTATTTTGTTTCATAAAACTCCGCGTTAAATTATGGGATTGGGTTGCCGCCGGTAACACCATAGACTTCGCCGGTTACATAACTGGACTCAGGCGAGGCTAGCAGGACATAGATTGGGGCTAGCTCAGCGGGCTGGCCTGGGCGGCCCATTGGCACTTGCATTCCAAAGTCGGGGATTTTTTCTGGCGGCTGGCCGCCGCTTGGCTGGAGCGGTGTCCAGATTGGACCAGGTGCAACAGCATTTACGCGTATGCCCTTTGGAGCAATCTGCTTGGCTAAGGCTTGGGTAAAGGCCACGATAGCCGATTTGGTTGATGCATAGTCCAGCAGGGTAGCCGATGGAATGTAGGACTGGATAGACGCGGTATTAATAATAGTGGCACCGGCCGGCATCAGCGGCAGAGCGGCCTTACAGATCCAAAACATGGCGTAAATGTTCGTTTTAAAAGTTTTGTCGAACTGCTCGGTGGTAATATCTTCAATACTTTTTTGGGCTACTTGCTTGCCGGCGTTATTGATGACAATATCTAGACCTCCAAGTGCTTCCGCGGCATTTTTTACTAATTCTTTACAAAAGTTCTCGTCCGAAATATCCCCCGGCATTTGAAATGCTTTTTGGCCGGCGTCTTCAATCAGCGCTTTAACTTCGGCCGCGTCCGCCTCTTCCATCTCCAGGTAGTTCATGACAATATCGGCACCTTCGCGCGCAAAAGCGATGGCTACTGCCCTGCCAATCCCTGAATCTGCCCCTGTAATTAAAGCTTTGCGGCCCTTTAGTCGTCCGTAGCCTTTATACGTGGTCTCGCCGTGGTCGGGCTTGGGGTCCATGTCCTTCGCCAACCCCGGCGAGGTTTGAGTTTGCTTGGCAAATTTTGGCTTTGGATAAAGAGTAGTGGGGTCTTGAAGCATAATAATCTTCCTTTTAATGTGTCCTCCACTATAAAAAACCTAGCTTTTGGTGTCTGTAAGGTTACTAACAACTGCATAGGTTGGCGCATCAATATGACATAATAATGCCTAATGAGCTTTTTGCTGCACGCTGAGAATTTTAAGCGGATCCCTTTTACTGGCGGCGTACTGGCACGTGCGCTTAATAAAAGAGCTGCGGAAATGACTACGCTAACCCACGGTATGACCGATCCCGATCTTAGCGTTATCATCAGGTCACGCAACAATATTTTCTATATTAAAGAATTGTTTGAAGATATCCAGGCACAGGATTTTAAAGGGCAGATTGAAGTAATTGTAGTGGATACAGAATCTACTGACGGCACAGTTGAGTACTCACAGTCCCAAGGCGCAAAGATTATACATTTAAGCCAGGCCGATTTTACTTACCCTGTCGCCCTAAACCTTGGGTTTAATGCTGCCAAATATCCTTATGTTGTAACCTTAGTTGGACATTCTAATCTATCCAATACTATGATGTTCAAAAGCCTCACTTTTTGGAGCCAGCAAGAGAAATTTGGTGGCATGTATGGCATCCCGCTCACCAATAAAAATGGCTCTTTTTGGGATCGTATTGACAGCATGTTACTGTTAACACTCATGGCTCCCAAAGTGTTAAACGGACCGTCTGGGGGGATGCTTGGAGCTAATACCTCGATAGTAAACCGTAGTGTTTGGGAGAAACTTGGCGGCTATGATAATGCATACGGTGGCGGGGGCGAAGATGCTGCACTTGCCCGTTCAATGCTGGCGGACGGGTATGTAATTGTGCGCGAGCCACTTTTAAGGCTGTTCCATTCTCATGGCCTTAATCTTATTAACTCAATTAGACAACGTATACATTGGATCAGGGTAGGCCGAGTAAAACCGCAAGCTTTTGCAACCCATAAGGTTCGCAGACGGCGTCCAGACTTACGTAGTTAATCTCAAGTTAAGAGGCCTGGGAACGGGTTTTGCTGACGTGCAAGAGGTGCGAGCCAACCCAGTAGGACAAAACGGCGATCGAGATGCCAACAGAAGCGATTATAACGGCGTTTACTAGGTGGTGGATTTGTTTTCCAAAGAAAAAGCCCAGCATTACCAAAATTGTTGCTTTGATGGTGGCGGCTGCCGCGCAGTACGTATAAAAACGCTTTTTTGGCATGTGGATGGCTCCGGCGGCTACAATTACAGGAATGGCCAGGTAGCTGCTGAGTTTCGCAAAAATGATTGTTTTGGTGCCAAGGCGGTCAAAAAGCTTTTCGACTCTAATAATTTGTTTTGGGGACAGACCCAAAAACTTTGCCACGGGGCTTTTGCTGATCTTTTTTCCAAACGTATAAAACAAAAAGTCGCTGGTTAGGTCGGCGGCAATCACAACCAGCCACACTGCAAAAATATTCATAATCCCCTGGGCCGAAAGCGCGCCCCCAGCAACAGTACTAAAAAAGCCTTCGACAACGACCAAGATAAACAGCGCAAGGTATTTGAAAGTCAGCAAAAGGTGCAAAAGTGATTCGGAAGACATGGCTTAATTATTGCACGCTGCAAGCATTATGGCTTAGGATTTTGCGCCAATTAACACGCCGCTTTTTGATACATCTGGGATGCAGCACATACTGCGGTTAAAGCAGCAAGGTCTTCGTAGTCCGTTCAAAAGTTTTGAGCATGAGACTTCAATCCGTTTTTCACGCGTTTCCATATTGTTTGTTGAGTTTATCCAGCGCAGCCACTCCCAGCGCGACATTGGTGTAACTCTTGCCCACAAATCGTGCGTTTCTGGATTGTCTACGATCCCTTTTTGGACATCTTTTGGAATTTCCGGTTCTGGCCAGTTTTTTACCGATTCGATCTCTAGCTCGGCGGTTTCGCCTACAGTTATGCCAGCGGATTTTTGCATAGAGTTATCAATATGAAGCCAGTGCCCAAAGTTGCCGTCTGGCTCAAGCGGGGCTATAAATTCAAAGTCATTAATAGTGCCCTTAACCATCACCTGGCTCCGCGAAGGCAGCTGTTTGCTGGCAGAATCTGTCAGCCTTAAAACAACCCAGCCGTTAATTTCAATTGGCTTGGCTTCAAATTTAATGATTGCTGCGGTTGCTTGCATGCTTACAGTATAACAAAGGCAGGATTATTCCACCGTGACAGATTTAGCCAAGTTGCGCGGGCGGTCGATGTTTTGGCCTTTTTTGGTGGCAACTGCCAAGGTAAGGAGCTGCAAGCAGACGTTATAGATCAGCCCATCGGTATATTCCCCGTTGTGCGCTACCTCAATGTGATGGTCGCTGGCCTCTTCTTTTGGCCTGGTCGAAACAGTCAGCACGTTTCCGCCGCGGGCTTTAATTTCCTCCAATGTCGACAAGCTTTTTTTATACAGCAACGGGTCTTCGGGCAACAACACCACCGATAGATGTTTGTCGTCAATCAAAGCAATTGGGCCATGTTTCATTTCGCCGGTCGCAAAGGCTTGGGCATGCACATAGGCAACTTCGGTAATCTTTAACGCGCCCTCCATGGCCACTGGATACAGCGGACCGCGGCCCAAGAAATACCAGTCGTGATATTTGCTGAGCTTTCGAGCCAGTTTTTCGATCTGCGGCTGCAGTTTTAAGGTATGCTCAATTTCTTTAGTTAGCGCCTCAAGCTCATGGGCAACGGTTTGCGTAACCATGGCGTCTTTGCCGCTTTTATACGAAATCATGCCGCCCAGCATTAGCAGCGCCGTTACCATCGAACTATAAGCTTTGGTGCTGGCAACAGATGATTCAAGACCGGCGTGCAAGTAAATACCGCCGTGAGACACTTCGCGTGCAATCGTGGAACCAACGCTGTTAATAATCCCGATCGTTTTCATATTGCGCCGCTTTGCTTCACGCAGTGAGGCGATGGTGTCGGCAGTTTCACCGGATTGACTCATAAAAATTGCCAAAGTATTTTTTGCGTCATAGGCGCCGTAGCGGTAGCGGAATTCGCTGGCGTGCTCTATGCTCACGGGGATCCCAAGCATTTTTTCGAGCTGGTATTTGGCATAGTAGCCAGCGTTGTAGGCTGTGCCGCAGCCGATGATCAAAATGTTTTCCAGGCCCATGATGTCTTCTTGGGTCAAATTTGGTCCGCTGAGTTTGATTGATCCATCGCTCAAAACGCGCCCCAGCATAGCGTTTTTAAGCGAAGTTGGCTGTTCGTGAATTTCTTTTTCTAGGTAGCTCGCGTATCCATCGAGATCAAGAGTTTGCCCAGGTTCCTCCAAAGTCTCAACAGAGATGTTTTGATGATTCAGCTTTAGGTCATACAGCTCCAAAGAATCAGCGGTAATGAGGGCAATCTGGTCATCTTTTAGATAAATTACTTTGTCTGTGTGGTCGACAATTGCGGCCGAGTCACTTGCGACATAATGCTGGTTTTCATCGACGCCAATCACCAGCGGGCTGCCGCGCCGTGCTACCACAATCTGGCCTGGAGCCTCGGGCGAAATTACGGCAATGCCAAAGGTTCCACGCACCTCGGCCAAGGCTTGTTTGGTTGCGTCCAACAGATTGCCGGATTTTTTTAAATAATAGTCAATTACGCCCGCCAACACTTCGCTGTCAGTCTGGCTTTTAAGCTTTGTGGTGTCGATCAGCTCTTTTAGATCTTCGTAGTTTTCGATAATACCGTTATGCACCAATGTAACAGCGCCAAAAGTATGCGGGTGGGCGTTAGGGATCGAAGGTTTGCCGTGCGTTGCCCAGCGGGTATGGCCTATGCCCATAGTTAGCTTGCTATTTAAGGCTTCCATATCGAGCTGGCTAGTGTCGCCAACGGCTTTGGTGGTTTGGACAGTTTTGCCGAGCAGGGCAATGCCGGCGGAATCATAACCACGGTATTCAAGCCGCTGAAGTCCTGCGTAGATAATATTTTTGGCCGGTCGGCCGCCTACATAACCCATAATTCCACACATTATTTTTGCTCCGCTTTCTCGATTATTATTTTGTCTGCCATGCGCCGGACCATAAGATCATCGCCTTTTTTTAAGCCAAGTTGCCTAATGATTTCAATTGGGATGCTGACGGCAAATGTCTTGCCGCCCACAAGGTTAAGCTTGCGGCGTGAAGTTTGGTCATTTTCGGGTCGGGCCATAACTTGATGGTACGCTTAGAGTACAAATATGCAAGTAATTACGTAATTAACGACTGTTTATACATTTATCTATTAAACAAAGATCTATACTTATTGTTATTTACATTTCATACAATGATTTATAGTATAATCAAGCAATGCCTAGTCCCGACCTTCTTGACACAAACTATCATATTGAAACATTCAACCCCAATCTACATGACTCTGCAGTAATCGCGGCCTTACATTTACAGGTTCGCAAAGAGCAAGTTGCTAGTGGTGAAAATACTTTTACTGATATCTTGGATTCCCAGTTAGATCTAAGGAATATTGGGCAATTCTATGTTCAACCAGGCGGTAACTTTTTTATAGCCCAAGAAATCTCAACCGGAGCTATAGCCGGATTTGTAGGCATACAAAATAATGGTGAGGGTGAAGGAACTTTAAAACGCCTTGCTGTTTTGTCCAATTATCGTGGCCACCGTCTTGGCTCAAACTTGGTAAGCTCCGTCGTTGATTGGGCTTTAGTAAGTGATTTAAGACACATAGTACTCTCTACTGGTCAACGCGAAAAGGCACGGCCCGTTTACCTAGCTGCAGGCTTCGAAGATTATGGTTTCAACGGTAAAAACCACTTGATGAAATTAGTTTTAGCTCAACCATCAAAATAAAGATTTACCGGGCAATACTATGTCGGCGGAGTAATAGAAAAGCAGCAAAAAGGCCATCACAGAATGCCTGGCTGAGAGGGTAAAGAACAGTTATGAATGTATAGTGCTGTACGGCCACGGTCGCAAGCGTAAAACGCAAGGCATTTACCGCATACGTAGAAGTTGTTTCTTGGTCTGGGTTTTTCCACGACTTTCTGAATGTTGGGACAAAAGCTAAAATGTCGACACTCGCAATGAGTATGACCGACAACAAGGCTTGGTCGGCAATAAGCCATAGAGCCGCAGCAGTTAGCGCTATAACAAAGAAAACTGTGTCAAATTTAGTTATTGATGCCCGCCCAGGCCTCAAAGACAAAATGAAAATAAGCAGGCCGGCTACTGCCGCCACACAGGTAGGAATAGCGCCCCAACCGGCGCTGTCACTAAGCTGCAACCCAAACGCAATGAACGTTACCAAGGCTGAGATAAGCCAAGAATAAACATGCGGTTTCGTCTTGCCTCGTACTATATCTTTTACATATGGGGCATAGGCTGCAATTATCAGTGCGGTTGCTGTAAGCGCCAGAAACTCTTTCATGGTTAAATCATAGCAAACAAAGATTTTGTAGAGCAGTAGGCGTACTCTAAGTTCTAGGACTTATAAACGAGTGATAAAAACTCTGATGATTGCCTGAGCGAAAATAACTGAAAGCATGCAGAAAGTCGTAATTACCAAGCTGTCGACAATCATAGCCTTTTCGTATTTTCGATAGCGCCTGATAAGCAGCAGAACAAAAGTGATAAGTGTGGCAAAAATAAACCACCGCAAAACAATAAGCGACTGCAGGTTGGTAACGCGGGAAATTGCGTTATTAACATCCTGAGAATCTTTAAATTTATTGTTTTGAAGAACCGAAATAAACCTAGTATTGGCTGTGATCGTAATCAAAATTATCCAGTGAATAATCGTTGCACCCACGACCATGCAGAGCGCCAATCTTTGTGCGACGCGGCCACCATAATAAGCAACTGAGGACTTTTTCATCTGATTAAAGTGTAGCAGATTTAAACCCGGAGTCTTAGTCAAGCGTTCCGCGCTTAGCATTGTAGTCTTTAAGGTATGGTATGACAGCGGAAGCAATAATGACTGCCACGCCTACAAGGACCACGAACCCAGGCTTTTCGTGAAAGAAGACAACGCCAAACAGCACACCAAAAACTATTTCGAGTAGTCCAAGTATGCCGGCCGCTCCGGCTTCGATCAGTTTTATCCCCCTTACGAAGCACAATGAAGCAATGAGCGAGGCAACCGCAAACAGGCCTACATAAATCCATTGCATGTGCCCGCCAAAGGGAATATTTTTGCCCACAAAAAGGGACATGGTTATGTTGGCAATTGAAGATGCTGTCCATAGAGCAATAATGGACTGGGTGGCGTTATATTTAATTTCTTTGGCAAAAACTGTGTTGGCTCCTGCACTAACCCCGCTTATGACTGCAGCGGCTAGTGCAAGCCAACCAATCCGGCTTGATGCGGGTGAAAATATTAAAATTAGCCCAACAAAGCCCAGCATGGTCGAGATTGCTTTGTCTTTTGTAAAACGTTCGTGCGCAAACAACCAGCCAAAAAAGAATGTGCCAACAATAATGGCAGCGTAATTTACTGCCAGGCTAATGCCTACACCCGCGTGAAGAATTGCGTAATAAAAAGGCCCCCAGATAAATAGCGAGGCGATTATTATGCCGGCTATATAACGCCAGTTTTGTTTTAAATTTAGCGGCTCCCACTTTTTTTGAATAGTTACAACCGGTACTAGCATTAAAAGTATGAATAATCCGCGGATTGCAGATGCGGTGTAGCCATCCAAGAAATTTCCAATTAACTTTGTCCAGATCCCAAAGCTGGAGTAAAAGATTGATGACGCAACGACCAGGGAAGCACCAAGAGGAGCTTTGGATTTGTTTTTCATTATTCTCATCATAACACCCAGTATGGCTCAACCATGAGACTCGTCAGTGAACTTAAATTGCTACAGCGACCGGAACAGGCAGAGTAATCGTGAAAGTGGAGCCTTTGTGTATCTTTGAGACAACCTTAACGCTGCCGCCATGCAAGCTTACAATTTTTTTGACCCAGTACAGCCCCAGACCTGTGCCCCTGGCCTCGTTGGAAAGCTTATTGTCTATCCTTGAAAATTTCTTAAATAGTTTTTCCATATCAATTTTACGGATACCCACGCCGGTGTCTGCAAAGGAGATAATAGTATCTTGATCGTTCTGGCCAATACCAATCGTTATACTTGAGCCTCTTGAGGAATATTTGCCGGCATTATCCAGTAGGTTTTCTATTACCATAAGCATAAGCTTGGGATCGATAAGTGCAAACACTTGTTTACGAACAACATTAACAATAACTTTTTGACCCCGGTTCTCGAATAAAATAGCTTGTTCACGCACCGCCCGTTTAACCTCCAAAACAATATCGCACGACGATTTTTCCAGCGAAACTTTTCCGCTATCAACTTTGGCAACCCTTAACAGGTCTTCGATTATCTCTAGCTGGCGTTCGTTATTTTTATACGCCACATCAAGCAGGACTTTTTGCTCCTTCGTTAAGTCCCCTGCATACCCTTCCGCAATCATGCTGACATATTGTTTTACAGCCGTTGCTGGGGTCCTTAGCTGATGGGACGCCATCGATACAAACTCATCTTTGGCGTCGCTTAAACCCTGAAGCAAGTCCCTTTGTTTAGTTATGTTTGCGGTCATTTCGTCAGAATCTGTTTTGAGTTTTCTTTGGAGGGTCACGTCTTCGATAGCTAATAAAATAAGCTGCTTGTTATCAACTTGCCTTGCATTCAGAAGCATCGTTTTTTCCCCAAGTTTCGGAAAATTATGAGATATCTCGTAGCTGCTCATGACTCCATGCTTTGGCAAAATATGCTCCAGTAGTTTTCGCAACCCGGGAGCGTCCCATTGGTTATTCCCAAGTTTATAGATATGTTTGCCTTCGGTATCCTTTTTTAGTACTTTGAAGGTTTTATAAAAAGCGTTGTTCGCGGTAACGACACAGAGTTTATTGTCCAAAATAATAAACGGCTCTCTGACAGTCTCGGTAATCTCTTTGTAATAGATCATCAATTTTCTAAGCGCACTTATACGTTTATCTTTGTCGTGTAGTTTTTTCTGATTCTTGATTGTTTCTTCACTGGGAACCATAGAGACGCCGATCCCCGTACGGGGTTAAATAAAGAGAGTGCTGGCTTATAAAATCTAATTGTAATTATTTATAACGAGTCGTAGTTAAAGTGTAATCCTGTTGCGTGCCATTGTCTGTGACAAATCTCACTGATTTGCATTTGCTTCTGGGAGGCGTTTTTGGAAGCTAATTAACCAGATTTGACTAATACCCCCAGGGGGTATATACTTTAGGCATGATAACAGACATAAAACAGCGCGCGCTTCATAGGTCTAAAATTTTACAGGGCCAGTTTAAAGGACTGGAGAAAATGATTGCTGAAGAAGAATATTGCATGGATATCCTTACGCAAAGCCTGGCTATACAGAAGTCACTTGGCTCACTGAACAAGCTAATTCTTGAAAATCATCTCAAAACGCATGTGGCGGAAAAATTTGCTTCTGGCACTGATAATGATTCCCGAAGCGCAATCGAAGAGTTATTAAACTTGTATGAGCTAAACAATATAAGGAGCAAGTAATGGGATACATATTTATTGCCGGCTACATTTTACTGGTAGGTATCGCTACGTTCTTAATGAAGGTCAGCCTAAAAAGTCTTAGCCCATACCAGCTAAATTTCCTGATGGGCATCGGCATGCTTATCACCGGACTTCCAGCACTATTAATCGCTCATAGGTCTTTTAAAATGCCGGTCAAAGAACTGCCGATGGGCATAGTTATTGGCATCATGATGGCCGTAGGCTCTATCCTGTTTGTGCTGGCAATTAACAAACTATCGGCTAGTGTTGCCTCCGTCATGGCAGCAACCTATGTTGGCGTAGTAATTATTCTTTCGTGGCTTTTTCTCAAAGAAAGTTTTGATGCGATTAAGTTAGTTGGTGTTGCTTTAACGTTTATCGGCGCACTGCTACTAACATACAAGGCTTAGTTATAATTCGGCAACAACGCGGGCGGGTGCCCCGTCTAGGCCAAGTTTTATTGGCAAGGCGTAGAGCTTAAACTCTTTACCAATTAGCTGTATCATATTTGTAAGGTTTTCGATGATTAATATATCGTTTCCAAGCAAAATTTTATGTATCGGAAAGTCATCTTTATTATCAACGCTGCAGGCATCAAGCCCTACCATTTTTAGCTTTTTAGTGACGAGGTAATTTGCAACTTCTTCTGACATGACTGGGTAGTTTTCGTAATAGGCTTTATCAAAATATTTATCACTCATTTTTGTGCAAAACAGCACTATTCCGCCTTCTTGAATACCGGCCGTTTTTACTGCGTCAAAACCGTCTGAAACATCAATGCACTGGGCACTGCCCGCAAAACGATCCAGCTCAAACTTATCCAATGATTTCCCGCTCTCAATCATATGCATAGGCGCGTCAATATGCGTCCCGACATGCGTACCAACAGAAACGTAGTGGTCACACCAACCATCCTTTGCCAGCACACCAGCGGGCTTGATAGCTGTCTTTGGGTCGCCAGGATAAACGGGCGTTTGTTCATTTAGCAGGACAGAGAGGTCTATAAACATGTTGGTATTGTAGCAAACGCTTGCTGCTATTTAATCGATTTGTATAATCCCTAAAAGAGCTTCCATTTTGTTTGTTGAATCAATAAATGCGAACCCATCATCTTTGATATCTTCACGCCCCTCGTATTTATGCGTTACTTGCTGCATTTGATTGGCATCATAAATCATCACGATGTCGATACGGACTGGGTAGCCATGGATGGCTTTGGCGCTGTGATAAAAACCCCATACTATTTTAGAAAAAACTTCACTTCCGGGCGTGATAGTTTCGGGGAATGCGAAAAGGTCGATATGCTTGCCTTCTACATTTTCGTACCTATCGCCTGTTCTTTGTGGGTCATACCGGTCTGTACCAGTTTTCTGGATTATCTCAACAAGTTCATCAACGGTTTTACCTTGGTGTTCAGATGATGCTACACCGCGTACCAAAATTGATTTGCCCATAAAGTTTTTCTTTAATTCGTCGTCAACTATTTTCCCAATAGCTTTGTCGTCCGGCTCAGAATCAACGGTATATTGCGGGATATTTAACTTGATGAGCTTCATGACATCATCATAGCAAATGTTTAAATCCAGTTAGCATGGCCTTACAAGGCTTAACCACCGCAGCCACAAGATGTATATTTCTTGTATGACACATGGCTTAAATCTACTGCTTGCATAGAATCAAAGACTTGGTCCCAATTGTAATCAAGATATTTAACTATAACAGAGTCATTTACCTGAATATTAATATCGGTTTTTCCCTCAGTCCAGCTAAGCTCCAGGCCGAATGGCTTGCTATTATAATTGTTATACCAAATGCGGTATGAGCGACCTTTGGGTGTTTGGTGGATAGCGCAAAATCCACCATAGCCCCGGCAAGTTACCGTATCAGGTGCTGAGTCCGTCTTTTGGTTTTCATTAATTGTTAAGTCCTTACTGTTTAGCAATAATGAGTAGTGAAAGTCCCAGATATCCATACCGGGAATATGTTGCCTGGTTAATGATTGCCCTGTGATTTTAATATTGTTAGGCAATACGGTAGGTCTGTAGCCTGCAAAACCCGGATGCGCAGGGGCGCCGAAACCAACGTAGGTGTCGTACATAAAAAACGAGATAACTACGACTATCAAGGTTAATATAGCCACGGCAGTCCATATAATAATCTTAGTGGGCTTTTTTAGTTGTTTAAATCTAGATAGTAACTTCATTTGGCTAAATTTCTCCGGCTTCAATTAATCTTGGGTCTATTTGCATACCTTAATCTTAGCAGTTGTATATTCGGGATTGGGTAACCCTTCGTGTCTATGGTCCATGCCGTACAATGAAGCCGTATGCCAAAGAGTTAAAAACTGCCCAAAATTAGAAGAACACCCCGAAGAGTGTTCGTTGTTGCGTCCGTGTTAGTAATAAATTACTAAACTCGTTCGGCTTACACTACTGATATTATACAGAACCATATAATACATTACAAGAACATTATTTTCCAAATTTACCAACTGGGAACTCAATGATCTCCTCTATTCTTGGAGCAACAATGCTTAAAAGGTGTTTGTTATTATCGGCATACCTCCTGTAAGCCACATGAGTTAAAAGATCAGCCGCCTGCAGACAATAAACAAGATGCGATTCTTTTCTTTTGACCTCAAGTTTGTGAGTAAATCCCCAATCTACGGCCGCTTTTATCATAAGGTAATCTGCGATTGAGGTTAGGGAGGTCTGCTTCACGTCTCGTGCATCAAAGGTTATGGTTATGTCATCATTGTACTTTTTAAGTATTCGTTTTATTAGAACCCCGCTAAGATACATATAGTCCAGGTTAGTACCAAGCCCTGTTTTAAGGTGTTTTTTATCAAGAGCCATGATGAAAATCTCATGATCAGTTCTTAAGGCAACTTTGTTAAGCAACGTTTGTAGCTGCTCAAAGGACAAACTGCTACTTTTAATTTCTCTAAGAGGAATACCGTCTTCGCTAAATTTTAAACATGCTTTTTTGAAGATTCTTTTGAGTCTTTCCTTTGAATGCGGCTCGGAACAAACCACAGCAGAAATAATAAAATATTTCCCTCGCTTCCCTTGGTTGCCTGACTCATCAATAAATACTTCAATCATTAAAATATTATACCATATGCATTATTATCATAATTTTGTTTATAACGCACTCAAAAAAATTTATGTTATAATATTATTTACAGATTAAATAAGTTAAAAAAACACATTTTATAATATACTTTTAGGACTGAGCAGGCCATGTATCTGTGCGCCGAGTGGACTCGGGCACGAGACTCATGAACGAACTCAGCGACCTTATCCCGCCTTTGGCGGGACGGTCGACAGTTTCGGGACCAGCCCAGAAGCCAAAGAAAAAGACCCACCTTTCGGTGAGTCTTTTTCTTTGGCTCTCGGTAGTGGACGACGTTAGAACTACTATTCTGGATGTTGTTCATGTCTAAATATGTTTGTGACCGTTGCGATGTGTGTTGGGGCGGGGCTTATTTCCGGTTCCGTATTTCTAAACGGACAGCTTAAACAGCCCAGAGCATTAGCTATAGTAAGCATCTTATCATTGGTATCAAAATCTAGAGGAATTAAATCCACACCTTCCGGAAATCTCATGCACTTAAATAATGGTCCGTTTTCCATTGTTCGATTCGGACAATTACGTAGCGCCTTAAGTGCTTTCCTATCTTCAAACATAAAACAAAAAATACCACAAAAGTGATATTTTGTAAAGTCCTTGGCTCGGGGGACTGGGCAAGGCGGCAAATCTGTGCGCCGAGAGGCTCGGGCACGAGACTTGCCAACGAACCTAGCGACCTTAAATTTTGCCAGAGCAAAATTTGGTCGCTGGTCGGGCCAATCTCAGAGCCAAATAAAAACCACCTCCGGAGAGGTGGATTTTATTTGGCTCGGGGGACTGGGCTCGAACCAGCGACCTAGACGTTAACAGCGTCCCGCTCTACCACTGAGCTACCCCCGATTATACCGCTTTTGCTTGCCGGCAGTTACAACAAGTTACAGAGAGAGATTATAGTTCCTTATCTGTAAATCGTCAATCTGTTTTATGGGACATACTTGCAATTATATGCTTTTTATTTTAAAATCTATATTATGATTCATTTGCCTGAGTTTAACTATGTTGGCATTGGAGCCAATAGTGAAGCCGAGATGATAGAGGCAATTACCGGTATGCCGCCTCTTAGAATTGGCCAGGCAGCCATTGTTGCAAACGTTGAGCTATGCACTCAAACTATCAAAGAAATCCCGTCCACACCTCCTACGCCTGGTATGCCTTCAGCCGTTGATGTTTTGACGCGCGGCTGGGGTGAAGATATAAATATGGATAAGTTTGAAGCTTATACGCCAAGACAAATACGGTGGGCTACAACAAAAGGAACACTTTTTGCGCTAGAACGTGAAGCCTTGGATGCTGTTTGGAATTGGCAGCTAGTCGAATTTGATTGGTTTGAGCCAGTAAGGGTAGAAGCAGCCCCTGTTACGCGCGGGGAAAGCATACAGGTTTGGACTGAGTTAATTAAAGGAAACCAACCGGTAGCTAGGACCCCTGACGGCAGGAACTACCGCCCCTACTTGATGGGTGAAAAGTTAACGCTCGCAAAAGCTGTAAAAGCCCGCTTAGCTGCTTAAAACTAGTTAACTTTCTGAACCCGCAATCGGCGCGTTTTCCTTAACCAAAGTAAGCCGTGGCACTAGTGCGCGCACAGCATCGTCAAGACCAAGTACGTGCAGCGCGCCGATTAATACATAGGCATCGTCCATCTTTTTGGCGGCCGGGGCGGTACTGGCTTCAAGCTCTGCCAGCACGGCGTGGACTTGCTCAACCAACCACTTAGCCTCATGCTCCAAGATCGACGCCGCTTTGTCGCCAAGGCCCAGCTCAACACCAACGACTTCCAAAGACCGCGCCGAACGGTCGCGCTTGCGCAGATGCCCGCGTTTGATCAAATTGTTAACATGAAGCGCAACAGTCGCAACAGAGGTGTAGCCAAGCCCGTTCATGATTTCACGATAGCTGGGACTATAACCATTTTCTTTGATAAAAGACTCAATAAAGCCCAAAAGTTCACGCTGTTTTTTGGTTGGCCGAACGGTATTTGGATCCATATTAACGCTTCCTCCGCGGCTTAACGCCTTTTTTATGACTCTCTGGGAAAACCCAAAACCGGTACCAGCAATAGTTCCAAACCGTAAAGAACCCGCTCGATACAAACTGGCCAAGATACGGTGTTAGCCCGGCACTCTTTAGCATAGCAACAATTAAGTAATCCAGCACAAAATCGACGAGCGTAATAAAAATATAGCGGGCGTTTGTCTTGGCCAAATGTTCTTTGAGGTGCGGGTTTTTAAATACCCAGAAGCGCTGGAGCAGGTAGTTGATGACCCAGCCAAAAACGTTGGCTGCAAGCTTTGCCCACCAAAGGCTGAGGTGAAGACCCTTGTCGGCCGCAAAAAAGATGAGGTAGCCAGTCCAGAAATAGGCCCCGCCGCTGATCATATACTCAACGAACTGGATAATAAGGCGCTTTTTGCGCTTTTGCGAGGCCTTGGACGGTTTCGAAGATTTGGACGTTTTCATAATTTTCTTAAAATTCGTTACGGCTTACGTACAATAGTGCAGTCCAGGATGAAAGCCGAGCACAAAAGTTGAGATGTATTTAACATACATTGAGACTTTTTGACGCAGGCTTTCGCCTGGAATGTGCATTGTACGTAAGCCATAACTAAGAGCTTACGGTTATCTAATGGTAGCATATGCCTAGGTGCTTGAGATACAATACCCCTATAAATACTCATGAAAAAACTTGACCTGCATAAACTCCGATTCTGGCTTTTTACCACCCTGCTAGTTACCGCGCCCCTGTCAAAATATCCTTCCATAGCCTCCCCGCTGTACAATTTTAGCTCTTTTAGGATCGGTTTTTACCCTGTTCTGTCCCTGTTATTTGTACTTTGCACTTTCCCATTTAGTCTCAAATCGTTATCAAAGCTATACCAGCAGTCCCGTACTAGCATTTTAAGTATTGCAGTATTAGTATTTGTATCTCTTATGGGACTGACGACAGCAATATATAAAGCCCGCTCTATCCTTTTGGTGTTATCCGTATTGATGCTGCTTTGTTTGCTTGTATCGGCATGGTCATACATTAAAAGTGAACTCTCTCCTAACAAATACCCTCAACTCGTTAAAGCAGTCTTGATTGCAGGGTGCGTTTATGGAGTAGTTTCCGTGCTTCAATTTAGTTTTGCGGGCTTTGGCCACGAATCTTTTGGCCTGTTATGTAGTGGCTGTAACAGCCAGGTGTTTGGCTTCCCTCGTATTAGTGGTTTTGCTGCCGAGCCGCAGTTCCACGCGAATGCTCTTTTGATTTACTACTTTATTGGACTGGGTGTTTTTTATAGCTCACGCTCAAGGCTTGCGCTTAGCTCCGCTGTTTTGTCACTAATTGGGATTGGTCTAACATTTTCCAGAGGAGCCTACTTAGCAGCCGGCCTCAGCTCTGTACTCTTTTTTATTTTGCTACGCCTACAGAAGCTGGTACAAATAAAGACCGTTGCATTGCATTTCGGCATACTAGTTGTTGCCGTATTTATTGTGGCCGGCTTGTTTATCGCCTCTTCAAGCTACCGCTACCGTTCTACGCCGGATATAGCCTATAAAACCTTCCGTAGTATGGTGCAGCAGGCGAGTCTGAATGTAATAAAACTACCTGAGAGCAAAAGTACTATCGGCTTTATGCCTTCTGGTTTGGTACAGGCATCAGGACAGGAGCGGATAGGCGCAGCAAACTTGGCTATTAAAGCCTGGAACTTTAACTTTCGCACAAGAGTGTTTGGGGTCGGACTTGGTAACTTAGGTCCGTTTACTATCCAAAATATCTCTGCGAACGTTCCTGAAAACCTTACTGTTTATATATACTACATCCTAGTTCTGAGCGAGCTTGGGATTGTAGGACTTTTTGCACTCCTAAGTATGTTTGCGGGTACGCTTAAAGGTTTTATGAAACGATTTTGGAATAGTAAGAATGCGGCTGTGTATTCTGGCATATTTTGCCTTGGTATAGCGTTTTTAATACAATATTGCTTCTTCGGCAGCTATATTAATGTGCCTTACATTTGGCTCTGGTTCGGAATAATCCTTGGGCTTAGTCCAAAAGTGCGTAATAGCGCTACACTTGAGATCTAATATATAATCAGGCTTCTCTGGCTAGTTAACCGGCTTTTTAATACTATACTTTAGTATTTTTTTGCTTTTTGTACTGGTTCCTACTATTGCTATACCAGCCATTCCAAAAAACACATACGCTAAAGTATCATCAGCCCAAGCATGCGTAAGCATATTTATAAATATAGTACCAACTAGTATTGCCAACACTGCCCTTGGCAATACTTCGGTATGTTTATCCCATAAACTCTTGCCTAACATAGCTATAAACAACATAAACAAGCCTAATCCTATGAGTCCTGCCTCTTGCCCTATTTGTAAAAAATAGTTTTCGGCAATTCTTGACATTTTCGTATTACGCAGAGAAGCAGGCCCCGCACTACCTACGCCTTTGCCTAGTGGTGTATTATAAATATCTTTGACTCCAGATTTTAATGCGCTCGAATGCTGTTCATTTGAACTCTGAAGAGATGTGGATTTTTCATTAGTATGAAATAACATGTTTTGAGCAATATCATTATTACGGAGGCTAACTGTGACAATACCGACAAATAAAACCGCTAAAGCCGTAACAATATAAACCTGCTTCTTTTTTGTGGGATCCTGGATTGACCATAACGAAAAGCACACTAGTGATACCATCAATCCTATCCATGCGCCCCTAGAATAGCTACCATAAAGGGCAATTAGACTTGCCGCACTTGTAATATAAACGTAAATTCGCTTCTTCCTGGTTTTAATAACCTCAGCAAAAAGCAATGTGCATATTAACATCATATAGGCTCCAAAAGCATTAGGCCCTCTGAGTGTAGACTGTACTCGGAAGAAGCTTTGTTTTCCGTCAATAGTTTCGAATAAAGGTATAGTATTTCTCCCGTACCCAAAGTGTGCAAGAAACTCTTTTGGCAATATAGTCATTTGAAGAATGCTAAAAATAATGACTAAGATAGCGGGTATAAAAACCAGCTTTTCCCAATGAAAACGATATCTATGAGCTGCCAAAGATACAACACCTAGAAATAGTACATATCTTGTGTCAATTATGAACCCATAGATTGCAGCGTTACGATTTACGTTTCCGACTAGCAGGCCATAAATAGTTGCTATAGCAATTGCAGTTAGGTATAAAATTCCAGCTTGTACAACCCTATTTTTAATCGACTTTTTCAAAAGTGTAAGATCTTTAAATAAGATAATAATCGCAACAATGCATAGACCTAAGAGTAGTATTTCTTTCCAGATACGTATTAGATCAAAATGTGCAAAATGACTTGCAAAAAAAGTGGTAAATAATGCATGAAAAGGGAGTAGCACTAGTATTATTGATGAGCCAACTCCAATGATTCTGTAATAAAGGTCGTTTCGCTTCTGCATACTCCCTAGTATACTTGTTATTGGATGAAGAATAATACTTCTTTAATATATGGTTTTTTCCTCATTGTTGGTGACTTTTTAGCGCTTATCGGTGCGTTTATTAGTGCTTTCATCCTTCGCGTTACGCTCGACAACCGCCCTACCATTGCCCGCATTACATCCGCCCAGTATCTTAAAGTTTTCTTGCTACTATTGCCTTTTTGGCTGATTATATTTGGCCTACTAGGACTTTATAACAAAAATACTTACGAAAACCGGTTTTCGGAATTTGGCCGGCTAATAATTGGTTCATTCATCGGCATTTTATTTGTAATTAGTTATGGTTATATTACTAATACCCCCATCTTTCCGGCCCGGCTCGTTACTGTCTATGGCTTTTTGTTAGCACTCTGTTTTATGTTGCTTTTTCGAACACTGGCCAGAGTAATCCGCCGCGGCTTATTTAGCTATGGTTATGGGGTTAATCATGTCCTGATTGTAGGCAATACCATCGTTACGGACGAACTTATAACCTCTTTAGAAAACACAGAAGTTACGGGATATAAAGTGGTGGGGATTGTCAGCACCAACACTAAGCACGGCAGCAAACACAAACAACACATTTTTGAATCCTTTGAAGAAGCTATAAAAAAGCTTAAAAACGAATCGGTGCATAGCATAATCCAAACCGAACTTTACGTTATGGCCGGCCAAAACAGCGAAATCTTAACCTATGCCCAAGAAAACCACATCGCCTACAGGTTTGTGCCGGGCAACAGCGAGCTTTTTGTCGGTAATATTGAAGTGGATTTGTTCCAATCTATCCCTGTTATTGCCGTGCACCAGACGGCACTGGTCGGCTGGGGGCGGATTGTAAAGCGCATTTTCGACATTTTCGCGTCACTTATTTTTATTATTATTGCGTCCGTTCCAATGCTGCTAATTGCCTTTGTTATTAAAATTACCGACCCGCGCGGCAAGATTTTTTATAAACCAAAGCGTCTGGGCCGGTTTGGCAACACATTTAACTGCTACAAATTCCGCAGTATGTACCAAAAATACAATATGAGCCCAGAAGAAGGCTTTGCCAAAATGGGACGCTTGGACTTGCTTAAGCAATACCGGGAAAATGGCGACAGACTGCCGCGTGATCCGCGCATTACGCCGATTGGCCGCTTTATCCGCAAGTTCTCTCTGGACGAGCTTCCGCAGCTCTTTAACGTGCTTAAGGGCGATATTAGCCTGGTTGGCCCGCGCGCGCTTGACCATTTTGAGCTTGACCAGTACGCCAAGAAAAACCTTATTTTATCGGTTAAAACCGGCCTGACTGGCCTGGCCCAAATCTCGGGCCGCAGTGATATCCCGTTTGAAGAACGCCGCAAGCTTGACCTGTACTACGTCCAAAACTGGAGCTTCTGGAACGACCTAGTGATTGTCGCCAAAACTGTGTCCGTGGTACTTTTTCACCGAGGGGTACGCTAAAAGTGAAGGTAGCTATTGTCCACGACTGGCTGGTGGGCGGGGGAGCGGAGCGCGTGGTTGAGGAAATCCATAAGCTCTACCCTGATGCTCCCATTTACACGTCCTACTGCACGCCCGAATGGCGCGAGCGTTTGGACGGCAAAGTAGTTACCGGCTGGCTGCAGCATTTAGGACGGATTCGGAAATTTATCCCGGTTTTAAGGATTTGGTGGTTTACGCATCTGGACTTTACAGGGTATGACATGGTCATTAGCAGTTCCGGCAATGGCGAAGCTTTTGGTATTAAAACCCCGCGCGATACTTTACATGTTAACTATTGCCACGCTCCAACTCATTTTTATTGGCGATTTTATGATAAATATCTTGAACAGCCCGGTTTTGGGGCTTTTAACCCGCTGGCGCGCTTGGGCCTAAAGATTTTAGTAAAACCCCTGCGTGCATGGGATTATAAAGCTGCACAGCGTGCTAATTACTTCATTGCCAATTCAAACCATATTAAAGATGAAATTAAAGAGTTTTATGGACGTGATTCGGTTGTAATTTTTCCTCCCGTGAATACTTATCGTTTTTCAAAAGTTACAACAAAAAAAAGAGCGGGTTTCGTTACGGCGTCACGCCAAGTACCTCAGAAGAAACTTGATATTATTATTGGTGCTGCCAACGAGCTTAAACTTCCCCTATTAGTCATTGGACGCGGGCCCGAGCATGAAAGGCTTGCAAGTCTCGCAGGGGATACCGTGACGCTTCGTAATGACGTGAGTGATGAAGAAATGCCAATCCTGTTTGCATGTGCTGAGGCGTTCTTATTTGCTGCCTACGAAGACTTTGGCGTGACGCCGGTGGAAGCATTGGCTTCCGGAACTCCCGTACTTGCTTATAAGCTTGGGGGAGCACTTGATTATATTCAGCCTGGTGTTAATGGTGAATTCTTCAACATCCAAAGCGTGCCATCTTTATGTGCGGCAATACAAAAGTTTGATTTGGCAAAATTTTCAGAATCTGCCGTACGTGAATCAGCTCAGAAATTTAGTTCGCAAGCTTTTGCTGCTTCTTTAACTAAATATATTCAACTCATAACGAAAGGAATGTCATGAAAAACATACTAGTAACTGGCGGTGCTGGATTTATTGGTAGTCATACGGCAGTAGAACTTATTGCAGCCGGCTACAATGCAGTCATTGTCGATAATCTAAGTAATTCTAAAGAGAGTGCACTGACAGGAATAAAAGAAATTTCTGGAGCTACTCCTTCTTTTTACAATCTTGACTACAGCAATGACGAAAAATTAAAAGAAATTATCTTAAAGGAATCTGTTGATGGAGTCATACATTTTGCAGCGTTTAAAGCCGTAGGCGAATCAACTGAAACACCTCTTAAGTATTATGCTAATAACGTTGCTGGATTCGTAGGGCTATTGAGCACTTTAGAAAAACTTGGGATCCCGATTGTATTCTCGTCCTCATGTACGGTATACGGTGAGCCAGACAGCCTGCCGGTCAATGAGCAAGCCCCTATAAAGCCTGCTGAGTCACCTTACGGCACTACCAAGCAGATGGATGAGACTATTCTGAGAGACGCTACAAAGGCTAGCAAAAAACTCAAGAGCATAGCCCTTCGTTATTTCAACCCAGTAGGCGCGCATCCGTCGGGGCTTATTGGTGAATTGCCGCTTGGTCGGCCAAGCAATCTTTTTCCAGTGGTCACACAAGCAATTGCTGGGGTTGGAAAGGAACTCACAGTGTTTGGAACCGATTATGATACGCCGGACGGTAGTTGTGTACGTGATTATATACATGTAGTAGACCTTGCGAAAGCGCATATAAAAGCACTGGAGTATTTAAACGGTCAGCAGCAAGGGTTTTATGATGTGTTTAATATCGGCTCCGGTAAAGGCAATACGGTTCTTGAGGTCATTAAAGCTTTTGAGGAAACAACGGGTAAAAAAGTACCACACATACTTGGAGCAAGGCGGGATGGTGACATTGTTGCAACCTATGCAAATTGCAGCAAGGCAAATGAATTATTGGGCTGGAAAACTGAAAAGACTCTAACTGACAGTTGTCGTGATGCCTGGAACTGGCAAACTAAAATTACACCTGCGCTTTAAAATCAAAGTAACTTTTGAGGGCCTGGCTTATAAATCCGCGTTGTGATTCCATTAGTAATTCTGGTAGTTGGGATGCTTTGTAAAAACTGCCTGCACGTGGCTCACTCTTTACTTCAACCCAAAATATCAGTATCTGTTCCATGCCGCGTTTGCTTTTATTTAAACTACTTCCGACATAGTGTGGCTCGCCTATTGCTGTGTCCTTAAGCTCATTTTTAGTAATACGTCCAAACGCCGTGTGCCTGCCCTCGTCTGTATCAGTTGCCCTGATGACCGTACCTGGTGTATGGAGTTGTCCGGGCCAAAATTTATCATCTTGGCTGCGAGGCAATAATAAAACTTCTACTTTACCGTCGTACATGCGCAGCGGAACAAATTCAATGATTGGCAAAACAGTCAGTCGGGCGATTTCAATAAAAATATCAAACGGCAAAAAACCAGGTTTTAATTTGCGAAGCAGCGACGTGAGTTGTTGGATGTCGGTATCATTCATCTATAATCTTTATTTTTGCAATCGCTTGGCAACGTCACCAACGTTTTGGGCATAGTTTTTATTAGTGACCAAAACCCCATGCTGAGTATTAATTACCACCACGTTATCGAGCCCAATTACTGCCACCGGAACTTCAGTGTCATTACGAACATAACTATTTGTTGCACTCTCGATTTCAATCTTTTCTCCTCTAGTGTGATTGCCAGAGTCATCCTTGCCACTGATATCATGTAAATCTTTAAATGAACCAATGTCTGCCCAGTCAAAACTGCCAGTTACTACAATTGCGTCTTTTACTTTTTCTGAAAGTGCCAGCTCTAAGGGTTCTGTAATAAAACTAAGGTACGTTTCGTCGCGGTTTTTTGACGCAAACAATGCTTCGTAGTCTGAAGTCATCCGTTCGGAATTATTAGCCATTTCGCGCTCAAACGTTTTAAGTGTTCCAACTAAATACCCCGTATTCCAAAGATATTTACCGCTCGCTATAAATTTTTCGGCAGTTCGTTTGTCCGGCTTTTCTTTGAAGCTCATCAAGTTGTGCGCGTCACGCCATCCCTTTAATTTACCATCGCGTTCCATATAACCAAGTCCCGTCGAAGGATAACTTGGGTTCACTCCAATAAAAACAAGCTTTTCCTCTGTCTCAGCTATTTCGCCCGCCTTAAGCATTGTAGCCGCAAATCCATCTGCATTACGTACCAAGTGGTCGGCCCATAAAAATAGAATTGGCTCGTCGGCCCATTTACGCTTTTTAATTTCGGTTAGTGCAAGAAGTAAGCAAGATGCAGTACCGCGGCGGCCAGGCTCAGGAATAATATTTTTCTTGCCTATATCTTTAAGCTGTTCAAGAACATGATGTACGTGGGAAACTTCCGGAATAACTATTACTTTGTCTGCACTGGTAATCTGCAGTACCCGGTTAACGGTATTTTGGAGTAGGCTCTTATCGTTTACTAAACTCAGTAAGTGTTTTGGGTAACTATGAGTAGACAAAGGCCACAGTCTTGTTCCCGAACCCCCAGCAATTATTACGACTATCATTTGCCATAATAATAACAGAATTTTTTATTAGCATCAGCTCAAATTAGATAAGTTAGCGAATGATACAACAATCTGGCCATATATTTGAAATAGTTATGCTTTTTTGATAATATAAATATGATATTTTAAAATAAATAGTATGCACAAAACAAGCTCTCGTCCATCTTCTAAGCACCTCCCCAAGAACACTTTTGTAAAAATAGTGATAATACTATTAGTTATACTAATTTTACTGGTCTCTTTAGGTCATAGGACTCTGAATAAAAAGCAAAAAACTAACCCGCCGAAAATTACCACGGCTGCACCGAGCACTAACATAAATCTTGACCCTCCAACACAAGAAGAAAAGAAAATTACCGAAGAAAATAAAACTAAAAATCTTAATGAAAGTGTCGCTCCTCCAACTATTGATTCAAATGGCCTTAGGGCTGTAACTCCTGTAATTTCATATGCTGATAAAAATGGGGCTTCAGCATATATAAACGGGATCTTTGAAGAAGGTGGTACATGTATGGCAGAATATTCTCACGGCGATGATAAAATCACGACTACGTCGACGGGTTTTCAAAATTCCAATTACACCAGTTGCGAACCTTTGACCCTTCCTGGGCCTTTAAATATAAAAGGTGACTGGAGTCTAATTGTTAGTTATAAATCCACTACCTCTAGCGGCAAATCGGCATCAATGCTCGTTAGGGTCGATTAAAGCTATGTCACGCCGTTTTAACTACCTAGCATATTTTTTTGTAGTTACTATTTTTGTTTTATCATTTTCTGTATTTAACTCTTATACCATCCCTAAGGCAAACGCTCTAGCTAACAGCGAATTTGATGCATCACGTATCATTGATGATTCTGTTTTTTTTAATCCTAACAGTATGAATACTGATGAAATTCAAGTTTTCTTAAATAGTAAAGTTCCTGTTTGTGAAACTAATCACAGTCAAGATGGATACCCCTATCCACCACCTTATACGTGCTTAAAAGACTTTGTACAAGTGACGGATTCTATGGCAGGTGACAGTTTTTGTGGGCCAATTGCTGGTGGATCAAAAAGTGCCGCAACTATAATTAAGGAAGTTTCAGCAGCATGCTCTGTAAACCCTCAAATTCTTTTGATACTTCTGCAAAAAGAACAGTCCCTTATAACAGATACATGGCCGCTTCCTTCGCAGTACACAAAAGCAACTGGATACGGTTGTCCAGATTCTACGGTACCTTCGCAATACGATAGCAATAGTAACAACTGTTACGATGAATACGAAGGTTATTTTAAACAGGTTTACTATGGCGCAAGACAATATCAAAAATATGCTAAACAACCCCTGCAATTTAATTTTCGTGCAGGTCAAACAGCGAATATAGCTTTCAATCCAAGTGCATCATGCGGCTCGAGCAGTGTGACTATACAAAATCAGGCAACCGCGGGGCTCTATAATTACACGCCTTACCAGCCTAATGCAGCTGTTCTTAATTCTACACACGGTGAAACGGTACCATGTGGCGCTTACGGTAATATAAATTTTTGGTGGCAGTTCTGGAATTGGTTTGGAAATCCAATAGGCTCACCTTATGCTTGGTTAATAGATAGTTTCACATATTCTGGCGGCGACAACCTCATTGCACAAGGAGAAACGGAAACTATTACCTTAAAAGCGAAGAATGTTGGAAGGTTACCGTGGTATAACCATGGTAATAATCCCGTACGATTAGGCACATGGGAAAATCCAGACCACAGTAGTGCGCTCCTAAACGGAGGAAATCGCTTTGCTACCTTAACTGAAAGTGTAGTGCAACCAAACTCTATTGGTACTTTTACATTTACGGTAACCCCATCAACTATTGGTACATATATAGAATCGATGAATTTAGTTGTTGAGAATAGCCAGTGGATGTCGTGGCCAGGTTTTAGACCTACAATAAATGTAACAAGTCCTTACAACTGGCAGATACAAGATGTTATTTATGAAAATGGTACTGGTGTAATGGACCCCGGCACGAGACAACTTATAACTGTGAAGGCAAAAAATACAGGTAATACAACATGGGTTAAAAATTCAACTACCCCTGTCCGTCTTGGCACCTGGTTACCGGATAGAAAAAGCGCAGTTAGCAGTTCATGGTTAAGCCAGGTTCGTGCCGCCGACATGAATGAGCAAAGTGTTGCCCCAGGTCAAACCGCAGGATTTCAGTTTTATATAAATATGCCTTCTTCTGGTAACTTTTACGAACGCTTAAACCTTGTAGCAGAAGGGCAAACCTGGCTTAACGATCCTGGTTTAACTTTGTATCTGAGAGGTAGGTCGTACCAGTGGCAGCCTGTCTGGTCCTCATTAAGTACCGGCACAGTTGATATACCGCGTAACACTAACTTTACCTATACCCTGAAGGTCAAAAACGTTGGTGAGGCATCATGGACAAGAACTTCAGGTAAGCCACCAGTGCGATTAGGGACATCTGGGCCGTTGAATCGAGGGAGCAGCTTATATACACCAAGCTGGATAAACGATACTCGCCCAAGTGGGCTTATAGAAGACACTGTCGCTCCTGGAGACGAAGGCACCTTCACGTTTAACGGCAGGACACCAAGTACACCCGGACAAAGAATTGAGCGTTTTAACTTAGTTGCCGAAGGTGTTGCATGGTTTTCAAGTCCTGATGTCTTGCTTTATATTAACGTTCTATAGCAAAAATGAATCAAATAAGCCCAGCCATGGAATTAATGTTTACTAAGTTTAGAAGAAAGTAATATTTACATTATACTGCTCATGCAATTCAAAAGTAGCGAGTGGTCTGGTATCATTAGATAACAATCAAAGGAAGTCATGAACAGTAAAAGTAAAATTTTTGTTGCTGGCCATAATGGCTTAGTCGGAAGTGCGATTGTACGCAAGCTTGTATCTCAAGGATACACTAATATTATAGTAAAGACTTCGAGCGAACTGGATTTAAGGGATCAGCTAGCTACTGAGAATTTCTTTGAGAATGAGAAGCCTGAGTATGTATTTTTATCTGCCGCTAAAGTAGGCGGGATAATGGCAAACAATACTTATCGGGCAGATTTTATTTACGAAAACCTTTTAATACAAAATAATGTCATTGGATCAAGTTATAAAAATAATGTAAAAAAATTATTATTCTTAGGAAGCAGTTGTATCTATCCAAAAAATGCTCCACAGCCACTTAAAGAAGACAGCCTACTAACTAGTGACCTCGAATATACTAACGAACCTTATGCAGTAGCTAAAATTGCGGGAATAAAACTTACTGAAAGTTTCAATATCCAGTACGGCACAAACTACCTTTCTGTTATGCCTACAAACCTGTACGGTATTAATGACAATTTTGATTTAGAAAAATCCCATGTCATGCCAGCGCTAATTCGTAAAACAATACTTTCAAAAATGCTAGAAGAAAAAGAATACGAAGAAGTGGCTAACAATTTAAATATTGGATTTGAATCAAAAGAACAAATTATTGAAGTACTAAAAAAATACGGCATTACAATTACAGGCCAAGGATCCGTCGATATTGCCGTTTGGGGAACTGGTACGCCATACCGCGAGTTCATGCATGTAGATGATATGGCTGATGCGTGTGTATTTGTAATGAATAACATCAGTTTCAGCGATGTATCAAAGGGTATGGCTGAAGTTAAGAATACCCATCTAAATGTCAGCACAGGTTCGGATATAACAATCAAAGAATTAGCTGAGTTGATTAAGCAAATAGTTGGCTTCAGTGGTACTATTACATTTGATCCAAGTAAACCCGATGGCACGCCTCGTAAATTGATGAGTCCAGATAAACTTAGTAAACTTGGTTGGAAATATCAGATAAATCTTAATGATGGCTTAAAGCGCACGATTGAATGGTACCAAGGAAAAAATGCGTAGCGTTACCCAAGACATCTATATAGAAGCTAATAAGCGTCAAAGTGTAAGCGTAAGAGAGCTATGGCTATATCGCGAATTATTTTTCTTTTTTGCTTGGCGCGATATCAAAGTTCGTTATAAACAAACCTTTCTAGGTGCGGGCTGGGCTATACTGCAACCATTTTTAGCGACTGGAGTTTTTACATTATTCTTTAACAAAGTAGCAGGCATACAATCAGGAAACCGGGCAGTACCGTATGCCGTATTCGCATATCTCGGACTCATGTACTGGAACTGTTTTAACTCTTCAATTAACACTGTTGCTAATTCACTTGTTGCTAGCCAGGGTGTCATTACCAAAATTTATTTCCCACGACTTATACCATGCCTTGCTGCAGCTGCTTTAAGTATCGTAGATTTCTTTTTCGCTGCTAGCATTTTCTTTGTTTTCCTCATTGTTTACCATATAACACCTCATCTAAGTGGGATAATCTTTTTTCTACCTGCACTTGCTATTCTTGTTGCGTCATCGCTTGGTATCGGCATCTTTTTCGCTGCGTTAAATGTTAAGTATCGCGATGTACGCTCGGCATTACCATTTATCACCCAAATGCTTCTATTTGTGACACCAGTCATTTATCCAATTACTTCCATCCCTGCAAAATATCGGACTTTTGCTTTTCTAAATCCCGCAGCAGGTGCGATCAGCGGAATACGGGCTGCAATGTTCGGTGAACCAATTAGCTGGATTGGCGTGCTGCTTTCTTGCATTAGTACGGTTATAGCTATTATTATCGGCATTTGGTATTTTAATAAAACAGAAAAGAATTTTGCGGATATTATATGAGCAAGAGCTATAAAGACAATGAGACAGTCATTAGAGTTGAGAATATTAGTAAAAGTTATCATATCAGCCATCAAAATAAACCTGGTTATGGCACAATAAAGGATGGTTTTTCAAACTTTCTGCATAAACCCAGATTTGGTATGGGTAAATCTAACCCAGAAAATGATGAGACATTTTGGGCTCTAAAAGATATTAATTTTGCAGTTAAAAAAGGTGAAGTTTTTGGAATAGTGGGTAAGAATGGCTCAGGCAAATCTACGATGCTTAAAATATTATCACGCATCGTTGACCCAACTACTGGAAGCATCAGCATGCATGGACGTGTTGCCAGCATGCTCGAAGTTGGCACTGGTTTTCACCCAGAGCTTACTGGACGTGAGAATATATACTTCAATGGATCAATGATAGGTATGAGCCGGCAGGAAATTAAATCAAAATTTGATGATATTGTTGCCTTCTCTGAAATCGAAAAGTTTCTTGATACGCCAGTTAAATTCTACTCATCTGGAATGTATGTGAGACTTGCTTTTTCAGTCGCTGCACACCTTGATCCCGATATTTTGATTATCGATGAAGTACTAGCAGTTGGTGACGCACAGTTCCAGAAAAAATGCTTGGAACGTATTCTTTCAGGTGCAAAACGTGGCCAGACTATTCTATTCGTGAGCCATAGTATGACCATAGTAAAACAAGTGTGTGATCGAGCAATGTACTTAGAAAAGGGTATTGCCAAATATATTGGTGAAACAGAATTTGCAACAGAAAAATATATGGAAAAAAATATTGCGTCTGTTACAGAAAGTACTTTTGCGGACAATCCAAAAAAAGACGCACAGTTTAAAGAGATAAACATATATGATTCTGATAATAAGGTAGTGGAGGCGCTTGACATCGGAGAACCTTGGAAAATAGCCCTACAATATACCGTTAAGGAAAAATCAATCGATACTATAGTTGCCGTTGAAGTTTTAAGTAACGAAGGCCAACCAATATTTATGAGTACAGATACTGATTTTGATAAAAAAATGGGCGATTTAGAAGCTGGTAAATATTCTGCGTCTATAAATATTAACGATTTGCATCTTCTTCCTGGTGTTTATTACTTGCGATGTTCTATACAATCCCCAGGAAAAGTAGCACATGATGTGCGTGAAAATATCCCACTCAGAATACGTCAAGCCAAAAATGATGTCCGTTCACAATATTTCGGGGGCAAATATATGGGATATATTGCAGACAAGGTTAAATGGCAAATCGACAGGAGCGACTAGGTGAATGGATCTAAAAAGTTCGTAGTTATTACATCGATTTTCGCTCCAACGGAATCAGTTATTAAATTTGCAGCCATAGAGGGTTGGCAACTCATTGTAGTAGGTGACAAGAAAACACCCGCCAATTGGCATCAAGATGGGGTGATTTATTTAGGACCAGAAGATCAAGTAAACCTTGGTTATAAAATTATTGATTTACTACCCTGGAACCACTACTGCAGGAAAATGGTCGGATATTTATATGCTATGGAGCATGGAGCTGAGTTAATAGCAGACACAGATGATGACAATATTCCTTATGAAAATTGGCCATTTATTCCAGATGAATCAACTAAGCATAAGACTATTTCGAATGCTAAATTCGTAAATATCTATAAATATTTTACAGATCAGTTTATTTGGCCACGCGGATATCCACTCAATCGTATTTTAGAAAAAGAATCACCTGTTGAAACTGTTGAAAATATAAATGTAGGCGTATGGCAGTTCTTGGCAGACGAAGATCCAGATGTAGATGCTATATATCGCCTAACAAGTAATAAACTTGTCACCTTTGATAAATCCGAACCTATAGCGTTGAATAAAGGCACGGTTTCACCATTTAATTCTCAGAATACAATATTCAACAAAGAGCTCTTCGTACTACTTTACTTACCTTCTTTTGTCACCTTCCGCTTTACTGATATATTACGCGGCTTGATTGCACAGCCAATTATGTGGGAGCAGGAACTTCACTTAGGAATTGGTGCTGCAACGGTAATCCAAAAACGCAATCCCCATGATTATCTCAGAGATTTTGAATCAGAAATACCAGTATATATTCATTCCGAGAGAGTAATTGATCTTATCACTGCTGTCGCTAAAAATAGTGGTGCTAAGCCTGCCGAATTACTTGTAAGTGCTTACACGAAACTCTGCGAAGAAAAGATCGTCACTAATGACGAAGTTGAGCTCATTCATGCTTGGGCAAAAGATGTAAGCAGGATTATTGGCTGATGAAAATCGGCATGCTTGTAAACAACCTGGAAGTAAGCGGGGGATATCAAAAGCTTGTCATCCGATTAGCACAGCAGTTAATGCGGCTTAAGCATGAGGTCATCGTCTATTCACCGGTAGTTGATAAAAATCAGTGTTATCCAGATAGTATAGGTGATCTCAATATCGTAACTATAGAGAATGGCTCAAATAAGCCACTCTCTGAAAGATTCCGTGAGCTCGCCCAGAAAGTCGCACCCGATACACAGGCTATAATAATTCATGATGAGCTTAGCCTAATCGCAATAGCATGCCTCCCGAAGACGCAGATTAAATCTATCGTATGGATGCTCAATAACCAATTCCCCGAAGGTCTTGGCAAGTATAAGGCAGAGCTTACTTCGATTGCCAAAACCAAGTATGTATCAAATAAAGATAAACGCACAGATCTGATTAATAATGCGAACCGGATTCATTTGATGAAAAAGGGCCTGCGTAAGATTACTAGCTTTGCAGTATACGACTCATTCAATGGGTCGCTTGTTGAGAAACACCTTGGTAAAAAAGCAGATTTCGTAGCTGCAGGCGCCGATCTAGACCAGTTCATACCTCTATCTAAAGCTAGAAAATACATAGAGAAGTCTGAATATACTATCCTATCAGTTGGAGTATTGTTTCCGCATCGCAGATATGAAGACCTCATCCTCGCTACCAAGCTTTTGGTAGATGAAAACAAGCCGATGAAAACAATAATCGTAGGACGGCAAGACCTATCGCCTGAATATTTTACATTGCTTAAAAATCTAACAAAAGAACTTGGCGTACAAAAGCATGTAACTTTTATGAATTACGTTACTGATAAAGAAATGACTGAACTTTATAAGAAAAGTGATGCTTTTATATTTATTAATGACGGTTTTACCTGGGGTATTTCCGTATTTGAAGCAGTTGCCGCAGGGCTACCATGTGTCATTACTGACAATATCGGTGCCGCAGATTTAATAACTAACCGTAAGACGGGATGGATCGTAAAACCGCAGAGCCCAAGAGAAGTTGCTGATGCTATCAATGATATAGTCACAGACCGTAAACACACTGACTCGGTCGCTAAAGAAGCAAATAAAACATTGGCAGAATTCGTTTCATGGAGCGCTTATACGCAAAGGATGCTAAAGTTAATTAAAGCTTAAGGAAAAAACATGAGCACTATCTTCAAGTGGGACAAGAATAATATGGACACACTCCTCGCAACCTGCGAGACAGATGGCATATTACCTTACATAGAGAAATACATGCCTGCACCATCACGGGTCTTGGAATCTGGTTGTGGGGCAGGACGTTATGTAAAATACCTTTACGATCGCGGATGGGATGTTATAGGTCTTGAATGGGATCAGGATGCTGTAGATATGATTAAGGACTATTGGCCTGAAGTAAATGCCGTCCAGGGCGACAGTGCCAATTCACCGTTCCCTGACAATCATTTTGATGGCATCATTTCCTTGGGCGTCATCGAGCACTGGATTGAGGGGCCTGAAGCTCCGCTCAAAGACATTTACCGGACCTTGAAGCCTGGGGCGGCAGCTATAATTACAGCCCCTTGCTTAAATACTATACGTAAGATCAAAAAAACAGTATGGTGGAATGAAAAAGTAACCGAGAAGGCAGCAACTAAGAACTGGAGAGAGAATGCTGGCCCGCAACCAAATCGTCTAGATAGCAAATTCAAATACTGGCCATACCCGACATATGGTGAGTTCTTTGAATATCGTTTTACAAAAAAAGAGTTTATTGATGAGATTAAAAAACAAGGGTTTGAAATCGTCGAGCATAATCCTGTAGCAATCATAGACGGCGTATATCATGAGTTGAACCCGAAACATAAACTGGTAAAATACGAAGATAGGCAATTCATACCGACAACGATGGGTAAACTAGTGAATAAAACGTTTTCTGCCGTACCATTTTTTCACCCGCATCATCAAATCGCAATCGTACGTAAACCTCTGAAAAAAACCAAGAAGCATGCTACGACAAAGAAATAAAGCGATAATTCACACGGATACTGGGCTGTCGTACGTTGAATCATTTAGTAGATTCTTACCATCGCTAAAACGAAGGAAGAAAGCCCTACTCTCATATTTGACGGGTCCAGTGATTGCCGAGCTGCAAAATGAAGAGCTTGTACGATTCAGTAATCATGGCCTAGCCGTATCGTGGGCACGTGTTTTGAATGAACTTGGATATATTGTAGATATAATAGATTGGGATAATACCGAATTCGTTCCTAAAAAAAAGTACGATCTTATAGTTTTTCATGGCGGCAAAAATTTTGAACAAATCATGCATAATGTTAAAAACCAGCCACGAATTATTCATTGGCTTACTGGAAGTTATTGGAAGTTTAATAATAGCGAAGAAGATAAACGTTTGGCAGATTTCAAGAAACGCCATGGTACTACTATTGCCCGCGACCGCTATATCATTGATTCTGAGGAATTAGTTAATGAAACTTCAGACATGATTATTGTGCTTGGCGACCCTTCAATGCGTAGTGTATATCCTTCTAAGTACAAAAAAGTATTTACCGTGAACAACGCGAGCTACCCAGATAATCATTATGATACGCATCCAAAGGATTACGTATCAGCCAAAGAAAATTTTCTTTTTTTTGCAGGTAGCGGTAGCATACACAAAGGTCTTGACCTCCTGATTGACAGCTTTAAAGACCTAACTCAACATCTATATATAGTTGCTAATACCGACAGAGCTGTGATGAATGTCTTCAAAAAAGAATTACAGCTTCCCAATATCCATCTTATCGGTGAAGTGGGTATGCGTACTAAGGAATTTTATGATGTCATGGGTACTTGTGCATATGTTATTTTACCTTCATGTAGTGAAGGTCAAGCTGGGTCAGTAGTAGAAGCTATGAACCAAGGGCTAATTCCTATAGTATCTAAGGAGACTAGGCTTGATGCTACAGGTTACGGCTATGTTCTCAAAAATAACACCATCGCAGAGATAACAAGTGCTGTAAAGCATTTTTCCTCGCTCACGCCCGCTAAAGTACACTCCATGTCCCGCGAAGTCCGCTTAGTCACACAGGCATATCATTCACCAGAATTCTTCCGCAAACAATTGAAAGCAATATTGAAGAAACTATAAACATCAAGGTAATCAAGGCAAAAACCTTGAGAATATTCAAAAATGGCTTTTGCTTTTTATTTATTAGTTAGTGCAAATCATATCCGTACTTTAGTTTATAGTATAAAATAAGGAGTACATGAGCAAACCTATTGTTTCAGTTGTTATCGGGAGCTATAACAGACTGCCATTCCTACAAGCTGTCATCGAAACTGTCCGTGCCGATCTTAAAAAAACGCCCCACGAACTCATTATTATTGACGGAGGCTCAACAGACGGATCTATCGAATGGCTCACATCACAAAAAGATATTATTACCATTCTGCAGCACAACCGTGGTGAGTGGAAGGGCAAAACAATTGAACGTCGTAGCTGGGGGTACTTTATGAACATGGGCTTCCGCGCTGCCAGCGCGCCCTATATCTGCATGTTAAGCGATGACTGCCTCGTCGTTCCCGGTGCGATAACAAAAGGTATTAATCATATAATGAAGTTGCAAAAAAAGGGGAACAAGATAGGCGCGGCGGCATTCTACTGGCGGAACTGGCCAGAACAAAAAGATTACTGGGTTGGACTAGCCTGGGGCAATCGAATGTTCGTCAATCATGGCATATACGCCCGTGAGGCACTTGAAGCTATCAACTATATAGATGCTGACAACTTTACGTTCTATCACGCCGACGGAGATATTTGTCTACGCATGGCGGATGCCGGTTTTATGTGTGTTGATTCGCCTAATTCATATATAGAACATTACTCTGATGCCAACCTCGAAGTCAGAGCCACAAACCAAGAAAAACAAAAACTAGATTGGAATACATATGAAAAACGGTGGAAGCATTTAAAGATGCCCGAGAATGACTGGCTTATGAAAAAATTTAAAGACAAGCATAAGACTGCGTCAAAATACTGGAACAAATTAACCCCCGAAAGGAACATCAAATGAAACTACACCTAGGCTGCGGACAGGTTTACCTAGAGGGATACGTAAACATTGACTACCCACTCGACAAGCATACGGTACAAGAAAAAACTGTGGCAGATGAATTCCATGATCTCACTAAATTACGTTATAAAGCCAAAACAATAGACGAGGTACGACTGCACCATGTTTACGAACATTTTCCGCGTCATATCGCATTGGCACTGCTCGCGTCATGGCAAGGCTGGCTCAAAAAGGGCGGTAAGATTCATATTGAAGTGCCGGACTTTGATGAAAGCGCGAAGCTCGTCATCGACCCGTCATTGCCCGAACGCGACCGTAAAGTAGCGCTCCGTCACATCTTTGGCTCAAATGAAGCTCCATGGGCTACGCACTATGAAGGCTGGTCTGCAGAACGATTGCGTGAAGCTATGAAGTTATTTGGTTTTAAGAATATTAAAATCGAACAGACAGCTTACTTAGCAACCAGGAATGTTATCGTCACCGCTAACAAAGCTGGTTTGACTGAAATTAGTACTCAGAAAGCCCGTGAACTCACCAAGAAATACCTTCGCAACTTTACACTCAATGAAAGCAAATTTGAAACCTCGCTACTCGAAATATGGCTCGATGAATACGACGCACAGTATAAGCTGACTGCATCAAAAAATAAATGAGATACATTAGCGTTATCATACCAACCTTCAATAGGGCGGCCTACATAAAAGAAGCGATAGATAGCGTGCTAGAGCAAAATGTTCCGAAAGACTGGGGACTGGAAGTTATCGTTACTGATGACGGCTCCACCGACGACACCGCTTATGTTTTAGAGCCCTATTATGACAAGATTACATTTCTCAAACTACCACATTCAGGCAAACCATCAGTTCCTCGCAATGCGGCAATACGTGCCGCAAAAGGGGAGTTAATTGCTTTCCAGGATTCAGACGATTTATGGGCACAAGACAAACTCGTGAAGCAACTACCATTTTTTGATGATGCAACCGTAATGATGTCATTTGGTAATGCGGAGATCATGAACATGGCAGGTGATAAATCGGGCAAAAAAATTGCCGATAGTAAAAGTCTAGACGCAGCCGAAGATTTTCGTAAACTACTAAAACAAAATACCATTTCCACACTTACCGTCATGGTGCGGGCTTCCGCCTTTAGAAAAACTGGCCTATTTGATGAAGCGGACAGCTTACGCGCAGTCGAAGATTACGAACTATGGCTACGAATCGCAGCCAGTTTTCCTCGCGGTCTTCGTAATATTGATTCTGTCTTGGCCTACTACCGTGTTCACGATCAGAACATAAGTACAAGCGACGACTTGATTTCAATTGAGCGGCTCTGTAACGTCTATGAAACCCTGCTTGATTTCAATGGCCTCACAGTAGCCCAGAGATCAAAAGTCGACATTCAGCTTGCAAGCATGCAAGAAAATTGGTCACGTCTTAAGAATGAGCTTGATCCGGCCAGCCAGCCAAAAGTGTCGGTTGTTATGGGTGTTTATAACGGCGATAAATATTTGCATGCCGCAATCGACAGCATATTGGGTCAAACATTCAGCGACTTTGAATTTATTATTATCAATGACGGTTCAACTGATTCCGCACCTAGCATTATGAAAAGTTATAAGGACAAACGCATAAGAGTTATTAACCAGAGCAACCACGGCCTTGTCTACACGCTTAACAAAGGCGTCCGACTTGCAAGAGGACAGTACATAGCTCGTCAAGATGCCGACGACATTTCCCTACCCTCACGACTCAAAAAAGAAGTCGCGTTACTTGATAACGATCAAAGCCTCGGCCTTGTCGGTACTTTCTTTACGTATATAGATGATCTAACTGAAAAGAAAGATTTGACTATTTGTATGCCTACTAAAAGTCTTGATATCAAAAGAGCGCTCTATGTAACTAATCCGATCGGTCATGGCACATCAATGTATCGTCGGAGCGTTTTTACGACAACTGGCTACTACACTTCCGACTACGGGCCTACTGAGGATTTAGAATTGTGGCGCCGCATTGCCGATAGTTGGGAGATCGCAATCATACCCGAGTCATTGTATCTTTACCGCATAAATAAGCAGAGTATATCTCATACGAAAGGTGAAGTTCAGCACGCTAATACCGCTAGGATCATTAACGAGCAGTGGTCAAAACCTTTTTATAGTAAATCTGCAGGTGCGATTATTGCAGATGGCAAGTATTATAAGAGTATGGATTCAGAATTTGCATCACTTACCTTTGACCAATACGCAGCCCACCAGATAGATATTGGTAAAGCACTCCTGAATACAGGCGCCATAAAGCCAGGAGTCCTCACCGCATATGCGGCTATACGGCTAAAACCAAAATCTTACAAGCTATTTATTAAGCCTATATTTAACTGTGTATTAGATTTATTAGGAGTTAGAAATTGAAAATACTACACACGGTTGAATTTTATTACCCATCAATAGGTGGTGCACAGGAAGTCGTAAGGCATTTAAGCGAACGTATGGTACGGCTTGGGCATGACGTTACAGTAGTGACTACCGCAATACCAAATCGTACAAACCGTATCCATAATGGCGTTAAGATTGTAGATTTTGAGATAAGTGGCAATACAGTTAATGGTATCAAGGGTGAAAAAAAGAAATATCATGACTTCCTTAGAAAAGAGAAGTTCGATGTAGTCATGAACTATGCGGCTCAGCAGTGGACAGCAGATGCGTTTTTTGAAGTTATAGACGACATCAAAGCAAAAAAGATTTTTGTGCCTTGTGGCTATTCGGCCTTATACGACCCAGCATATATTAACTACTTCAAAAAACTTCCAGCCATACTTAAGAAATACGACGCTACCGTCTATCTTTCGAGTAATTACCGTGATATCAACTTTGCTCGTGATAATAAACTGAGGAACATAACCATAATTCCAAACGGAGCTAACGAAGAGGAGTTCACCGATCCATTATCACCCGAACGCATACGTTACTTGCGGACTAAATACGGTATAGGTGGCCTTACAATAATGACCATCGGGTTGTACGGCGAAAAGGGCCACATGGATGTTCTACGCGTATTTAGAAAGTTGCCAGTTTCCAAAGCTACATTTATTTCTGCAGGGAGTATACGCCCTCAGGATGGACATTATACTGATTTTGAGGCCGCCGCCGAGCGCCTTAACCTCAGTAGAAAAATGATAGGTAAACGAGTTGTGATGGTAGATGGCGGAAACCGAGAGGATGTACGCGATTTGCTTAAGATGTCAGACATATACGTATTTCTATCTAACATAGAATGCAGCCCGCTAGTTTTGTTTGAAGCTGCAGCTGCAGGCGTACCGTTTATTGCCACACCAGCTGGCAACAGTGCAGAAATCGCAAAATGGACCGGTTCTGGGATAATTGTAAAAAGTCATCCTGCCGAAAACAGCCGTGTACGTGCCGACCTTAAGGACACCTTATGGCAACTAACTAAACTAGCCCACAGCCCAAAAAAACGAAAAATACTCGGGGAAAAAGGCCATGATGCTTGGAAGATGAAATATACCTGGGATAGGCTTACTGAGGAATATCTGACTCTCTACGAAGATGTACTTAAAGGCATAAGTCGATGATAGTCGTACGATTAATGGGGGGCCATAGCAACCAGCTTTTCCAATACGCGATTGGGAAAAATTTATCTAAAAAGCTAGGCACAAATTTAATGTTAGACCTAAGCTGGTTCAAGGATTTTGCTGATGTTGATACGCCACGGTTCTATGAGATTGGTTGTTATCCACTTGAGGCAACTGTATGTGAGGATCTTAGTCGGTTACGCATTGTAGATCCACGCCAACCCATCCGAGTTACTAACCGGCTGCTACGTAAGATGCACTTAGGAAGCGCCATCTGGATGTACTACGAGCAGGGTCAAGGCTATAACCCAGAAGCCTTAGAACAACCCGATAACACTATGCTTATAGGTTACTGGCAGACAGAAAAGTATTTTAAAGACATCCGCAATGAACTGATTGCAGAACTTGAACCAACCTCAAAGTTATCTGACAAAAATTTAGCAATTATGAGTAAGATCAAAAACTCTGAATCTGTGTCAATCCATGTAAGGCGTGGTGACTATATCACCAATAAAAATGCCAATACTTTTCATGGTTCTCTTGGAGCTGACTACTATCAAAAAGCGCAGGAGTATATCCAAAAAAAAATTGGTATAAAAAATATACAAGTTTTTGTATTTTCGAATGATATTCCATGGTGTAAAAAGAATCTCAAGTTTGACGTGCCGGTAACATTCGTGGAGGGCAACGACAAAGGGTCTGATGATATGCGCCTAATGAAAAACTGTAAGCACTTCGTAATGGCCAACAGCTCGTTTAGCTGGTGGGGTTCATGGTTATGTACCAATCCTAATAAAATTGTAGTGGCACCAAAAGTATGGTTCAAGGATAAAACAGCTAATGATGCAATAGACATCATGCTTAATTCTTGGGTGCGATTATAGCTTATGGCAACGCCAGTATTATCTATCGTAATGAGTGTATTTAACGCAGAGGCGTACATTAAAAATGCTATAGATAGTATTCTTAATCAAACATTTACCAACTATGAACTAATTGTGATAAATGATGGTTCAACAGATAATACTGCCAGCATATTAAATCAATACAAAGACTCACGGATCGTAATAACGACTCAGCATAATAAAGGTTTGGTAGCGTCGCTAAAAACTGGAATAAAAATTGCACAGGGAAAATATATTGCACGACAAGATGCGGACGATATGTCCGAACCAACACGGCTAGAAAAACAAGTTAAGGTTCTTGAGGATACCGCCGGAGTAATTATTGTTGGTTGTTCGATAAAAGTCATGAACATGAGTGGGAAAATCACACATCAACATCACGTTCTGATAAATAGCCCAGAATTAAAACAAGAGCTTTTACTACGTTCGCCATTTGCTCATGGATCAGTAATGATGAGAAGGGACGCTTATTTGGAGTCTGGAGGATACCATGATGCCGATTGGCCAGCCGAAGATTATGGCTTATGGTTACGAATGTCACCGCTAGGTGATTTTAAAAATATCGACGAGCCACTTTACATCTACAGAGAGAACAAAAAAGGAATTTCTTCCACTAACTCAGGTCTTCAAACTCAAAAAGTAATAAAGATCCAGGATGAAGCATGGGAACAAAAGACAAGACTTTTGAGAAGCGGACGAATAAACTTAACCTACTATTTAGATCTAGAGAATAGTCATGAAAGAATTGAACGCATTATCCGTACAAATGCTTGGATTAGTCGTAAATCTATAGCTTGCCTGGATGCAGTAACAGCGATTCGGGCTGCTGGTACTATCTACAGCAATAAGGTTACGTACACAAAATTAGCTGGTAAACTTAAGCGTAGGATTAAGAAACATATATGATTACCCCTGACATCTGCATCGCAATACCTACTTACAACCGGGAAGAAGTTTTAATTGACACCATACACGGAGTGTTGATGCAAACATATAAAAATCTCGAATTATTAGTTGTTGATCAAACTTTAGAACATAAATACGAAACTAAAGATGCACTTGAAAAGATTAAAGACCCACGATTCCGTTATATAAAGGCAGGACCGCCTTCACTTCCGGCAGCTCGAAATTTTTCCCTGCGCGCTTCAAAAGCACCTATAGTATTATTTTTGGATGATGATGTCGTATTGCAACCAGACATGGTAGCCTGGCATTTAAAAACATTCGAAGATTTTCCAGATGTAAGTGCGGTTGGCGGTCGGGTACTACAAAAAGATTTTCCAATCAAAAAGGATGTTTTAAAGTTTGACGATTTTGCCGTATCTCATGGAGTATTTACCGCCACAAAAGCAAGCTACACTAATGCGTTCCCTGGGGGTAACCACTCAATCATTGTTAAAGACGCACTTAAGGCTGGGGGGTACGACACTCGTTTTTATGGTAATGCATTCCGCGAAGAAAGTGATATGTCTCTCAGGTTAATAAATAGTGGTAAAAAAATATATTATGAACCTCGTGCCGAATTACTGCACTTGGCAGCGCACTACGGCGGTGTTGAATCACGCGTAAAAGGTCATATTTACGACAACAGGCTTTTTTACCGAAATGAACTATTTTTTACAATCCGCAATGTAAAAAAATCTCACACTATTCGCGCATTACACCGAAAATACAGCGAGTATTGCAAAGTGCCTGGTAAAAAGATTCGATTACGCCGTAGTGTATATTTTTTTGAAGGATTAATTGCAGCTGTATGGCGTCAAGTTTTTGGAGTACAGATAATTACGAAAGAGATAAAATAAATGCGTATCGGAGTTGATTTACGATCACTTGAAGGCGGAGCCCAGCACCGAGGTATTGGGCGTTATGCGAGCGAGCTATTGTACTCACTAAGTGAAATAGATCAGGTAAACGAATATGTATTTTTTACCTCTGCCCCTAAAGCAAAGACGCCAGATTTGAAGTTACATGGTAGATTTAAGTATTCCAACGCCGCAGGTAGGGGTGATGGATTACGTGGCGTTAAATACATAAGGATTTTATATATTACTCCGCGCCCGATCTCAATAGATAAGTATAATCTTGATGTATTCTTCCATATCGATACATCACAACCGCTGCAAACTCGTAAGACGCCAATTGTCAGTGTTGTATATGATTTAATTCCATATATTTATAAAGATCTTTACCAGCACGTGCATCTTGGTGGCTATACACCCGGCCACCTAATTGGTTACTCACGCATGCGGCTTAAGTGGCGCGTAATGGAAGGTTGGTTGCAACGTTATAAAAAAGATGCCCGCATAATCAGTATTTCAGAACATACTAAAAAAGATCTTCTAAACTATGTGCCAGGAATTAATGCCAAAAAGGTTATAGTGATACCTCTCGCAGCAGGTAAATTACCTCAGATAGATAAAAATTCTAAAGACGCCATGGAAAAACTTGGATTAAAACAATTCTTATTTTATGTAGGAGGGGCGGATCCAAGAAAAGGACTAGTTAACTTAGCTTCTACACTAGAGAAAGTGTGGGAAGAATTCCCAGATACCCAGATTGTGTTTGCCGGCAAGGAAATAAATAATACTGAAGTTCCGGAAGCTGTAAAATTGCATAAGACTATCGCTAATCTTAGCAAGCCTAAGCAGGTACGGTTAATCGGTTTTGTTAGCGACGGTGAACTTGCATGGTTATATAAAAATGCCGTTGCTTTTGTCTTTCCGAGCCGCTACGAAGGCTTCGGATTGCCTATCCTCGAGGCAATGCAAGCTGGTTGCCCAGTAATTACTTATGACAACTCGTCTTTGCCAGAAGTGGCTGGCAAAGGGGCTATGGTGCTTAAGGATGGGTTACCTATGAACAAAGCTATTTGTAAACTTCTGGGTGACAGCGAATTACGTCGAAAGCTAATAGTAAACGGCAAAAAACAAGCAGCTAAATTTACGTGGCAATATACTGCCGAACAAACACTTCAAGTACTTGAGTCGGCTGCAAAGGAAAAATCATGAATATAGGCATAGACATAAGACCGCTACAAGCCGAAACTAAACACCGAGGAATTGGAAAGGCATTGAGCAGAACATTGAGACCCCTTCTTAAATTTGGTAGTGCCTCAGGTGATAAGTTTACATTTTTTTATGATCCTCTTTTAGCAATGCCCGAAATTGCTACTGATGCTTACATAAAATACCTACCCGTAAGAACACCAAATATAAATAAGAAGAAATACATTCGTATACTGCTAAGACCGATGAAAAAAATAAACATAAAGAGTGGAGTAGTTGATGTATTACTACAGTTTGACTTTGGTTTGGGCATACTAAAAAATATTCCCACGGTAACTATGTTTCATGATATGATCCCCGTACTTTTTAGACAAGCAGATGTAGACAGACAAAATGCAAAGAAAACTATCCGGCGAATAAAGGGAAAGTTAGGCGATGGACTAAACTGGCAACGCTATTTATCGGATTTAAGAAAATACAATAATGCTGCATCAATTTTGGCAATTTCCGAGAACTCTAGAAACGATTTATTGAGCTATGATAAAAAAATAGATCCATCAAAAATTAAAGTTGCGCTTTTAGGAATAGATTCTGTACTTGATGCAAAAAAAAGAAATATAGAAAATGAAATCGTAAAAAAAATAATCAACACAAAGTATTTATTATATGTTGGCGGCATTGATACTAGGAAAAATGTCATACAGTTGGTTAGAGAATTTCATGAGCTAAAACCGAATTATCCTAGCTTAAAACTGGTTGTCGTCGGAAAGGAGTTCGAGTTATTTAACAACCTAGAAAATCTAGGCTGGCATAAAGAAATAGACAAAATTCCCGAATATAAAAAAGACATTATTTTGCCAGGTTATGTTTCTGACTTTGATCTACAGTTATTGTACTGTCATGCCCAAGCTTTTATATTCCCTAGTTTATATGAAGGTTTTGGTATGCCACTTCTTGAAGCAATGGCGTTAGGTTGCCCTTGTATTGCTTACAGTAATTCATCCATAACAGAAATAGCGGGTGATGCGATAGTATTAGTTGAAAGTGGTAAAAGTATGGCGCAAGAAATAAAAACTATATTAGATTCAGAAAGTATAAGACGTGACTTAATAAGAAAAGGTGTCCTGCAGTATAAGAAATTCCCGTGGGAGAACACTGCCAGGATAATACTAGACGAAATACATAGTATAAGCAAAAAATGAAAACTAAAAGTCTTAAAATTTTCTTTGATATTGACGCAGCTGCTCAGCCAAACAAGTCTGGCATAGGTTATTATTCTTTAGGTTTGCTGCAGTCTATTTCCGAGGAAGAAGATATAACAGTGTACGCTCATTATTTTAATTTTTTTGGATTATCAAATCCTAACTTACCAAAATTAAAAAACGTCATCTACAAAGAAAGTAGGTTTATTCACCGAAAAGTATATAATTTTTTTAGACGCTTTGGAATACAAATTCCTTATGAAATACTTTCAAAAGTTAAGTCTGATTTTGCTATTTTCCCAAACTTTACTCATCGCCCAAGTATATTTAATACACCCTTCGCTTTAGCAGTGCATGATCTTACTTACATAAATTACGCATCTACAGTAAGCCCCAGAAACCAGAAAGATTTATCAAAATTCGTTCCAAAGTCAATTGCCAAAGCAAAGTTTATCATATGCATTTCCGAAACAATAAAAAAAGAATTAACTGAATATTATCAAGTACTGCCTCATAAAGTAATAGTTACATTAATTCCGCCGCCAGCTTATAAACCAAATGTTAATTTTAGTATTTCACAGGCTTTGAAGGAAATGAATATACAGAAAAAATTTATTTTATTTATTGGAAACTCTGAACCCAGAAAGAATATATATAACTTAGTGAAAGGGTATAACCTGCTAGATAAAAAACTACGCGATACATACTTACTTGTTATCTCTGGCGCAAAGGGATGGGGTAGTGGTCAAGAACATAACTTTAATATTAATAATGAAATTATTAATACCGGTTACGTTACCGAAGAAGAAAAATATGCCTTATTTTCCAGTACAACTTTGTTGGTAATGCCTTCATTATATGAAGGCTATGGTATGCCTATCATTGAGGCAATGCAGCATAATAAGCCCGTCGCAGTTAGTGATATTGAAGTCTTTCATGAAGTAACTAATGACGCGGCATTTTTCTTTGATCAAACTAATCCAATTTCGATTGCCCAATCACTTACAGAAAGTTTGACTAACAAACAAAAGCGCGCATCTTTTCTGGATCAGAATAGTAAACTACTCAAAGAACTAACATGGAGTAATACTGCCAAGATTGTAACTAACAGGATAAAAGAAACCTTAGGCATTAATTAATCCTGCATGGTCTATTCGAGATAGTCACCGGTAGACCAGTCAGCAATTTTGCTCATATACTGCGCAAAATCTGCATGGTCTTTTGAGTTTCGATATTTCTCAAAACTATCAACACTATCAAATACTGTATTTTGAATAAAAATTCTGCCTTTACGAAAATCCATACTTTTACTTACATTCCATAGCCTAGCGCCATTAGTTTTTTTACCAATTTTTTTTAGTCTCCCTATTGCTTCATCCATTTCTTCATCACTTGCACTAGTCTTCATAGAGAAGAAAACAATATGTCTTAGCGGACCTTCATCGGTAATGTCGGTGTAGAGAGAGCCAGATTCTTCGGCAAGATCATGATCAACCATTAGCTTAACCAAATTAGGGAAGTTTACCTTACGCTTCCAGCCTAAAACCTTCTCGGCTTTTGACGGATCTCCCGTCAAAACGTCAACTTCTGCTGGACGATAAAATTCGGGGTTAATTTTAATTAGAGTTGTTCCGGTTTTAGTATCAACTCCTACTTCTTTTTCGCCTTTACCATGCCATTTAATATCAATACCAATATTTGCAAAAGCTAGCTCACAAAATTCTCTTATTGAATGTGTCTCACCAGTCGCCAAAACAAAATCATCCGGTTTATTGTGCTGCAGGATTCGCCACATACCCTCTACATAATCGCCGGCATATCCCCAATCTCGTTTTGAGTCTACATTACCCAGTTCAATATATTCCTGTTTACCTAATTTGATTCTAGCGACTGCTTTACTAATTTTGCGTGTTACAAATTCAGGACCGCGGCGTTCGCCTTCGTGGTTAAAGAGAATTCCGCAAGCTGCGAACATACCATAACTCTCGCGGTAATTACGGGTTATCCAATGTCCGAATAATTTTGCAACACCGTAGGGGCTACGTGGATGAAAAGGGGAATCTTCGTTATAGCCGACATCTGGTCGGTTGTAATCAAGGCCACCAAACATTTCAGAAGTCGAAGCTTGATAAAAACGAGTAGTTTTTTCAAGTCCCGATAACCTAATAGCTTCTAGTACATTTAACACGCCCTTGCCAGTTACATCGGCCGTTAAAATTGGATCCTTGAAAGAGTAACCAACGTGGCTAATTGCAGCTAAATTATATACTTCGTCTGGTTTTACTAATTGCATGGTTCTTACTAAAACAGCCAGGTCGAGCAAATCAGCCATAACAAATTCTACATATGGCATTTCATTTTTTAGCTTTTGGTACCGCGGATGAGAAGTTTCCATCTGACCACGAATGACGCCGTAAACTTTATACCCTTTAGAATGCAGTAAAGCTGCTAAGTGTCCTCCGTCTTGTCCTGCAATGCCGGTAATAAGTGCGCTTTTGGCCATCAGATGTCTCCTTAATGTATCCACTATTCTAACAGATATCGTATAGTTATAATATGAGTAGGATAGTTATTGACGCGCGGGAGTCGGGGACAAGCACCGGCCGGTACATCGACAAGCTGATCGAGCATATGCACACGCTTAAGCCGCAGCATGAGATAGTTGTCCTCGCCAAAAAACACCGCCTTGATTTTATGAAATCTGTCGCGCCAGGTTTTCAGACCGTCGAAACGCCTTTTAAAGAGTTTTCGCTGGGCGAACAGCTTGGTTTTAGAAAACAAATAAAGTCGCTTAAGCCCGACCTCGTCCATTTTGGCAAAGTCGAGCAGCCAATCCTGTACACGGGCAGGGCGGTCACGACCATGCACGACCTAACCACCGTCCGTTTTCGAAATCCGACCAAAAACGCCATTGTTTTTAAGCTCAAACAGCAGGTATATAAGATTGTTAATATTATAGCCGCGCATAAAAGCAGGGTGCTCATCACCCCAACCCAATATGTAAAAAATGATGTCGTAAAGTTCGCGCACATTAAGCCCGCCAAGGTTACCGTAACGCTGGAGTCGGCCGATGCCATAACCGGCCCAGCCACTCCAGTTGAAGCGCTCAAAGGCAAGCAGTTTATCATGTACATCGGCCGGCCAATGCTGCACAAAAACCTCGGCCGCCTGATGGACGCTTTTAAGATCATGCAGGAGACAAACCCTGAGCTTTATTTGGTATTAGCCGGCAAAAAAGACCCTTTATACGACGCACACGAGAAAAATGCGAAAGAAAAGGGCATCAAAAACATTATTTTTACCGGTTTTATCTCTGATGGCGAGCTAAAATGGCTCTATCAAAACACTGCCTGCTATGTTTTCCCAAGCCTCAGCGAGGGGTTTGGGCTGCCACCTCTGGAAGCCATGATCCACGGCGCCCCTGTTGCTAGCAGTAATGCGACCTGCCTCCCAGAGGTAAACGGCGATGCCGCGGATTACTTTGACCCACTGGATAGCAGGGGAATGGCCGAAGTAGTACTGAACATTATTAACAACAACGCGCATGCAGAAGAATTAAAACAACGCGGCAAAGTCCAGGTAGCCAAGTACTCGTGGGACCGCATGACCAAACAGACTTTAGAGGTCTATGACCGTGCCTTATCTTAAAGTTATCCCCAGCTGAACAAAAAGCGAACTAGAATAGGGGGCTAATATTTGTATTTTTTACGTTTTTATATATAAATATGTTTTTTTGTTATTCTTCTGTTTCGGCGTCAGTTTCAGAACTTTTATTTTGCGCAGGCTTCAGCACCACGTGCCTATCCCTTCCCTCTCCCACTGAGACGGTAATTAAACCCGCCTCGTCAGCCGCCTTGTGCACCGTACGCCTGTCAGCGGCGTTCATAGGGTCCAAAGCCAGCTCCTTACCGCTGTCTCTCACCTGCTTGATCCAATCCGCCGCCTGCTCCGCTACCTGGTGCGCACGCTGTTTTTTATAATCGGCGATGTCCACGTTTACCCTGGTGTACTCGTACCCCTGGTTTTTAAGCGCATTGCTCACTATAAACTGTAAAGAACGCATCGTATCCCCTCTTTGGCCGATCAAGAAGCCGTTCAAGTGGGTCGACGGCACGCTGAGCTCAATCATGTCGTCTTCGCTTGTGGCGTAAACATCGGTGTTAAGACCAAAAAATGACAACAAATCTTCTAAATACTTCTTTGCGTACAGAATCGCCTCTTCCATCTAGCGTCTCCTTTTTTTACCTTTTGAAGACTTTTTAGCGGCTGCGGTGTTTGTTTTTGGTTTTTCAATAATTTCGCCTTCGATAATAGTGCGTGTAACAGTCGATTTCTTAGAGTTTTTTGAAGTTTTTCTAGAGACCGGCTTAACTTCAACCGATGCTTCAAGCTCATCCTCGTCACGCCCAAGCACCTTGTTTTGCTGGATAATTGCCACAATTCCGCTCACCAGCCAGTAAAGGCTGAGGGCTGAAGCAATGTTAACGGTTAGGAAAAAGATCATAACAGGGATAAAAAAGCGGGTGCTGCGGCCAACGGCAGCGTTTACTTCGCTCTGGTCAGCCTTTTCCCCGCCCCCGGCGTTCTTTAAAATGTCACGCAATTTGCGGGCGTTTTTGTCGTTTGGCATCAGCTGCTTACTCTGGTAGTACTGGCTGATTGCGCTGCCAAGCACCAAAATCATGGCCGGCCAATAGACACCGCCGCCCTTTTCAAGCGCGCTGCGCGTTAGGTCAACGACCCCAAACAAGGTGTGGTCAAATTTGCCGATGTTGCCCGCTAACTCCTTGAGCCAGCCCATATGCTGCACAAACGGATACGAAAAGGCCACGATGTTGTGCGGATTGGTGATAATCCGGCGGATACCAGAGTAGAGCCCAATCAGGATTGGCAGCTGCAAAATGACAATACCGAGCGAGCTAAAGGGGTTAACTCCGCGTTCTTTGTATAGCTCCATGACCATAGCCGACTCTTTTTGCTTGTCGCCAGCGGCTTCTTTTTTAATCCGCTTCATCTCCGGCTGGAGCTCGCGCATGGCTTTGGCGTTGTGGAGCTGTTTCTTAACAAGCGGCCACATAATGAGGCGCACAGCGATGGTAAACAGAATAATCGCAAAACCAAAGTTATGGCCTGGCAGCAAGGTATAAATAAGTACAAGAAGGTTAAAAATTGGGCGTACGATAATCGTGGTAAACATGAGCTTTTTCCGGGACCTTACCTTTTAGTTTGTGGCTTTACTATACCACACTACCCCATAAAATAGGTTTTATGGGGACCCCTGGTGGAGGATTTTGTTAACTCCTTACGCTTTGTGGGCGGTTACAGACGCTTTCGTATCAGAACCGGGGCTGCAGAAACCGTTTTAAAATTATAAAATTTTGGAGCGTTCGAGGAGGTTTTTGACTTCTGCGGCCAGCTTTTCGGCCGGCATGCTGGCCGCTTCCAGTTGGTAGATAGTAAAAACCAGGTTTGCCTGCTGCTTGAACTCCGCCATGTGGACGCGCACCAGCTCATAAACACGCCGCCTAATCCGGTTGCGCACCACGGCCGACTTATGAACCTTTTTGCTCACCACTACCGCCACGTGCACCGCAGGATGCTTTGGGTCCACATAAACATGCAGGCTTCCGAGCTCGTTGCGCTGGGATCTGCCTTGTTTATAAATGCGGCGGACTGATTGGTGACCGTGGAAACGGTTTAGCTTGGCTAACATATGTACAGTGTACCTTTTTTACTTAACAGTGGTAAATCCGGACGTCAATGCCCTTCTGAGGCCATTTCTAGGGCCTGTAGGGCTGTTTAGGGGTCAAAACAAGAAAAACACCGCCCTCAAAAGGCGGCATTCTCTCTGTTAAGGCTAAAACTGACCCCTGTTTAGGCAGTGAGTTTTTTGCGGCCCTTGGCACGGCGGCGGGCAAGCAAGTTGCGACCGGTGCGGTTGGCCATGCGCTTCAAGAAACCGTGCTCTTTTGCACGTGAGCGTTTCTTGGGCTGGAATGTTCGTTTTGGCATAATTTATCCTGTTATCTCTTATTAATTTAACTCTTAGTATACAGTAGCGGCTATTGTCTGTAGAGTCTTGTTATTTTGACAATAAATGACCGCTATATCTTAACAGGTTTTCCCCTGTTTTCAAAGCGTTATCCCCAGTTTTGTCAGATACAAAGCCTGCCTGTGTATAAATAAGCACAAAAATCACATATTTTACGGTGCGTTAATTTTACATCTTATTACTTGTGGAAAACTCCGCAACTTTTGCTATAGTATTAGTTAGAAACGTGGATAAAGAGAGGGTAACCAGATGCAGGACGACCACTTGTGGCAAGCAGTGCTCGGCGAGATAGAGCTTAGTATCTCGAGGGGTAACTATGTCACGTGGTTTAAAAACACCCGCCTGCTCCGCTTTAAGGACAACGTTCTGACCATCGGCGTCCCCAACGTTTTTGTAAAACAGCAGCTTGAGCGCAAATATAACGACATTATTATGGAGCTGCTCGCCAAAAACCGCACCACTCCCGACAAAATCGAATATAAGATCCACACCGACCTGTCCAAAAACAGCGCCAACCAAGAGGAAGAGTCAATCTCACTCAACCCCTCTTCCTCACCAAGCTCAGTAGCCACCCACGCCCAAATGCCGATGAGCAACGGCAACTCACTGAGCCATTCTTACCGCCTTGGCCTCAATGAGCGCTACACTTTTGACAATTTTATCGTCGGCGGCGGCAACGAACTGGCTTATGCCGCCTGCCAGGCAATTGCCGCCAACCCGGGCACCAAATACAACCCGCTATTTATATATGGCGGCGTTGGGATCGGCAAAACCCACCTTATCCAAGCTGTCGGCAACGCGATTATCGCTAACAAACCCGGCACGCGCGTGGTTTATGTCTCGACCGAACAATTTGTCCAGGAATTCATCGATGCTGTCCGCTATAAGAAAAACACCGACTTCGCAGGCTATTACCGCAACGCCGACGTGCTGATTATCGACGACATGCAGTTTATTGCCGGCAAAGATAAAACCCAAGAAGAATTTTTCCACACCTTTAATGCCCTGCACCAGGCCAACAAGCAGGTCATTATTAGCTCCGACAAGCCGCCAAAAGATATCCCGACCCTCGAGGAACGTTTGCGCAGCAGGTTTGCCTGGGGCATGAGTATCGACATGCAAAACCCAGACTTCGAAACCCGCTGCGCGATTGTCCAGTCCAAGGCCGAAATGAAGGGCATGGTTTTGCCGCCCGACGTTGTTGAATATTTGGCCAACCACATCCAGACAAACATCCGCGAGCTCGAAGGCGCGCTTAACCAATTAATTGCCTTTTGTGAAATGCGCGGCCTGGAGCCGGACGCCAATATTGTCTCGAGCCTGCTTAGCGCCAACAAGTCCCGGCCAAAACATTTAAGCGCCCGCCAGGTGATTGAGCGGATTTCCAAACATTTCCAGGTGCCGATGGACGATCTGCTTGGGCCAAAACGCGACAAAGACATTGTTGTCCCCCGCCAAGTGGCCATGTATATGCTTAGATCAGAGCTACATTTAAGCTTCCCCAAGATTGCCCGCGAGCTTGGACGTAAGGACCACACGACAGCCATCCACTCGGTCGAGAAGATCGAGCAAGAGCTAACATTCGACGCCATCATGCGCCAGCACATTTCCGAGATCAAGGAGCGCTTATATGCCTAATTTACAAACTCATGTTGCGCGTATGTGGAGTGCTTGTGCACAAACCGCTCATAACTGCCCGCTTGCTACTGGTATAACTACCCAAAACAACCACAGGCCTGCATACATTAGTAATGCTCCAGTGTATAAAGTCCCCCAGTTTGCCGGTTTTAACACCCCGTCTAACCACCGCTTTACCCACGAAGCCCAGATGCTAATTAACAGAGTAAAGCCGGCACTTATACCCACTGTCCACATGGCTTATATAGAGAATAAAAAGTTAAATTTAATTAAATATTATTAGAAAGGGCATATACAATGAAGCTTCAAGTCACCCAGGAAAATCTTTCAAAAGCACTCAGCACCGTTGCCCGTGTAGCTAATACCCGCAATACATTACCGATTCTTGGAAACGTATTACTTAAAACCGTCGACAACCGTTTAAGTGTTTCGGCAACAAACCTCGACATTGCCATCACGCACTACATCGGGTCAAAAGTGAGCGAAGAAGGCGCCATTACTGTTCCTGCCCGGCTAATGCAGGATTTTGTGAGCAGCTTGCCTAGTGGAGTGATTGACCTGGAGCTAGACGAAAACAAACTTCATATTGCTACCGACCAGTACAAATCAACCATTAACGGCGTCAGTGCCGAGGATTTCCCGGTTATGCCGGCCATTACCGGTGGCACTTCGTGGCAGATTTCAACTAGCGTATTTAAAAAAGGCTTGCAGCAAACCGTGTTGGCAGCTTCAACCGATGAAGCCCGCCCAGTATTAACGGGGGTGTTTTTACATAGTTTTGATGGGGATCTGCATATGGTCGCCACCGACAGCTACCGCCTGGCCGAAAAAACCCTGCAAAAATCTAAAAGCGATACTTCCCTGCTGGTCCCAGGCTCGGCACTCCAGGATATGCTGCGAATTTTAGGCGACACCGAAGAACAGGTTATGATCACCCACGACGAACAGCAAGTCTTGTTCCAGGTTGGCGAAGTTGAGCTGGTCAGCCGTCTGATCGAAGGTGCTTACCCAGATTACCGCAAGCTTATCCCAAAATCTTTCGAGGTTACGGCCACGCTGAGCAAGGCCGACTTTACGAATATTACTAAAGTTTCATCACTATTTGCGCGCGAAAGTGCCGGCAGCGTCACAATTAAGATCGACGAAGCCGCCAAACAAGTCAGCATCCGTTCGGTCGCCTCACAACTTGGCGAAAACACGGCTAGCGCTACCGCGGAAGTCACAGGCAGCGGCGAAGTAACGCTAAATTCACGCTACTTGCTGGACGCTTTGCACGTCTTTAACGGCGACAAAATAACATTTAGCTTTAACGGCAAGCTTGACCCGTGCCTGCTTACCGAACCATCAGCCAAGGGTTACAAGCACATAATTATGCCGCTTCGCTCTTAAGCTCTTGCCGATGCGCCAACTCTTCACTACCCTTATAAGATGCTAAGCAACATTGAGCTTAAACAGTTCCGCTCCTACCAGGACGACAGTTTTGAATTTAGCCCAGGCGTTAATATTATCGTTGGGCCGAATGCCAGCGGTAAATCAAACTTGCTTGAAGCGGTGCTGGTTATGGCGCGCGGTGCATCATACCGGGCGGCCGACACGGATTTGATTATGTTCGGCAAACCATGGGCACGCCTTGATGCCGCACTGTCGGACGGGGTTAAAAGAACGCTCAAAATTACTAAAAGCGGCGATAAAAGCACTAAGGCATACGTGTTTGACGAAAAGCCCTACGCCCGGCTTTCCTACGCCCATACTTTGCCGGTAGTATTGTTTGAGCCCAATAACCTTTTGCTGCTTCATGGCCAGCCGGACGCCCGCAGGCTCTATATGGATGACCTTTTAGAACAGTTAGAGCCTGGGTTTGCAGCCACGCGTAAACATTACCGCCGGGTTCTAAGCCAACGCAATGCCCTTTTAAAACGCCAACCGCACGACATTGAACAGCAAATATTTGTCTGGAATGTGCGTCTTAGCGAACTGGGCGGGCATATTGCCAGCCAGCGCATTGCCCTTGTCGAAAAACTAAACCAAAAACTGGGCGGCATTTATAAAAACATTGCCCAGGCCAAAACTAAAGTAACTGCAGAGTACGAAAGCCAGCTGCCATTTGAAAATTATGAAACTGCCCTGCTCCGCAAGCTTGAAGCCTCACTAGAAAAGGATATTTTGCGCGGTTTCACTGCCGTAGGGCCGCACCGCGACGACTTGGTGCTGCGGTTCGACAATGTAGCGGCCAGCGAAACGGCGTCCCGCGGCGAGACCCGTACGGCGCTACTGGCGCTAAAAGTATTTGAACTAGAACTACTAGAAAGTGTCCGCGGCCAAAAGCCGCTTTTGCTGCTGGACGACGTCTTTAGCGAGCTGGATGGCAAACGCCGCCATGCCCTGACCGAATACCTCCAAAACTACCAAACATTTATAACCACCACCGACGCCGACGTTGTACTTCACAGCTTCGCCCAGTCCGCCAACCTGATTGCACTTAAATAACTAGCCAGCCGGTGCGCCGTCTCCCAAACTAGACGGGGTTAAGAAATGATAATTCTCCCCCGTCAGTGAATGAAGCATAAGTTTAGACTGTAATTCTTTTAATGCCGCATCTTGGGCGGAAGTGTCGTTAAGAGTAATAATAAAACTGTCGTCACTACTTACGTAGTCGATAACGTAAGTATCGTGGTTGGCCGGGAGGGTCCCAATATATTGGTTACGGATGCTGTTTGAAGGAAGTAAAGTATCGAGGTTCGCACCTGTAGACTCGTTTAAGATAGCTGTTTTAATATGGTTATTTTTTAGCAAAGTTGCCGTAACCACTATTTTGTCTGACGATTTAGCAAAAGTGCCGCTTAGTGTCAGGGTGTTTCCCTTCTTACTTGGCTTGCCGCCAACATCAAACTCAACCGTTGGATGCTTGGCGGGGTTGTAGGCGTTAAAATTTTTACGTGCAAAGAAGGCGATGTCATCCCGCAACAGGCTATCTGCCCGCGTGCCAAACGGCGAATACGTGTCGTTCTTGTATATAAGAAACGCTCCCGAAGTCGGGGAGACATACTCGTCGCCATTAGCAATGTCGGCTGGCTTGTGCGAACGAAGGCCTGCGATTAACAGAATCACGATACCGAGAATGAGGACGGCACTAATAATAATTCGTCGCCTACTCATCATTTTGTAGTCTCCACCGGTATGGTTGTTGCTGGCGGTGGTGGATTCCTTGGCCCGGTGTAATGTACTGCCCATTCAAAAGTGCCGCCTTTGCCATCACCAACAAAACCGCGGTTTTTACGCACCCCGGACAAAACGTCAGGATTAGACGCCTCCATGGTTTTAAGCTCTTTGGTGGTTTTGTCGTAACTTACGACGACTGCAATATGGCCCGTGCCACCATCGGCTGTATGGCAAAGCCGCCCGATCCCAACCAAGTCTCCGGGCTGTACCGTAGTAAGGTCCTCTATCTCTTTAAAATGAGGGTCAGTTAAGTATTGGGCAGAACAAATTCCAAGCAGATCGACACTAAAAGCCCTGTAAATAGCCATCCCAGTAAGTGCGCTACAGTCTAGGATGGTTGGGTTTGGAATCTTAGGATCACGCGGCCCAGATCCGTACGCAATGCCAGTAAGCTGGTTAATTGCCGCGCAAGCTATTGCTGCATTACCCTCGTTTGCGCCGCAATCTGTAATATACTGAGCCGCCGCTCCTGTTGCTGGCTGGCTGGCGTTACCACAGACAGTATTAACTGTTGTTGCTGGCGACCCAGAAGTAAGGCCCGCCGTAATAGCGTCGATAGTTTCTAATACCCCAGACTTGTAAGCGTTTTCATTATTCCCATCACCGTTTGGCGCATAGTGGCTAAAGTAGACAGAAAAGTTTGGTGAAACGTAAGTGCTATCAGGGTTGAGATAGTTACGCCTTATGTAGGCAAACCAGTTGTCGTCCGCAATCAAGCTGCCCCCCCATGACTGCCACTGATACACTAGCCGGTCTCTCGTCCCATGGTAAACAGTGTGCGGCTGTGAGGCGCTGGCCGAGCGCCCGAATGCATTATAGCTTGGCGGTGTCGTGGCGCTCCAACCTTCTTTGGCGGTTCCATACTGGCTTTCGCGCTGGATGTGTCCTACTGCTAAAAATGGATTTACATTGTTTTGTTTGCCGCTTGCTACAAAGTCTTTGCCGAGTCCTACAAAAGGACTAGTGGGTGCCTTTTTCTGGATGTAGTCATCAATTGCTTTGGCTGTGGCTTGCTGGTCAGTAAGAGCCGAAGGATACGTCAGTATGTGATACGGGTTCCCGTCCTCACTGGTGTCGCCAACGGTTGGACCTGTTGCCCCGACGCCGTTCCCGCTAGCAATCGTGCAGCATCCGGGAGTGCTCACGGGGGGTACGTTGGTCGATACTAAGGCCCCCGGCTTCGGGAGCTGGGAGACTATCCAGTCGGCCTTTTTTTGCCTGCCTTCCGAGGTGCCAACATGGATCCCGTCTGCTCCATTAGGGGCATAAACATCCGGTGCAATCGTTGCATCAGCAGCTGCAGCCGTAGCATAGTCGATCACATGAAAATTATCACGAGCGGCAGCTGTAGCGATTACATCATTAACCGACTGATAAGAGGTGCTTTTTATTGTGTCGGGCGTAGACCAGTACGTGTTTACCCAATAAATAGCCGGGCTATTATTGGCTCTTACGGCAGCAACAATCGCGTCTATTTCGTTCGTCAGGTCACTTTTTGGTATCTCACTGTTTGTGCCAAGCGCAATAACAACTATATCCGCATGATCTTTGTCAAAATCAGTTGCCCCGCCTGTCAGTGCATGATCCTCTAGGTGCGCAATACTTCCAGCAATATTAATGCCTCCTTGCGCTTCAACCGAATGGCCGTTTACGCGCGGTGAATTTCCGTCCAGCCCAGTAGCCGTATAAGTTGTATCTACCGAGTAGTTTGCTGCCGCGGTTTTTTCTAGCAGATTGCCTGTTACGGTATGGGCCTTATTCCCCTGGGTCATGTGATATGTTAGCGAATCGCCAATATAAAAAACCTTATTCCCCGCGGCGGTAACTGTTGGCTGCGGTGTCGATACTTTTGTTGTGCATTCCGTAGATGTTGGGTCATACATTGGCGTGTTTACGATGGCGTTAAGTTCGTTTACGCTTATCGCATGCGCGCTTGGGACTGCCACCACAACCAGCAATGTAGCTATGGTGCCCGCAAGTCTAGTACCAAAACGAAGTTTATGGGAAAAGTGCAGCAAGTACTTCATATTAATCCCCTGCCACATCTGTTAAAAATGTAACTAAGTCTTTTGGAGCGTTCTTGTAAGTGCTCTTTGAGGTATCAAAAAGGCCGTCTGGATTAGTAAGAACCCACGAAGCCTTCTCGTAGTCGTACTGTAGTGCGTAGGATAAGCTATTGCCTTCTGTGCCATCGACTATCGCGCCAATCCAACCGCCATCAAACTGCCGGGCGGAACTAATTCCGCTTTCATCTTTAAGCCCTAATGTTTTTTGAACGACGGTGCGGGCACTATCCCCCGCCGAAACCGCAATAATTACTTTTCCGCCAAGCAGCGGTTTAATACTTAGGCTTGTTTTTACTGCCTTAATTCCTGGCCCGCTTACCAATACCGGATAGGTGCCCGTTTTGCCATATGTGAAAGTTCGTACGCCCAAGTCCTTGGTAGTAATACGCGTATTATCTATGTAGACATAAGTTGTTGTCGGATCAAAACTGCCTGTTAAAATCACGGTAACGCGAGGCTTAATAAGGCCTTTAACACCCAGAGCAAGTACTATAAATATGACAATAATAACAATGAGGCGTATGTATTTCATTGTCAGATCTTTCCGCTTGTTAGCAGCTGCATAATAGCGTTGGCATGCTGCTTAATAACGCCCGCCGATTGGTCATCGCTCAGTTCAATAAGAATCGATGGGCTGCCGGTCTGTTTGTTAAACCAGGCGTCTAATGAACCGTGCTGGCTGACGGTCTTGGTCTGCCCTTTTGCTGTCATGTCTTGTCCATGCATACCAACGCTCGCAGCATAGGCGTTTCCAATGTCCACGGAAGTGCCTCCAACCGGCGCGACGTAGTTCAGGTTGTCATGGTAGATGGCAAATAGGCTTACTTTGCCGATCGATAACAAGAAACTATCAAGCGCCTTAGTTTCAGGTTCGCTGCCAACAGAGCTACCTTTATAGAACATGCAGCTTATATTACTTTCAGAGCAACTCTCTGGCGTTCCCCCACCCCAGTTGTAGTCTTCATTGCGGTTTAGATCAACGTTATTCTTATTTTTTCTAGCTGCGTTATCTATGCCGTAACCATTGATCTCAGGTATAGCTATAACCCGTACATTACTTGGGAGGGTTGGTTCGTTGTAAAGAAGATCCCAAGCTATAAGCCCGCCGCCATTCTCGGTTCCATGTATGCCGCCGCCAATAATAATTGTTTTAATGTTGGCGGTGTCCTTGGCTGCGCGGATATAAACCTTTATTGGCTGGCCGGCGCTATTGGTGCCAATCGTTCCGCTGTCGGTTACTGACTTGCCTTGGGCATCTTTGCCGAGTTCCGGTGCCTTGCTCCAGTCCGCATGCGGGCTTCCTTGGGTCAGAACCGTCACTGGTGTCGCTAGGCCGCCAGAAGGCACTAAGAAGCCATTTAGCCCTGTCGCTGTCGGTCCGGTGTCGGTTGGGCCTGTTGGTGTTGTGGCGGGTGGTGTTGCCGGTGTGTTTACGGAGGCGCCATCATTAAGACCGCCGTCGTTAGTGTAGCCGCTCGTGTAGCCCAGGCCGCTCATAACGCGTTGATCAAATATCGCACAGTTATATATAGCGCCAGCAATCTCTTCTTGCGAATCGTCCTTGCCGATCTCGTCGTATACTAATTTCCAAAATTGGGTACTATCTCTTTCGTTTGCATAAGTTAAATTTGGCCGGATTGCATCTATTACGGACTGTGCTTTGCTGGTTTGCGGTGAACCGGCAACTACACCAACAGCATCGACAAGATAATTTGAATCTAAAGGGTCGAGTGTCTGGCATGCGGGCGGAATATCATAGGTGTCTATTCCCGCCCATGCAGCTGGGTTAAAATCTGATGTCGCAGCATACGTATTCCCATTAGCTACAGATGCGAGCGTTTTTGGTATTATGCTCAGCGAACCAAGGAAGTCATTAAGCCCGTTGCTAATATTGAAGTTCGTCACACTAAATAACATAGTCGAAAATAAGGACGATGTATTGCTTAGAGATGCGTACTTATCAAATAGTGATTCGTTTGTAGCATGCTCCTTCGTGTAGGCGGCGGCAAGATTATTTGTATACGCAAGGGTTGCCGGAGTTGATATAACACCTCCACTGCCGCGTGTTGACGCTTCTGCCTGCGCCGCAGACCCAGCAACAAGAAAGTTGGCAGCGCCACTATCTGGCGAGCCATCATACATAGGTCCTGCCCCTAAGAAAGCCATGGCTTTAGTCATTACATACACTACGACTTTCCCAATATTTTTCCCAATACCTGTTGCGTTTAGGATTGCTTTAAACGCGTCAGTTATATGTAGGGCGTTAAACACATCTCCCGCTATACTTGCGGCAAAATCACCAATACTAACAATAAAATTTGATACCGGATTATCTTTTATAGTATTGACAACAGTGGCAATCGGGCAAATAAGCGCGCAAATTGCACTGTCCTGATACGTTTTGGTGAAATCCGCGGCGCGGCTTTCGTTTGGATTGCCGCAAAAGTAATGAATCTTATTTGCTTTCTGTTGCTTAAGCGTCATTTTACAATATGCAACTTTATTAACATTTGTTTCCGCGGTTAATGCGGCCGCAGAAACACTATTGCCAGCAGTTGGATTGCTTAAATTCATCCAACCTTCTGATTGTCCTACGTCATTTAGCGTGCCCATAAGATTGCCGAATTCATCGGCGCTTAATTGTCCTGATTTTCCCTGGTCACGTGCCATACTATAGGTTGCGTATATGGCTGCGAGTTGCGCTAAGCGTGCGTTACGTACGATTTTTGCAAGGGTGCCATTTTTAATAGTATTGCTAATTTTAGCAATTCTTTTTAGCCATCTCCACACTTTTGAGAATGTAGAGACAGGATTACTTCCAGCAGCGGCATCTTCCTCCACCTCATCTGTCACCACTTTTTCTACTAGCGTGACGCCTTCATTGCTTGCTTCAGTGGCTGCTTCATCGGTTATCTGGCTTGTTGCGACGCCATCAGCAACTTTTGCTACGTCACCTGCTAGCTCAGCAGTATCGTCGACTGCGGAAGCGGGAACGGGATTACCTTTTGCGTCAAGAATGGGATTACCATTTGCGTCAACAGCTGGTTGTGGTTCACCGTCATCCTTTATGCCTGCGGGATCATCCTGGGCTTTATTGGCTGGATCAGGCTCACCCGAAGCGGCTACGCCCCGCTGGTTAGCTGGGGAGTTTTGATCACCGTTAAAATTGCAAGGCCCACTTCCCAAAAAACAACCAATATATTGCCCAGCTTTATTATCGGGCAGAATTTTATTTAATATTTTTTTTTGAAGCTCCACCTTTTTTGCCGTAATCTTACTTCTTGTTGTCTCAAAAAGCTTCCATTTCGTAATGCCAGTCTTGTTCTCGATATCTTTTCTAATATGCCGGCGTTTTAGGACATTGTAAAAGTGCGTCTCGTCTTTTACTACCTCTTTCACTGCCTTCCGGGCAGATTTACTGTTTTCAAATATATCTTTCGTTACAATGCTATCCGCTTTTTCTCCTAACTTATTTAAATCTTGTAGCGCAGCGTTATCTAGCTTTCCACTTTTTAATTTCGCAATCGTATCGGTAGTCAATCCACTCGATTCAGGATCAAGCTTACTGATCTCCTCCCCATTAAAAGTGAGTTTTACTGGTCTAAGCGTTGTCGTGCCGTCTGCCGCTCTAATGCTCCCAGCACTAAATGCAATGCCGGTATTCTTCTGCAAATCTCTTTCAAAACTACCGGTTCTAAGTGTCCTATACCAGTCACGGATTGGGCTATCGGTATCGACCCTATCGCCTTTAAATAGCATAGTGTCAGAAAAAGATCCGTCAGGATTTTGTATCTCTGTAAGCCGCATTTTTAAATATGCCTTAAAATATGCATCCGACCGGCCAGAAAAGCTGGCATTAAACCTAGAAAAAGTCTTAACATCAATATTTTGCAGAATGTGATCTAACTTAAAAACTGCTAAAAAATTACCAAAAGACGCTATAAAGCCAATACTAAGTGTCGTAAGGCCAATACCCGCTCCAATAAGCAGCTTGTTGCGGCCGGATGATTTCCCCTTTGTCCCAGCGCTGGCCTTGATTTTGCTCTTTGCTTCTTTATAAAATCCTTCGCCTTCAGAATCCTTATCTCCATCTTCAGAATTCTTGCTACCTCCATTGCCGGCATCCTCTTCTCTAGCTTTTAAAAACCCAGCGCGTACCTGATCTTTTACGTCATCGGTGTCTGCCTGATCCCTCTCCTGATCACGTTCACGCAGACCTCTGCGTTTTGTTGTCTCTTCGTCTTCGTCGCCGTCCTCATCTGCTTTTCTGTCACGGTCCATGCTTTTTCGGGAACCATTATACGAATCGCCTGGCTGCTCCCGGAGAGCATTATCTTCTTGGGCTTCAGGACTCTGGTCATCATACACAGCCATAAAATTACATTCCTGGGCTTAAGCGGTTACTAAGATCAATCGTCCCCTGTTGGTTAAAGTCACCCTGTTCAATCGCCGCCACCTGCGCCGGATTCGTTGTAATCAAACTAGTTTCGGTTGCGCTGGCAATAATCTGGATATGCACGTGGTTTTGGCCGGCAAAGAAAAGCCCTTGGCCAACCGGGAACTGGCTCAAACGCTTCTTTTCTTCGCTTGTGAGCTTAAAGACATCCGCCAAAACATCCACGGCCGAAGGAGACTGCTTGAGGAGCAATTGCATCGATGCGTTAGCAACAATTGCCCGGCCCATGCGGGAGCCCATAAAGTCTTCAACGTCCTGGCTAATAGTTGTAATACCCAGGTTATATTTGCGGGCGCGCTTGGCCAAAGAAAAGATAAAGTTAGCCGAATCTTCGTACTTCATAAGCTGCCAGGCTTCATCAACGATCAAAATGCGCTTTTTCTTGTCGCTCTTGGTCTTGTTCCAGATGTAGTTGAGCACAATGTACATAGCCACAGGGCGTAATTCATCCTCGAGATCGCGGACATTAAATACCACCATTGGGTTGTTAATGTTGATGTTGCTCTGCTGGCTGAATATGCCCGCAAACGTACCGCTGGTGTATTTGCGCAGGCGCTGAGCCAATTGCGGACCGGTACCGCCCATGTGAAGCAAGGTGTCATAGAGCTCGGTAATAGTTGGCGGCGGAGACTGGTGTGTAAGCGGATCGTTAGTAATACCAGCGCGAGCATATGTTTCGATCAAGGCCGCATCCAGGTCCGACTCCTCGACAGGTGTTAGTGCGGGCTGGATAATACCCTGGGCTCCGGAGGCCTGCGAAGCCATCTGCGCCTGCGCTCCGCCCATCATAAGCCGCAGTAGGCCATGCAGAGTAATGAGGTTACTGCGAAGCGCGTTGTCGGCCTCTTCGGCGTCCACGACTTGCGGCAGGTCAAACGGGTTAATCCGCGTATTAGAACTTAAACTTAGGCGTACATAGGCTCCGCCAACCGCGTCACACATCCGCTGGTATTCGTTTTCTGGGTCAATAATAAATATCTCGGTCCCAAACATCAACGAACGCAGTGCTTCAAGCTTTACAGCAAAACTCTTGCCAGCACCAGACTTCGCAAACACCACCGAGTTGCCGTTTTCCAGACTAAACCTGTCAAACAAAACCAGGCCGGAGTTATGCATGTTAATGCCGTACAAAATGCCTGTGTCCTGGCTAAGATCCGCGGAAGTAAATGGAAATGAAGTCGAAAGCGCGCCGGTGTTCATGTTGCGGCGGATCTGCAGCTGGTCGACAAACTGCGGCAATGTGCTGTTTAGCCCCTGTTCTTGCTGGGCGCTGGCGGGTTTGGAATAAATCAACTGCTGGCCAAGCATCGACTCCACCTTGTGGCTGACAAATTCCAGCTCGTCCTGTGATTCGCCATAAATTGTAAAATACAGCCCAAAACGGAAGAAACGCTCTTCGCCCACCTGCAGCTTGTCGCGCATTTCCTCGGCGTCGATGATGCTGGCCTGCTTGCCCGGGTCACGCACCCTGCCCTTTTCGTTGTCAATCTGGATCCCGGCTTCTAGCTGAGACACCTTTTTACGAAGGTTTTCGAGCACCACCTGGCTTTCAACCGGATAAATAAACATACTGAGATCGATCACTTCGTCCAGGTTAACCATACCGCTCAACCAGCCGGTAAAAATCTGCCGCGGGTAGCCATACACATAAAAAGTCCGGGCGTAGCGGGTGCCAATCCTAAAAAACCCGCTCTGGAATTCAATGGAGCTTGGCGCGATAAAATCACGTAGCGCGGTAATACCTTTTTGAAAAGCGCTGCTGACCTCTTGCTCTTCTTGCATGCGCTGGGCTTGGGCAAGCGCTACCGGGTCGGTCATATCCTTTTTTTTGCCAAACGCCATCAGGTTTTACTCCTTAAATTCATCATGCCGGCAGCTCCTTCTCAAGCTCTGGCTGCGGCGCAAAACCAGCGCCCTTGGTAATTACAGGCGCGCTTAAATCATTAAAGTTCTTCAGCTTTTGGCGGGTAGCAGTGTCGGGGTTATAGGCGTCATAATAAAGTTCAATCAACTCCTGGGTATCTAGCGGCAGCCCCTGGACGCCGCACTGCAAAAGCCCGCCCAATGTGGCCTGCACGCGGTTACGCAGCTCGGTTTTGGCGGCTTCCAGGTCAGCCTCATTAATGGTAACGTGGACTTCTTTTTTAGAAAAAGACCCTAAGAAATTCGTAACAAAGTTCTTGCTGGCTTCAACTGCCTTCTGGCCGTCAATAACAGGGATAAACGGTACCACAACATAAAACTTCTTGTCCATAATGCTGGTCTGCGTGGCCAGGTCGCTCATAAACCCGATGTAGTCTTCCATGAGGAGCGCCAAGAGCATGTTGTCGTGCTCACTTCGGATTTTATCGAGCTTCTCAATATAAGGCCGCAAATCAACCTTCTGTGAACGGGTAAAGATCTGGATCGGGAAATATAGCGAGTTCAAAAAGCCTTGGTAGCTATACTCAACCGCTTCACGCTCCTGCGGGCTCATGAGGTCAAAGTTAATGCTTTTAACCATAATCACCGAGCGGAAAGAGCCGTCCTGCATAATCACAATGCCGTCGCGAATTTCGGCAATCTGCAAAGAGTTCTGGGTGCTGTTGGGGTTGGACTTCGGCGCGGCTGGGCCAGATACGCCCTGTGGTCCGGCTTGTCCCGGCTGGGCAATCTGCGGGCCATAAGCTTGGGCGTTTTGCGGGTTATACCCCTGCACTCCCGCCTGGAAAGATGGCGCAAACTGGGTCGCGGCGGCACCGCCTAGATTAGCCGGCTGGATAAAAGGTGTTGGTCCAGCAACAGCTTGGTTGGGGTTATAGTCAGGTGGCCGGGCAGGACCAGCAGAGACTGGCACCGGTATATTCGGCAATTGGTTCGGTTGTATACTATTTGGATTCATTATTACCGTTTTCCACCCTCAGAAATTCCCTCAAGATAAACCATTAAACGTTAATGCAGCGATATCACCACTTCGTCATCCGCTTCGCTAATACGCTGGGCTTGGCGGGCGATCGTTGCCACGTTTAAATCGTCATTATTGGCAAGATTAAGTATAGCAGGATTAGAGGTAGTTCCGCCAGTTGGCTGGCCAGTCTGATAAGCGTTTTGAACAGGTGTAGCTGGCGGGTACGCCACCCGGGGTAAAATGCTTGTGTCAACTGCTGGCTGGGCTGCTTGAGGCGCCGTGACCGGGCTAGGCGTCGCCGGAGCCGCTGCAGGTGTGGGTTGCTGGTGGCTAAGCGGCTGCAGGGTCTTAATATGAGAATTAACCCCTTGCTTTTCCTTGGCTTTCTCGGCCTCAATTTTGGCAATCAACGCCTTCTCGTCGGCTGTTGCCTCAACGATGGCCGTATCGGCTGAGCCCGGAGCCACCACTTTCGTATTCTGAAAGGTCGAAAGGTTTTCTGGAACGTCCGGTGCCGCGCCGTTTTGCCCATTCAAAAACCAATAATCAGCCGGCGGCGTTGCTTGTGCTGCCGGCGCTGCCCGCCCCTGTACAATCTGCCGCGCCAACTGTTGCTGCTGCGCCGCAGAAGCCTGCACCATTTGGTCCAAATGCTGGGCCGTCAGGTTGTTGCTGGCATCCATAATATCATCTTCCGCCTTAACATCCGTAACCGGCTCGCTTATCAAGGTGCTAGGCGCCACAAGCCTGTCGGTGCCGTCGCTAGTGTTTAAATATCCTGGCTGGGCAAACAGGTTAACATCCACGTTTTTAATAGCCCACCCGCGGCTATCCAGCGTGCTAGCTAGTGCCGTCAACCGGCTTTCTACCTCTGTTTGGTCGAGCCCGTTAGTAAAAACTTTTATTAGTTTTTTGGGCACCGTAATAGTCACCAGCTGGCTGAGCCCATCTTGGTTCCAAACCCGTACATGCGGCTTTATGAGGAAGCGTATCCGCGCCAAAAGCCAAATATCATTCGGCTGGTCGCGGCTAATCGGCGCCGCCAAAAATCCAAAAACAATCATTGGCAGCAAAAGCACGATAACAAACGGCCAGCGTACCACGCTCAGCGCCGTTGTTGTAGCAAGCTTAAACTCAATAAACCCAATCCCTATTGTAATAATGGCAAAAATAAACTGCTTGAGCGTCAACGGCCCAAGAAGCTTGTCTTCTGCCTCAATATCCTGCAAAACCTTATACGTCGCCATGTCTACCTAAGTATACAGGAAACAGGTTATGGCTGGAACTGGTCGAATGCGTAAGTGACTATCAAGAATTTAAGAACTAATATCCAAGTATCGCCTGGGCGATCGCCGCCCTGTCAGGACTGGTTGGATCTAAATCCGCTACCATATCAACAACTGTCTGCAAAAGCTCAAGGTTTTCACCGCGGTCGATATATTCTTTAATACTTTTGGCGAGTGTAATACGCTCCAGTACGGGCAGCTGTGCGCTAATCTGAGCTACTGGAGCATATTTATTAACGGCCGCCGCCGCTTCTTGTATTGCCGCCACCGGTTGTGCTTCGGTCGGTTGGGCTGGCGTAGGAGCGTGCCGACCTCTACCAATCAGACCCTGACTGTGCAGCGTAGGCCTGATCCGCTTTAGGAGTAAATGGTTAACTGCGTCATTGCTAAATGCAGCTTCCAATAAACCCGACTCCATATCGTGTAAATTGCCCTGAACCTCAGTATTAACGGATTCTAAATCCAAGATTGGTTCAGGATTCTGCTGGACTAATATCTGTACCATAATATCTGCAACTTCATTGTCTGAGTACTTATGACGCGTTTCAAGCAACCCCTCAATCTTTTGCAATAAAGCCGAAGTGCCTCCACCGTTCTGTGTATTGTCGGCCTCATCTTTGCCGATCTTCTTAACATCCGGCGCAGTACCTGAGTTTACGATAAATCGTCCAAGCCGTCCTACGCTCTGATTTGCCGGCTTGCTTAGTTCCGTCAGTATCCCTTGCAAGCCCTTGTCTTCCTTGTCGCCCGGTTTTCCGTAATTAATTTCCTGGACAAACCTAGCAACTGCTTGCTGTTTGATAGCGGTCGTAATCTTGCCGTCAATTACAATACTGTGAGCGTCAAGGAGATCCTTAATCTTGGCGTCTAGCCCCTCGGCACCTTCTTGGTAGTGTGTGCGTAAATGTTCAGTTAATACGTCCTTGATTTCAGTAAGTCGCAGGGTTTTTTCGGCTTCACTTTCTAAGGCAAAATTAGCACTATCAACTTCATCGGCCTTTGCTTCAATAACGCCCGCATTTGCAGCCATAAACTCTTCGCCGGCCTGTGCACTATCTTTTTTAAACTGCTCAGTCTTTTCGTTCTTCGCCTTGTCTAATACAGAAGTTTTGTAATCCGCCTGTGCTTTTTTAGTTGCATCCCCAAGCTCAACTTCGTCTATCTCTCCTGTGGCGACGTTTTTGAATAATAAGTCCAGGATGTCACTATACGTTAGCTTTATATTCTTTATTACTTTTTCTTGGTCTTTACTCAGCTTAACTCCGCGCAGGCTTTTATCGAGCTGCTTGTTGAGCTCAGCAGAGCTTATGACGGGCCTGGCGTCTGTCATAACTTGCCCGGGTGCTGCAACTCTATCTCCCGCCACTTCAGCGGGAGCGGTCTGGTCTTCCGAAGCTTCTGGAGCTGCAAGCGCTAAAGTCTCGGGGGCTGGAGGCTCAGTAATAAAAGTCGGCGCTGGCAGAGCCTCGGGGATTATGGGGGGCAGCCCGGAGCCTTCAGCAAGAGGAGCTGGTATGCCGTTTGCGGGTAATTCTGCGTGTGGGTTGGCTTCGTTTGAATTTGTCATAACTAATCACTATATTAGCATAGTTTTGCTAATTAAGCAATAGCATTATGATTCAATCTTACCTTCTTTTATTCTTCTGAACTTAAAAAAAGACAGCCCATAGACCAGGCTGTCTTACTGATTTAATACAGAAAGTTTAACGCTCCAAAGCACGCTTCATCTTGGCGGCTTTTTCTAGTAAGTTAATCATCCATCCATCCGCGACCTTAGTGCCCTTAACGGATGCTACGTATGCTTCGATTTCCGCTGGAGTTTTAGCAAAATAATCATTAAAGTCTTTTAGTACTCCAGGTTCCGGCGAAGTACCATAGAACTTTTGTTTGGCCTTTTCAAAATCTTCTTTAAGTCGATCTGCCTCGGTATTGATCTTTATTCGGGTCTCTACGCGCTCCGCACCGCGTTCAACATTTTGCTGGATGCGCACTACAGCTGCAGAAGCAAGCAGCGCCGTCTTAAGTTCATGAGAAATGTTTGCAGTGTTTGCAAGTCTTTCAAGAGCAATTGCATCACCCATTTCAAAAGGTTTCCCCGCTTCAGTAAATATTCTTTTGTCATGCCTGCTTGGCTTGCCGTTAACGTAGCTGGTAATAGCCGTTTTAAGGTCGGCGTTCAACGTCTCTAGTTCGATATGGCGTTTTAGCTGGCCAACGGCATTGACGGCAAGCTCCATTTTTTGTGTAACTAACGGACGGCCTGTTGCTGCAGCGTGGCGGTCCGCAATGTTAACATCAGGAAGAGTCACCAAGTTATCAAAAATAATGAGGTCTGCTGGAGTTGCATCTGCCTGAAAACTATCAAGTGCCTCATTTGCTGTTTTTTGGGCTGCTTCCAACGGCGTTGGCTTGGGGTGTGCCGGATCATGGTCATGCCCGTGCTCGTCGTGCCCATGCCCATGCCCGCCTTGGTTCCATGTCCATGGCTTGTAAGCTACTTTGTGATGGCCGTGGTTTTGCACAATGGCATGGTACTTAGTACCCTTTTCCATTGCTTTTTCAAATCTCGCGAGTGCGCTTCGAACAAGTTTTGCATCTTGCGAGTTAGGGCCAGTTGCTAAATACATCCGCAATTTTTCGGGGTGGGTCAGCTGGTTAAACGAACGAAGTTCGGGGTTTGTAGGATCTGCAGCGACTAGACGGCCAGTGCTGTCATACATTGGCCGTGTTTCGTCCTTTATGCCTAATCCCTCTGGGTTCACATAGCTCCTTGTAATTAGCCAAAGTATCCGGGCCTCCGACAAGCTGGCATCTCGTACATTAGCCGCATGATCCATATGCTCGGCAGTTTTACGGGAAGCGTCGGTTGGGTCAGCATGAAAACGTACTACGTTCGGCCTAGTGAACACTGGTCGTCTTACCCTATAGTCGATTATATTTCCTGATTGGCCGTATATTGGTTCGGTCGACACTTCGTAAGTTATATTACCCCTTTCATCAGTGCCTGAAGGCCTCATCAATACAGGCTGGCCTTTGGGATCCTTTGCAACAATCTCATTAGGACCGTGCGGAGAGTCGCTTGGAACCCTAGCTCCAGACTGTGGAACTCCCTCGGTGTATATCTTTAAGAGGTTCTCTCCAGCCAGCTTGGATCTATCACCCTCGGTTGCTGTTGGGTCTTTTTTTATCTCTAACCCATCATAATGAGTGAACCCATCTTGTAGAATGATGTTTGGTAGGAGATTGCCGTCTGCGTCACTGATTGAACTGTTTATGTTTTTTTCTGCCATAACTGAATTGTAGCATATTATTGCTTAAAAAGCAACCCCCTACGTACGCCCGTTAAAGAGCTGGGGTAACAGGTGGCAGATCTCCTGGAGCAGCAGGGCGGCCACCCTGCTCGTAGTCCGTTCCATACTGACGGGAGACTTCCCTGACTTCCTTACTGTTGCGGGCAAGTTCTGCCATTCGTGCTTTAGTTATTGTAGAGTCCTTAAGCACTCGTCGGCCAGTAGGACGAGTATGAGGTGAACCATCAGGAGTAGGCCCTGGGATGACCTCGGTCTCTTCTGTCCATATGCTTGGCCCCAACATTTCTAGCTGAGCAGGGCTTAGTTTAGTAAGGTCTTGTACTTCCCTACCAAACCCTTTAGCCAGCATTTCTCTTTTCTGGCTGGTTGTTGCGCCTTCAACTCCTTCGTAATATTTAACAAGTGAATCTGCCAAGCTTCGTGAATCGCCGGTTGTAACAGCATCTTCTACGTCTTTATTGACAAAGTTAACAAACTTTTGGGTGGCTGGGTCTTTGACGTTAGGGCCCATCCACTGCGAACCGTGCGACTGGGCAAAGGATCGCCTAGCTACGGCCTCGGCTAAGATGCTTGGATCTTCTCTGACGTCTAGCCGGGGAGCATCAGCTGCTAACCTGTTACCCGCAATATCCGAAGCGAACATTTCTCCAGTTGTTTCGTCATAGCCCATCAAAGTACCGGTTCGCTCGGACTCCGCAATTGCCTCTGCGGAACCATGGCTTAACAGGCCTTCGTCCGGCCGGCCGGCGTTAGTGGAAACAGAACGGATACGACCGTTCAAATATGCCCTTAGTCCAGCATCCCCATGACCTACTTCGGCTGTAAGGTGTCTTGCTGCTGCCATAGAGCTGAGCCTGGTCTGCTCTTTGCCATCTTTATCTATATACTTGTAACCATACATAGTTCCGCCGGCGGCAGCTTTGTCAAATGCAGCCAGCTTCATCCCGGCCATACCGTATTCCTTGACCAGGTTATCGTAATCAATTCCGTTATTTTTTAAGGATTCGCCATTCCGTCCTGTGTCCCCAAGCATTTTTAAGAACTCTTCACGGTTGGTCGCAATTGACGCTGCGTACATAAAGTTATCATCCCCAAGCACCCTTTGTCCTATCTCGCTTTTATCCTGTAGCATTCTTTGGGATTGTGAAAGGGCATGACCCATATGGTTAACCCCAAGTTCATTTTTCCATTTTCGTGGATCAGCACCAAGCTTATTAATATTAGATGCCTTGCCTAATGCGCTGTTAACCCTATTCTTAAAAGCGCTGCTTCCAGGCCTCTTGAAGAACTGGTCGTTTTGCAGGCGATGGAATTTGGCTTGCCGGCCCTTCTTCTGACGGTCGAACAAGCCCTTGCTCTTGTCGTTGGCCATGCCGGAGATGGTTGCAAAGGCTCCGCCAGCGAACTTGAAGGCAGCCGGGATGAATACAAGCGGCAATATATATGCAGCAATCTTAAACAAGAAGCTTGCTATGCCCCCAGCGTTGGTGGTGTCGATAATATAGGCAAAGACGTGTCCTACGGATATAAGAATCATCATAAGCGGATATACAAGCAGTAGCCTGCTAAAGCTGTCCCACCAAGCTTTCCAAAGCTTATTATTCATAGGGAATATCCACGGTAATATGGCTAATGGCGACACGAGCAGCAACGCTACTAGAAAAATTTGCCGCAGCACAATGACACCGTATGTTACCGCTAGGAATAGTAATATGGTGCCCAGGAAGAACCACACGATTAGTATCAGTGCCGCAATAGCAGGCAGTAATAAGATAACATTGTTAACAAAGGACTCGACTCCGCCGTCGAATACGCAGGATAAAGTAATCTCGGTTGGACAACGGCCTGTGGAGCTTACGAACGGCTGTTCTATAATGCCCTTCACTCCTCCTCCGACGACGTTTGTTAAGTTAATGACAAACAAGCATAAATACCATGACAGCGCGATAAAGATGACGCCAACTACCATGCGTGGCAAAGCCTTTTTAACGGTATATGCATCAAATGGCCCAACGTTGATTGCGGTGCCAATAACCATTACGAGCATGATGGGTATCAAAATTAAATAAGCCAGGTCACGCATGCGAACCCAGGTTACTTTTAGCTGGCGCGTGCTTTCCGAGGTGCCACTTGTGCAACCCGTTGTATTATCCTTACAATTACTTGCATTGCCGCTCACTATGTCTGAAGCCAGCTGGTTTTGGATCAAGTCGTCAACCGCTTTCAAGCCTTTAGAGATTGAGTCGATAACCGGACAAGCTATCCAACCTATAAAGCCGTTAAGTGATTCGCATGAACTTGCCCCGCCGCCTATATCGCCATTCCCTGGTAGCTGATTGGCTGGATTATTTGGATCCACATTGCCCCCAGGGTTAGTCGCCGTATCATCATCAAAGGCAAGGATAATAGTACTAGTTCCGTTATCCCTCACCTCTTCAACATATGTACAAGAACCTTTTGGTGACGCGTTGTATTTATACAAGATATTCGGAATGGCGGAGGATTCGTATGCGTAAACCACATCATTATTACAGGCATCAGATTTATTGCCGAAGACAACAGCCGCGCTCCCTTCCAATACGTCTCCGCCTGTTTTTTGGAGCGTAGTACCCGTAATTTTAGCGAGTTTCCCAATGCCAAAGTGTGAACCTTTAACCTCGTTAATGCCGCCATCGGCAGTGTAGTAAAAGCTAAAAGCAGCCCGGTGATAACTCGTATCGTTGCCCGCGCTATTTATATACTCTTCATTTAGTACATCTTCGTAATTCAGCCCCCAAAGCGGAATACCCGGAATGGCTGGTAGTGCCGCCAAACTTGATAATGCCCCTGAGGATTTCGTATCATCAGTAAGCCCAGATATGAGCGTAATACACGTACTGCTTGCGCTCGGAAGCGATAAAGCGCTGGTTGGAATCTTAATTTCAAATTTCCTGTCCCTATTCTCGATAATTTTATAGATACTACTTTCTGTGGAGCTATTAATAGCACCCTCTATACTTAGCGAAGAACTACACGATCCTGTCGTATCGGTAAATTGGTTGTCGGTATCATCGGTGTAATTATCAAAAAGATGGCGCGTAATATCAAAAGGCACGGTCGAGCCGTTAACGGTAAGGGTGCCTGTTATCTTTAAGTCAATTTGGCTTCTTGAGTAGAACTTAAAGGTAAAAGCACTGAGGCTCGTAACATTGTCGGCGGCCGGAGGCGTAGGGCTCGGAGCCCCAGGGCTTCCACCGCTGCTGATTACGGTGAGCTTTAAGATATCGCGTAATGCTTTGACCTTGTCCCCACCCGATATAGTCTGTGGCTTGGGTGTGATATTACCGTCGCCGGTGGCTGTCGTACCGCTGTTGTGTCCTGGTTTGGCAATTACCATGTCGGCAATTGCGCCAGCCGCATTAACGGTTACCGATCCGTGATCAGCCCTGCTGCCACGGTCATCGCTTATAAACCTCCAATCTGAAGTTCCTTGCCCATTCCTGATATAGTCACCCGGCGGGAACGCCTGTCCGCTCCTGCTGCCGCACCCACCGCCACCTACATTTATTTGAACAAGGTTTGTAATGCCTTGCGCTATCAAAACCTTTTTTATATCAGAAACTTTGAGATAATCAGCGCTTGACGCGTCAGCGTGGGCAATATAGATACTCCCGTAAAGGGTATTTGAGGTTGCCACTCTAGTCGCTCCTCCGTTACGAGACCCTCCATTATTAAGGATAGTTGCTAGATCAATTGCGGCGTCAGAGAGGCCGCTGACAGCTGGGTTGACTATCAATAAGTCGCAGCTGCCTGCAATTATCTTGCCGTTGCTGTCTAGGGTAAGCGGTGTTGCAAAGACTTTTTGGTAAGAGATAAGCATAACAAAAGATAAGGCTGCGATAGTCCAGAGAATAGAACTTCCCTTCCGCAAGCTTCTTGTTCGTGTCTTAATGCTATTGCGTAATTTCATAGTAGCTCACTAGTGATTTCTTATTACTCTCTATTACGTAGACGGTCATTACATAGCTTGGATTTACGGCCTTATCCTCTAGGTGGATTATTTGAACCCCAAATTTAGTTTCTTGTGATTTGTAGATAAACTTACCCGTTCCTATTAAGGCGTGAAGCCGTGCCGATTCATTTTTAAACGTACTGAGTGGGGTATTTTTCTGAAAAGAAGTGGTAGTTAGCGCATAGGCCGCATCGGGCTTCTGGTCTTTTATAAAGCTGCCAGTAAACTTTTTGGCTACTTGTTGCTGGGGCGTCCCGCTACTTTTTACGCTAAAGGCTAGCAGCAAAATGAATAATAAAGCTACAAACGCTCCTATTATAAGCAAAGCTTTGCGAGACAAGCCTCTTCTGGGCGTTCGAACACCACCATACTGTGCTTCAGGGTTCATTCCCTATATTTTAGCAGTCAGATGCACTATAGCCAAAATAAAGCTTATGCTACCTTGCATCTAACTTTGACACTTTTTCTATTCATGAAGTAAAATGCTTACAGTATGTTATATAAACAGATACAAAAAATAACCAAAATCAAAATAATTATAGGAATGGCCGTAGTTTTATGGTTACTTATTACACCTTCTTTTGCTTATGCGGCTGCTACTTGTCCTGATGGATCAGCTGCGGCTCCTGGAACCGCTTGTTCGGATGGCACATATCCTGTAGGCGATCCAACCCTACCGATACGTTGTCCTGGTGGCCCGGCCGGTCCCGAGCCTGCCGCGTATAAAACTAACTGCCCTACTCGTCCAGGACGATCGGCTTGCACCTACACGGAAGCAACCATGAAATGTATTAGTAGTTCTGGGACTGATGTTAGTCATGGTGATGCTTATGCCGCCAACGGTGGACCAGTCGTTTCTAGTGATACCGACCCCGCATCCAACGTTTCAATCTCTGAGCCAAACGCTAAGACCAACGACTGTACTGGCGCGGCCATTAACCGGGATAATTGCGGTATTGTAAAGTATTTAGCGTTTTTTATTAATATACTTTCTGCGGTTGTTGGGATTGTGGTAACGGGCGTAATCATTTGGGGTGGTATTGAATACTCCACATCTGGCGGCGACCCCGCTAAGGTGCAGGCCGCTAAAAAGAAAATTTATAATGGAGTATTCTCGCTCATAGCCTTTATCTTCACCTATGCATTCTTGCAGTACATTATACCTGGAGGCGTTCTGTGATTCTTATTAAAAAGTTTGCGGCAACGGGGGTCATATCTTTTTTCATGCTTCTAGTCGGAGCGTCGTCACTACCTATGCATGCTAGTGCCGCTGTTGATCCGTTATGCGACAAATCCAGTTTCCTTTTAGGGCTGCCTACCTGGTATGAATATCTTGAGGTCGGCAAAGAGTTTGCGCCAGACGGGATAACAGTTGTCGATAAGTGTGCGGTTATAGGTCCAGCAAAGGAAGGATCGACGGATCTAGACTTAGCAAAAGTGATCCCACTCGTAGGGCTGGCGGTTCTCGAGATAATGCTTCGGATAGGCGGGCTCGCAGGCTTCTTCTTCGTAATTTACGGTGGTTTTAGATACATTACCTCTCAGGGCGAGCCAGATAAAACCAAGCAAAGCCGCCAAACCATAACTAACGCACTTATTGGCATGGTCATTAGTATTATCGCCGCCGCCGCCGTATCATTTATTGCAAATACCCTGAGTACGAAATGATTTATATGCAAACCCTTATGCACCGAGTTTTAGCAACTATATCACTTGACCCAACGACAGGCTCTAAAGAGCCGCTTGGCCTGCCGAGGACACAGCTAACCAACCCTACCCTTCAGAAGGGTATTCAAACTTTCTTAGGAATTGCAGCGGCAGTTGCCCTGCTAATTATTGTTATATCGGCTTTTAGAATGGTTATTTCACGCGGCAACCCGCAGGATATCGCTAAAGCTCGCGACGCGATTTTGTATGCATCCATTGGGCTGGTCATAACCATGATAGCCTTTAGTATAGTAACGTTTGTGATTGGACGGGTTTAAATGCGCCGGTTATTTGTTGCTATCACTATCATGCTGTTTGGCCTGGCTGTATCGATGCCTCTAATAAGTGCCCGAACTGTTTATGCTGCGGATTGCGCAGACGGATCGTCCTTTGATGCAAGCGGGCAATGCCCTTGCGCGGGCGGTGCTACGCTCGGCGCAGACAATAAGTGCGTGTGCCCAAGTGGCAATTCTCCCGAAACAGATGGGACGTGTAGCGTAGCGCCTTTTGCGCAAGCATGCCTTCTCGGAGCTGCTACTGCATCTACCTGTAAAACAGATCCTACTAAAAATCCTGTTTCCGGCAAGGACGGAGTTATATTTAAAGCTATTAACATATTCTCGTTTATTATTGGTGTAGCCTCTGTTGTTATGGTGCTAGTTGGCGGGCTGCGGTACGTCATATCCAACGGTGATAGCAACAATATCGCAACAGCAAAAAACACCATTCTGTACGCTATTATTGGCATTGTCGTATTTTTGCTTTCCCGTGGAATAATTGTTTTTGTCGTTAATAAACTTTAGGAGACTAAAAATATGTTAAAAAAACTAAAATATATTATCGCAGGCCTTAGCCTAGCGATTATCCCTGCCCTTGCTGTAAGCTATGTTTCCGCGGATGCGGCTCAGGATTCGGTCTGCCAAGGCATTGGACTAGTAAGCTCCACTGGCGGCTGTGTTGAAGATGCAAGCTCTCCTTCTGTGGGCGGTACGGTGCATGCGGTTGTAACAATTCTTTCCTGGGTTGTTGGCGTTCTTTCGGTCATTATGGTAATTGTCGGCGGCTTCAAATACATCACCTCCGGGGGTGATAGTACAAAAGTTGGCAGCGCCAAAAATACCATTCTCTACGCGGTTGTCGGCTTGGTGATTGTTGCCATGGCTCAAGTAATTGTACGGTTCACTATTAATAAGACATCAGGTACAAATAACCCAGTGACTCCCGTATCTGCTCCCGTCACTCCTCCATCGCAAACCCCGAGCTAATAAGCGTATTTGCAAGGGGTCAGTCTTAATAGCGCTCTGGCAACATCCCTCAGCTGCCGAAAGGCTTGTATACGACCTCTGAACTGTGCTATAAATAAACGTAAGTTAAAACAAGGAAATATTCACAATGTTTAAAAAAATCAAAGATTCAATAATTCTAGTCGCAAGCATCGCTTTGTTCGCGGTTCCAGTACTCGTGCCCGTTACAGCGCATGCCGCTGCTGCATGCGCCACTGACCCAGCAACCGGTGCTGTAATCGTGCCACATAGTCCTGCTGACTGTACGCCACCTACTGATATCCGAGGAAACCTTTGCGGTGGTGTTGACCTAAGCACTGACCCCAACGCCGCTAACTGTAATAATGTAGATGCTACAGGTGCAAGCAGCGCCAATGGCCTTATCTCTAACATCATCAACATCTTCTCTCTTGTAGTAGGTATCGTTGCTGTTCTAATGATCATCGTTGCAGGTTTCCGCTACATTACCTCTGGTGGTAATGATGGCAATGTTGGTACGGCCAAGAATACTATTCTCTACGCTGTCATTGGCCTTGTTATCGTTGCTCTTGCCCAGATAATTGTCCGCTTCGTACTCAATAAAACAAAAGTATAGTCTAGGAGACTGTAACAGCTATGTTAAAAAAAATCTTGCTTAGCATTTCTATCGTCCTCGCTGCAGCTATGCCGCTTGCCTTTGCGGGCGGTGCGTACGCAGCAGAAGGTATCCAACAGAACCTTTGTGCTGGTGCCAACCTAAACGTAAATACCGACTGTAATAGCGGCGGCATTACCGATGCCGAGGCACAGCAGCGTATTAACGACATCTTACACAGCGTCATTAACCTGTTTTCGCTCGTTGTGGGCATCGTGTCGGTCATCATGATCATCTTTGGCGGCCTTAAGTACATCACCTCCGGCGGTGACTCAGGCAACGTCGGCAACGCCAAAAACACCATACTCTATGCAATCATCGGTATCGTGATCGTTGCCCTTGCCCAGTTCATCGTCAGATTCGTGTTAACAAAAATCGCCCAGTAGCAACTGACGCGTTCAAATTTAAAAAGGCTTCCCTCCCGGAAGCCTTTTTAAATACTTCGACTCCCAATTACGATTTTGGCCTATTACACCCAGAATCAAATTATTTTACGACCTAGTGGTTCGTTTGGGTTATGTCAGGCTGAGTCAGTTTGGCCAAGCGGTTAAATATTATTATGATTTCACTTTAGTGTGGGTCCTAGACTCGTTAGGATAGTGCAGCTTGGGATGAAAGCCGAGCACTAAAAAAGAGCTGTGCATAAGGCACTGCTCTTTTTTATGACGCAGGTTTTCGCCCAAGGGGCGCATCCTACGAGTTTAGGACTACTGGATTTGAATCTTCTTGACAGTATCTTGCTTAACCTTAGCAAAAGAAATAGTAAGTACGCCGTCCTTCAACATCGCTTCAATCTCTTCTTCCTTAACAGGAACAGGCAATGCAATGCTGCGGCTAAATTCGCCCCAGTAACATTCTTGGACAAAATAATTCTCGACGTCGTCTTCAGTTCCGGCGCTTAATGTGCCGTGAATACTGAGCGTATTGTCCGAGATACTAACATCTAGTTCGTTCTTGTTGACCCCTGCTGTGCGGGCTTTAACAACCAGCTTGTCTTTGGTTTCATAAACATCAACCGCCAACTGGCCTGGTACTGGTTCTTCGTCGTCCCAATCTGATGCAGTCGGCGCGTCGGCTTGGCCGTCGTCTGCCATCGGAGCATTCGAAGGCGCCATAGAAGTATCATCATCACCTAAGAAGGCGGCTGTTAGCTCATCCTCCATCAAGAGGTCGTCATCCTGATTCCGTCGTGCCATCTTATTCTCCCCTCATAGCTTAAAATAGACAAAAAGATTGATTTTTTATCTTGCTCCTAGTATAGCTATAGTTGTTACGGGGTGCAACGCTTTTGAGTACTTATTTACAACATAATAAAAACAACAGGAGTAATTAGTGCGTTTAATCGAACACTTTTTCAGCCTTTTAGCCCCTCACGACTGTATTAATTGCGGCCAAGAAGGTGCCCTTCTCTGTTCAGACTGTACTGTTAAAAAACTAGAACCCGTGCCTGGGCGGTGCTACAGGTGTTTTAGGCAGTCACTTAATTGTTCCACCTGCCCTGTTTGCCGCCATTATTCTGTACTCAAACACGTATGGGTACGCACGCAATATAACGAAACGGCGAAACAATTGGTGCACGAGCTTAAATTTAGCTTTGCCAAGGACGCCGCTCATAAAATAGCTAAAGAAATACAAACAACCCTTCCCTTACTTGCACCCGATACGATCATTGTACATATTCCCGCAGCCACTACACACGTCCGCCAGCGCGGTTTTGACCAGTCGGCCCTAATTGCCCGCGAGCTTTCGTATTTAACTAGCCTCCCCCATATTCATGCTTTGAATAGGCTGGGCCAGCAACGCCAGGTCGGTGCAAGCGCTAAAACCCGTCAGCAACAGATGAAAAATGCCTTTCGTGCCGTTTCTAATCATGCGATTGAAGGTATGCAAGTGCTTTTGGTCGACGATGTATTAACAACTGGTTCGACCCTTGAAGCCGCTGCCCTAACCCTCCGGCGAGCAGGCGCAAAGTCAGTTTCGGCCGTTGTCTTTGCCCAGGCTTAGTAAATACTTCCATTAACAGAGATAAGCTGGTATAATTTCAATCTGTTACGCAATGTTTAATACGGAGGGGTACCCAAGTGGCTCAAGGGGACGGTTTGCTAAATCGTTAGGGGGGAGAAATCTCCCGCGAGAGTTCGAATCTCTCCTCCTCCGCCATCCTTCGTCGCCAACCTTTTTAAAAGGTTAGCCACGGAGGATGTTTACAATCATATACGGAAGGGTCGCATAGTGGTCGAGTGCACCGGTCTTGAAAACCGGAGACCTGAGAGGGTCCGAGGGTTCGAATCCCTCCTCTTCCGCCAATCTAAAATAGCCATGCTGCAAAGTATGGCTATTTTAGTTTGGTACAAAGGTCGAATCCCTCCTCTTCCGCTCTTTATAATTTTCTTTTTGAAAAATGCTACAATAAGCGTATGCAAGAAGAGGGTAATCAGGAGCAACAGGCGCAGCCAGATGCAGGCTGGGTTTTTAAGCAAGGGCCTCAGCAGTCTTCCCCTTTAGCGTCTCAAACTTCCTCATCGGCCACGTTGCCGGGCGTATCCATGACTACATCACCAGAAGATGCTGTTACCTGGAGTGCTTCGGAGTATGTCGGCCACCCCAAGAACGCTGGCTGGTATCTTATGCTCGCCGGGGCAACAGCTTCCGTAGGTGTTATCGTCTACTTTTTAACGCGTGATGTTGTCTCCACTGTAGTCATCGCCATCTTAGGCATTGTCGTCGGAGTCTTTGCGGCCCGTCAGCCACAAGTAATGGAGTATGCCTTGGACAGGTCAGGTATCCACCTTGGTAGCCGATTTTATCCCTATAATGTCTTCAAGACCTTTTCGGTAGCCGAAGATGGTGCATTCAGCCACGTTACCCTCTTGCCGCTCAAGCGGTTTTTGCCCCCAATAACCGTGCATTACTCTCCTGACGACGAAGAAAAAATCATCAAAACCCTGGCCGACTATCTCCCGTTTGAAGAGCATAAAAACGACGTCATCGAAAACTTCAGCCGCCGCGTCCGTTTCTAAATTTTTGACAGGATTTGCATGATATATATTCCTAAAACCTTGCAAGCAAGTTTTAGGGTACCGCTGCGCTATTAAGGAAAACATGAATAGCCGGCGGCTATTCATGCCTACGACCTCCAGCTGGAGGTCGACAGTGTTCGAATCCAGCCAGAAACAAACCAAGAAAAAAGTCCCACCGAAAGGTGGGACTTTTTTCTTGGTGTACCCGACAGGATTTGAACCTACGACCTCCAGTACCGCAAACTGGCGCTCTATCCAGCTGAGCTACGGGTACAAAACAGAGGTAATTTTAGCATCTTTCTCTAGTAAAGGCTAGTCCTAATGGTTAATCGTAAGGTATAATTGCCTCTGTCCCAAGGAAGGGTCGCATAGTCCGGTCTAGTGCGCCGCTCTCGAAAAGCGGTAAGGCGCAAGCCTTCGAGAGTTCGAATCTCTCCCCTTCCGCCAAACAAAAACGCTCTGCTTCAAAACAGAGTGTTTTTGGTTAAAGCTGGATCTTGCGCGGCGGCCGCGGCGGCCGTGGTGGGCGTTGTTGCTGCGGCACTGGCGGAGCGCTTGGGACTAATGGGCGTGGTTCAGCAGGGGTCAGGTCTCTTGCGGGTGGTACATTATTACTCATAGGAGCCTCATGAACAACTGGGATGTCTTTGTGCCGGTGATGGCGTTTAATTAATACTGCAACGACTTTTACGATGACGCCAACCACAATATATGCAACGGTAAAGATAAGCAGATACCGCTCGACGTCCGTCAAGATTACCCGCACAAGATCAACGCCAAGCTTTTGATGTGAATCAAGCCCTCCCGGCAAGCTTGCGAGCCGTTTTGTACCCCAGTTAAAGAAGTAGCGTAACCCGGCATAGATAATGAGCAGCCCAAACCCAATAGTGAGGAAGATATTTCCAACCCGGTGCATTCCTTGCAAGCGTTTTTTACTCAAGAAAATAATGGCGAGGGATAATAAAAGCGTCGTAATGCCAAGCCCTATTGGCAAAAAGCCACCGAGCTTATAAGCTTTTCGGGCCGCGACCAGTTTACTGTCGCTCGTAATCGGTATTTTCTTTCCGCTTTGAGAAACCATAATGTCACTACCAAGCACAACCGGTGTTTTAAAGAGTTTCTGCCCCGCAACGTAGTCATGTGCCATCGAAGCTACTTTGTCGGCGCTTACGCCAGCAGGTAAACAAGTAGCGGCCAATGGGTCGACCGGACTGTTGCCATCCACTGCCCCGCACTTAGGCAGGCCGGCGGAACGGGTTTTGGCGTAAGCGGTTAAACCGTCCACTATCTGGGTTTTGATAGGGTTAAGGTCCAGCTTAAACATAAGATCTTGGTCCGAGCTGCCCAGCCACTGGTAGATGCTACCAATAAATGAATCTACCGAGTTTTTAACAAAATCACTCGAGAGTGCGTTTTTAACCACCGCCTTTACATTAGGGTCAGAAAAAGGCAGTCCCTCACCCCCGTCTTTTACGGTAGTTTTCTCTATATTTTCAAGCGCAATATCAGCCGCTTGCGAGTAAAAATTACTCCTATCCAGCCACCCAGTTACCGCCTGCCGGTTGCGTATAGTCGAGGCGCTAATATTGGTCCAAGCGAACCCAATCAAAACCGTACCCAGCAATCCTCCTAAGAACCCTAGGAGCATTTTTCTCAAAACATTCATAAGCATAATTGTACGTTAGAAATCCTAAACCCCAAAGCGTCTACTGCTATACTGATAGGTATTATGGAAGACAGCGTATTTAGCAAAATTATTAAGGGCGAAATCCCTTCGCACAAGATCTATGAGGACGAAAAGACCTTGGCATTTTTGGACATCCGCCCTGTTCAGCCGGGCCAAGTCGTGGTGGTTTCAAAGCTGCAGGTAAACTTTGTGTGGGATTTACCGGCTGAAGACTACGCTGCTCTTATGTCCACCGTACAAAAAGTTGGCCAGCATTTGCGGGAAAGCTTCCCCGAAAAACAGCGTATTGCCGTACGGATCGAGGGGTTTGACGTCAATAATCACGCGCACGTTGTGCTTATACCTTCCAACAACCCGGCAGAATTCAACGCCCACCCCAACATGGAGGCCGAGCCGGATCACGAGGCATTAGCAAAATTAGCAGAAAGTTTGAGGTTTTAGGATGGGAAATGGTGTAATCGCATTTTTAGTCGCACTTGGCGCAGGAGCGTGGATTTTTAGTAAGGTACAGCGTACAACCGGCAACAATACCAAAAGTTCATTAATTGTGGCCGGCATCTCGGTGGCAGTTATTTTTGGTGTTGTGCTCTTGTTACTTGGTTTGATCCCAAAATCAGCCTAAAACAGCCAGTTTAACCAAAAAGTAGCCATTTAATACTACTTCTGGTCGCTATTTGCCGTCTTGGCTGGTATTATAATCCCATATGGATGAGCAGAGTTTGGGTAGGCATCTGCAGGCCGCGCGTGTTGCCGCGGGTCTGACACAGCAAGAACTATGTCAAAAAGCGGACATTTCTTATTCCACTTTGGCCAAGATTGAGCGCGGGGCCATTAAGTCGCCGTCAGTCTTTACCGTGCAGCGTTTATCAGAGGTACTGGGGCTATCTCTGGATGGCATGATGGGTAACACACACGGCGCAGCCCACTCACAAAAGGGTCGCAGCCGGACCGGTGTGAGCTTTGTTTACTTCGACATCAACGGTTGTTTGGTGCGCTTCTTTCACCGGGCGTTTACCGAAATGGCGCGCGACACCCAAGCGCCGGCCGATGCAATCGAGAGCGCTTTTTGGCACCATAATGACGCAATTTGCCGAGGCGAGATTGGCCTGGACGAGTTTAACGCCTTGCTTGCCGAGCAGCTTGGCGTGGACACGATTGACTGGCAAAAATACTACATGGCCTCTGTTGATGCCATCCACGAAATGCACGATGTTGTAACCTGGGCTGCCCAGCATTACCGGATTGGATTGCTTAGCAACATTATGCCTGGGTTCATCGATGCCATGGTCGCAACCGGCCTCCTCCCTGTCCTGAGCTACGACGTTATAGTGGATTCTTCTGCCGTTGGCGCCATCAAGCCCGAGCGCAAGATTTATGATATTGCCCAAGAGCGGGCCAACGTCCCGCCGGAAGAAATTTTGTTTGTCGACGACAGCCGCACCAACCTAATGGCTGCCGAAAAACTGGGGTGGCACGTGATGTGGTTTGATGATTTTAGGCCGGAAGAATCGGCCGACCGGGTCAAAAACGCTCTCGACCCTATTTAGAGCCCAGGCTAGTGCTTAGGTCCGTGAAAGATATTGCCAAGAAATCTAAGTCCAAACGCTAGGGCCAAAACACTCGTGCCGATTTTAAGAATTTGCTCGCCGGGTGATTGTTTTTTACGTTCAGCTGTCTTTTCACTCATAGTTCTATTTTACGCTACCAGTCAATTTTACAGATTGAACGAGTCGATTTCGGTGGTAATTTGATGCAGCTTGGCTTCGGACTCTTCCAACTGGGCGCGGGTTTCAGCTACCAGCTTTTCGGGCGCGCTTTCAACGTAAGCCTTGTTGCTCAGGCGGCCCTTTAGACGCTCAACGCTCACAGCTTCGGCCGATTGTTTTTCTTCAAGCTTGCTCAAGTATTTTTGGGCGGTATTCGCGTCGACAATAATCCAGGCTTCAAAAGGCGCTCTCGTTAGGCGTAATCCATTGGCTTCTAAGCCCTTTTCGACGCTTCCAAGCCGCGCCAGACGCATAATCAGCCCAGCATGCATTTCGAGGAATTCCGAGCCCTTGTAGCCCAATATAGGCTTGCTGAGGCCAATGTTGGCAATAATGGTGCGGCATTCAACAACCATTGTTTGTATAGTTTCGAAGTCTCTGGCCTTTTTCGGGTCAGCAGCCAGGCTAATTTCTGGCCAGGAAGAGGTAATTAGCAAGCTATCGCCTTCCCACTTGAGCGTCTGCCAAATGGTTTCAGTAACAAAGGGCGCGAAAGGATGGGCTAGCTTCAGCAAGTTTTCCAAGAAATAAGCCAGCAGGCCCGGATTTGGCGTGGCTTTGCTAGCTTCCAAGTACCAGTCGGCAAAGTCGTCCCACACAGTGTGGTAGAGCGAATCGTAGGCTTCAGAAAATCGGTAGTTGTCTAAATCGGACGTAACCCTCTCTGTTAATTGTTGTAACTTAGTCAACATCCAGTGGTCGGCGATTGAAAGGACCTCAGGCGTTTTGCGGGCTTCAAAATCGTCGCCAATGACGTCTTCAATATAGCGGGCAACGTTCCAAAGTTTGTTACAAAAGTTGCGTGCTGCCTGGATTTTGCCTGGGGCGAATGACGCGCTTTCGCCAGGTGACCGGCCGGCAATAATACCCATGCGTACGGCGTCTGAACCAAATTCTTTTAGCAGGGCGCCGTTATCAACGGTGTTGCCAATTGACTTGCTCATTTTGGTGCCGTCTTCGGCTCGGATATAGCCATGGATATAGACTTCTTTAAATGGGATGTCGTCGGTGACGTATAGGCCAAGCATAATCATGCGTGAAACCCAGGGGTATAAGATGTCGCCGCCCGTTTCCATTAGGCTTAAGGGGTAGAACTTATCAAAGTCTTCACTCGGGTAATTGAGAGTGGCGTACGGCCAGCTGGAGCTGCTAAACCAGGTGTCAAACACATCTGGATCCCGGTGGTAGGTTTTGCCGTTTTTTTCAATGATTTCTTGGTCTGTATTGGTCTCAAAAATCCAATCGTCGCTGTCGTCAACGTTCTGGAAAGCGGGGATTGGGATGCCCCAGGCAATCTGGCGGCTAATGTTCCAGTCTTTTAGGCCTTCTAGATAGGTAATCAGCTGGGTGCGCTTGCTGTCAGGGTAGAAATTAATCTTTTTAGCTTGGAGCGCTGCTATGGCCCTTTTGGCCAACGGCTGCATGTCGACAAACCACTGCTGCATTAGCATTGGCTCGATGACCGTGCCGCACTTATAGCACTTCCCTACTCTGTTATGGTAGTTTTCGTCGACCTTAATAAGCAGGCCTTTTTCTTTCATGGCTTCGGCAACGGCCAAGCGTGCTTCCATGACCGTCATGCCGCGGTACTTCCCTGCTTTTTCGTTCATGGTGCCGTCGTGTTCGATAACCCTAACAACAGGCAAATTGTGGCGCTTTGCGACCTCCCAGTCATCAAAAGAATGGGCTGGAGTAATCTTCACTACCCCTGTTCCAAACTCCATATCAACCATTTCATCGGCAATTACCATAACGTCAAACGGCCCGTTTACTCCCTCAACTGTAACGGTCTTGCCTACCCATTTGCTGTAGCGTTTGTCATCCGGATGAACGGCCACGGCGGTGTCGCCAAACTTGGTTTCTGGGCGGGTAGTGGCCAGCTCAAAAGGACCGTATTTTATGTAATACAGCGGGGACACTGCGTCGCTATATTCAACCTCAATGTCGGCAAAGCCGGTGCGGTGGAATGTGCAGTAGTTAACCAGCCGTTCACCCCTGTAAATAAGCTTTTCGTCCCACATTTTTTTGAAGGTTTTATAGGCCCTGTCGACTATCTTTTTATCAAGCGTAAAGGTGAATCTTGACCAGTCGACAGATGCGCCCATTGTGCGCAGCTGGGCTTCAAAATTGTCTCTGTTAAGGGCAACAAAATCCCAAATGTCCTTATAAAGCTCTTCCCGGCTAAAATCAAAGCGGCTTTTGCCTTCTTTGGCAAGGTGTTTTTCGTATACCGCCTGGGTTTCAAAGCCGGCATGGTCCGCCCCTGGCAAAAGTAATGCGGCTTCGCCCTTCATACGGTGGTAACGGACTGGGATGTCTTCTAAAACGGCGGTAAATTCGTAGCCAATGTGCATGTTTGCGTTGGCGTTGGGCGGCGGCATAACAATGCTATAGGTCTTGTCGCTACCCCTGTTTTTAGGTGTAAACGCCCCGCTCTTTTCCCACAAGTCATAGATATCTGACTCGTATTCTCCCGGCTCGTAGGTCTTCGACAAATTCATAAGGCCAGTATACAGGATGTTATTAACAGTTAACAGGGGTAAATTAGGTTTCTATCTGCCCTGCTATCTTAAAGAGATTTTTCACATGAAACAAAAAAATACTAGGCCGCAATCACCTTCACGTGAAACCGGTTGTTGTATTTATTACCGAATTTACCACCACTCTTCTCCGAGATCCCTACCGAAGAAAGACGTTTTGTTTGATGTACTACCGCTGTTAACGGCCCTAAACTTTTTGTTTTCATACTAAGCATAAGCCTAACTTTCACGGCATGCAAGATTGACAAAGCATAAGAATAATGCTATTATGTAATGATGACTATGACAACGCCAGAAATGAGGGATTTGAACCCACCAGACATGGCTCTTATTGATCTTGTGCCGGGGAACCCTATGGATAATGACTTGCTGAGACTAAGGGATTTTAAAGTCAGGGGAAATGCAGTAATGGCTGTAATGATTTTAGCAGAGGTGGCTATAGGGTTTGACCTAGCTAGACGAGCTCTCCATGGCGAATTTGATTTCGTTGAAGCGGGCTTAGCGGTTGGCTTAGGTGTAGTAGGTGTAAGCACCGCAGAATTTATTGATAATAGAAGAGAACCTACATCGACAAGTTAGGTTGGATGTCGAGAGAGTAGGGGTCGGCAGTTGGCTGGTCGTGCATGGCTTTAAAGCAACCGAGGGTGGCGATCATGGCGCCATTATCGGTGCAGAGTTTGGGGTCCTGGTAAGTAATTTCAATCGGAAGTCGCTCTTTAAGCTGTTTACGAAGCTCGGGGCTGGCAGCAACGCCGCCAGCTATCACCACCGAAGCAGGGGAGAATTCTTCAAACGCTTGGATCGTCTTATCAACTACAGTTTCCAGGGCTACGCGCTGGAATACGGCGGCAATGTCGGCCTTCTGGGCCTCATTTAAGGCCTCTGGCAGTCTGTATGAAGGGAAGGTGAAGTCTTTGCCAACTGCGGCTTGAGCATGCCTTAAAACGGCGGTTTTGGGTCCAGAGAAGCTAAAGTCATACTTATTTGGCATCTTGGCCTTTGGCAATGTAAATGCATGGGGGTTTCCTTCGCGCGCTTTTTTCTCTACCGATGGGCCGCCAGGGTAGGGGAGTCCGAGAATTTTTGCGACTTTATCAAATGCCTCGCCAACGGCATCGTCTTGCGTTTGGCCAAGAAGGGTGTAGTCAAAGTGGTCACGAAAAAGAACCAGCTGGCTGTGCCCGCCAGATACTATCAGGCTTAAACAAGGGAATACTGGGCTAGTAGCTGGCAATATGTAGCCGGACAGGGAAGTGCTGGTTAAAAAGTTGGCATAAACATGGCCCTCAACATGGTTAACGGCGTAGAGAGGCTTGTTTTTAGTAATAGCCAGGGTGCGGGCGGTCATAACGCCCACCAGCAGTGATCCGCCAAGCCCGGCGCCATAGGTTACGGCAATGCCGTCAATATCATCCCAGCCCAGCTTTGAGTCTTTTAAAGCCTGCTCCAAAACAGGGATAATCGACTCAATATGGCTGCGCGCGGCAATTTCCGGCACGACGCCGCCGTACATAACATGCAGATCCATCGAGCTTAAAACGGCGTTGGCCAAAAGCTCGCTGCCATCCCGTACAATTCCGACGGCCGTTTCGTCACAGCTGGACTCGATTCCCAAAATTATCATGCCTCAAGCATAGCAGAACAGATGTGGAAACTTAAAGTGCTATTGCGTTTATGTCATGCTTATGCTATTATATATAATTATGCCAGGGAATATGTACTCCAACCCTAATCCAGAGCAATTGTCTTCGAATGGCTTTGCAAAAGCTATTCTTACGCGGGCAGAAATGCAGCTTAGACGTGCTTCAGAGAAGTTGATGACTCCTGAAGAATATAATGAACACCCAAGCGTGGTGCATGTATTTTATCTTGTGACGAATACCGATGCGCCTAGGGATCCTCTTTTAGTAGATGAGCGTACTTATGAGACTCATCAGTTAAGATTTCTTGGCAGGGTCGTACGTGAGATTACCTTTTCTAAAGACGAAGGTGATATTTCTTTTAGCGTACAGATGCAAAAAGATGCCGATTGCGAAGTGGGGCCAGGTGAGCGAATTCCAAGAGACATAGAGCTTTCGAGCAATCCGGACGGTGTGTTTATTAATTACGCACCCGTTGAACTGGCACTTGCTATGGAAGAGCGGCCAATTTTAGTTATGGATGAAATGTTTCCGCAAACACCAAAAGAGGGCAATATTTTGGAACGGCTTAGCCTGATAATGGATGAAATCGAACTAGCCAAGGTGATATAGCCGCCATTTACCTTACGTAAACATCTTGGACGTTTTACCGTATAATCTTTAGCATGAGTTCAGTCAGAAGCCTCATTAAGAAGGTCGTTCCATCCAAGTTATTCCGTGATATTGAGCCATATGGGCACTTGCTTGAGGCCATGGCCGAAGAAGCGGCCGCCGGTTTTCCGGCCAAAAATATGAAAGTGATCGGCGTAACAGGGACGGACGGCAAAACCAGCACGTGCACGCTTATTAGCGCCATGCTGCGGAACGCGGGCTACAAAGTGGCTATGATGACGACAATTTCTATCGATTACGGCGACGGCGTTTTGCACGACAATCCAACCCGTCTTACTTCTTTGGGTTCGGCCCAGCTTATCAAGCGTTTAAAGCAAATTAAGGCCAAAAACCCCGATTGGCTGGTGCTTGAAACAACTTCTCACGCTCTTGCTCAGCACCGTGTCTGGGGCGTGCCATACAGCATTGGTGTTATGACAAACGTCGGGCACGAACATCTGGATTACCACCGGACGTTTGAGCGCTACCGTGACGCCAAAAAGATGCTTTTTAAGCACGTGAATTCCAACAAAAAGGGCCTGCGGGTTGGGATCGCTAATGCCGATGATCCAAGCGGTGCTTTGTTTGCGGCTGCCGTAAAAAACCCGGTTTTATATGGGGTGGATAAGGGTGATCTTAAGGCTATAGATATTAAACCAACTCCAAGCGGGTCAACTTACATAGCAACTATTGGTAGCGAAACGTTCAACATTACTTGCCATCTGCCAGGGTCATTTAATGTCTATAACTCCTTGGCTTGCGTGGCCGTAGGGCGGGCAATTGGCCTCAGTAAAGAGCAAATAGAGCAGGGGATAGCGAGCCTAAACAGCGTAGAAGGCCGCATGACACGCGTTGACGAAGGCCAGGATTTTGACGTTATTGTCGACTACGCCCACACGCCCGAAAGCTTCGAAAAAGTTATTAAAGAAGTCCGCCCACTGGTAAAGGGCCGGATTATCACGGTGTTTGGATCAGCTGGCCGCAGGGACATCGAAAAGCGCGCCGCCCAAGGCGAAGTTGCCGGCCGTTTAGGCGATATTGTTATTCCAACAGAGGAAGATGACCGTGATATTGATGGCAATGAAATCCTGGAACAAATAGCCAGCGGAGCTGAAAAAGCCGGCAAGGTAAAAGGTAAAGACTTATTTTTGATTCTAAAGCGTGAAGAAGCGATTGAAAAGGCGGTTAGCCTCGCCCAAAAGGGCGATATGATCCTGCTGCTAGGCAAAGGCCACGAAAAATCTATCTTATATAACGGGCCAAAAGCTACTGAATACCGCAGCCGTCCGCAAGACGACACTGACCCTGAGCGGGTGCTAAAACGTGACTATGATGAAGTATCTTCCGTAAGCGCGATTCTAAAGAAAAAATAGTTATCCACCGTTCTCAGCTCGACAGATTGACAAGCCATAAGCTTTTAACGTAGTGTGGCCTTATAAAGTAATTAAAAAATAACAGATTAGGATAAAACTATGGACGAATCAAAAGGAACCTCATATTCAGTACCTGGCTCAGTGTCTGCAAGCCACTTCTTCACGCTAATGCGTGCGGATGGCGACCCTGCTGTCTATATGCTCAACAACCGCGGCGAGCGGTTTCACGTAACCGAAGCTTTAAGTAACGAAATGAAGGCTGGCGGCACTTGGTATGACCCAACACCCACAACTGCAGCCGACCTAAATTCACACCCACTCCGCTATGAAGTCAATACGCTGCATAATGTTGAAAGTATAAATAACCTGCCAATCGCGGCCAATTATATGCTTATTCGAGGTAATGGCGGTCCGTTGGATAACAATACTTTAATTGGCAATGGAAACGCAGTCTATGCGGTTGATACGAATGGCAATAAATTTCACGTTACAGAATCTGCCTTCAACGAATTAACAAATGAAAACGGCGGTACACCGCCTGCTGTGGGCATTATTGATCAAAGTTCAGTTGACTCAACACCAGTTAGCGGCGCATTAGCTGTTAACCCAGCTGGCGGTGTTCAAACAACAACCGACCAGATTATGGACCAGGCTCTCGCTTCGGCTATGAATGTTTTGGGTGGCGGTTCAAGCCAGCCTGCATCTGGCGCAACCACTACAGCCACGGGTTATGGCGTTACCTACTCTGTCCCTGGGCCAACTTCTCCGGACTACGACAGCGACACGTACTCAGTCCCAGGCGGACCAGTATATGACGACTCATATTCAGTTCCTGGAGGACCAGTATATGATGACTCGTATTCCGTCCCAACACCATCAGGCTCATATTCTGTCCCAGACCCTAACGACCAAACCACATTGCCAACCACCACACAGGTTGCAGCCGACCCCAGCAACCCAGACCCAGGAAGCGTCGTCTATACGGACGGACCGTTTGCAGGCTACACCGTAGACCAAGTTAAAGCCTTTACAGACGGCGTTAATGCTGGAGGAAGCTTTAGCGATAGCGGGCAAGCTGCCGCGGCTTCTGCTAGCGCCGCTCCAACCGCTTCGGCAGTACCAGACCCCGGAAGCGTTGTTTATACAGATGGTCCGTTTGCAGGCTATACCGTAGACCAAGTCAAAGCCTTTTCTGACGGCGTAAACGCTGGCGGTAGCTTTATCAGCGGTGACTCTTCCTCTGGCATCCCAGCTGGTGCTCCTCCGATGCCAGGCTACACTAACCCTCAATAAACATTAGCCCTAAAGCGTGACTATGACGAAATTAAAGCCATCAAAGCAGTTCTAAAGAAGTAAAAGTTATCCACCGTTCTCAGCTTCACAGATTGACAAGCCATAAGCTTATTGCTACTGTTGCCTTATAGCAAATAAAAACAAAAATTAAAAAGTTAGGAATAGAAATATGGCACTTTACCCTCTCTCATACGTAAAAAAAGAGATAGCTTCTATGCTCCAGCAAATCGGGCCACAAATTACGGACGATGTAGAAGGCAAAGACTATCCAAATGGCCTTGGCTCTCCTCAGGAGAGAAGTAATTATACGCAGTCGATGATAAAAAGGGTTAACTCTGCTACATCGGTATCGCAATTGGTCGGATTCATAAATGGGTTCAATACCGGCGATAAAAAACAGTTGATTGCACTGGCACAAAGTAAAGATACCTGGGCGGATCAGTTTAGTGGAAAGCCAATAATCCCATTACCAGCAACTACACTTGCTCCAGCTTCGCAAACTCGTGATGAACATTCAGTTTTTAGTGGATCACCAGCTTCCGCAGCAAGCACTACACCATCAAACCAGAGTAATGGAGTCACTAGTAATATACCTACACAACCAGACCCTGGACGAATAGCGACTAAAGTTGCGGACTCTATTAACTGGCATGGGCTGTTTGGTGCATACCAAGATGAATCCCCGCAAGTTATGATGGACCAGTTGTGGAGTAATTATCAGGAATCTGCTAAAGGGGATTTCAGTGGTGCGGAAAGGCAAGGCTTCCGAGACAGTATTAACGAATTTGTAACTAAACTTAAGAGCAAAGGTATAACTGTAACGCACCCACCTTTCGCAGGGTTTGATACCGGCAAAGACCATGACCAGCCCGTCTGGAGTCCAGCTGGCACTACGTCGACACCGGTACCATCTACAAATGACCGTGATCACGATCAAGTCACGTGGTCGGGTTCTGGTGCTGCTACACCCGCAGCTAACCCGGATAGTAACCCCGATGGAATTGGGAATACCCCGGGCGGTTCCCTTACAGTAGAGCCTCCAGCAACTTCACCAGAAATTGCTGCGGCAATCGATGAAGCAAATAAGCAGTTAGCAGCTGCTGGAATTACCGCGACTATTACGGATCCTACCTCTGTTCAAAATGTCCGTGACCAGTTATTCCTACAAATTACGGCAGCTAAAAACGCGGGCGGTACGGCAGACTATGCTGGCGCGCTGAGCAACTGGGATAGTGCTTTGTACTCAAAAGGAATTAGCTTTGTCCAAAACCATAAAATCAAAAATCCAAAGCCTCCCGTCATTGCCCCGCCCGTCACAACCGTAGATACGGCGACGGCCGCCGCGGCTGGTGCTGCCGCAACTCCAGCCGTAACACCATCCGCCTCCGCCCCTGCCAGCCACTTCTTCACCCTCATGCAGGCAGACGGTGACCCAGCTGTATATATGCTTAACAACCGCGGTGAACGGTTCCATGTTACTCCCAACCTAAAAAACGAAATGATTGCTGGCGGTACATGGTACGATCCACCGCTAACAACTGCAGCCGACCTAAATTCACACCCACTCCGCTATGAAGTTAATACGCTTCATAATGTTGAGAGTATTAACAATCCACCAATTGCTGGAAATTTCATGCTAATTAGAGGCTCAGGCGGCGCCGAAACCGATAACAGTAAGCTTATTGGCAACAGCAATGCTGTCTATGCAGTTGATACTAACGGCAAGAAGTTCCATGTTACAGAATCGGCATATAATGAACTAGTAAATGAAAGCGGCGGTACGCCGCCGGCTGTTGGCATTGTTGATCAAAGTTCGGTTGATGCCACACCAGTTAGCGGCGCGCTTGCTGTTAACCCTGCTGGCGGAGTTCAAACAACAACCGACCAGATTATGGACCAGGCTCTTGCTTCGGCTATGAATGTCTTAGGCGGCAGTCCAAGTACAGATAGTGGACAAGCTGCTGCTAGCGCCGCACCTGCCGCTGCAGCTGTACCCGACCCAGGAAGCGTCGTCTATACAGACGGTCCATTTGCAGGCTACACCGTAGACCAAGTTAAAACCTTTAGCGCCGGAGTAAATGCTGGCGGAAGCTTTAGTAGCGGTGACTCCTCTGGAATTCCAGCTGGTGTTCCACCAATGCCAGGCTATACCAATCCTCAGTAAAAATTTCTAATCCGCAAATAAACGCCGGCAGGTTTCTTGGAAGTAGCTTAAGAATTTTATATATTCATGGCTTCCGTTGTATTCGTATGCTACAAATTCTAGCGCCAGATTGCCTTTAAGGCCTTGCAGGTGCGCTTTTGCAAAAAGTTTTACAAGAATATCAAAGCCTTGTTTGGCGCTTTCTTTATCGGACAGCGGCTGCCTGCTTCTTACCTGCATAATGCCCGTGCTTACGCCTCTCTTGGGGTGGGATGATATATAACGCCGCTCTGCCCAGCGGACAGCGCGCGGCCGTGCGACATCCTCTACGACCATAAAACTCAGCAACAGAGGCCGTAGGGCCGTAGGGTAGTTAGTGAATAGCTTCTCGTAGGTGGCTTTTAATCTTTTAGCTCGTTTTTCTGCCCAGGACACATAATGTTTATCGTACTTTCTAGTTCGGTATTTCTCCGCAAACAACAACAGTGAAAGTCCAAACACAACTACAAAAACGCGTAAGGGCAGGGCAAGAAACGGTGCGTAACAGGGCAACACAATTCCTGCCAGGAAAGTTTTAATAATCAGCTCCGACCGTTCCATTACGAACATCATAAACACATAGCAAAGATAAAGGGTTGTTACAGTAGCCGCAAACAAAACCAAATAAGAGCTAGGAACTTTAGCGCCAAGCAAAAGATTGTATGCAGCCAAAGCAATTACTACGGTATTAGCAGAGGTCAGCCGGTCTTTAAATGGGAAAAAGTCAGTCACTTTTCCTGGCTCTAAATGGTGTTTTTTAAGGAGTATAAACGAACACAGGGTTGCTATAATCAATCCTGTAATAACGCCCAGTCCAATCAAGAATATAAGGTGGTCCAAGTACCTATGAGTATACTTCAACCAAAGCTTAAGAGTAATAAAATTACTGGCTCTGACGTGCTCTTAAATAACTGGGACGTCGGCTACAAAGTAACGGACGAATCGGGCAAGCTTATCCGCTCCAAAAATCCGCATAAGAGCTACGAAAGCTCAAGCACGCTTAAGACTGCCCTAATGCATCTGTTCTTGAATAAAGTCAGCCAAAATGAGCTTGGTCTAGACCACGTATTCAGCATTAAAGACAGCCAGCGCTCAAACGGCTCGGGGATTGTTAACTGGACAGACTGGAACTCCTTGCCGTTGCATGCCGTGATTGAGCTAACGTGCGTTTATAGCGACTGCACCACAACCAATATGATAATCGACTACCTTGGCGGCCAACAGATGGTTAACGAGCTTTTTAAGAATAGTGGCTATAAATATACCAAGCTAAACCAACCGAGCCTGATGTTTGACGAATCAAAGCCCCGGATGGAAAGCGTTGGCACAACCACTCCGGATGAAGCTTCAAAGTGGTTACGTATGCTGCTTGAAGATTTTTCGATTAGTCCTGAAATTAAACAGCACTTTATAACCAGTACCCAGTCAATCCATACGCCATGGCTGGATTTGGGCGCGGAACACCACCCTCTTATTAAAACTGGGTCGATGATAGACATTGGGCCGGCAGGCACCAGTGTTTTTAACGCCAACGGTCGCGTAAGCACAGGCAAGGGGTTATTATTCTTTGCCTTCTTTTCCAGGGGCGATTTAAGGGGCCAAGCAGTCTATGCACCCGAGGAAGCCAAGCGCCTTATCTCCAAATATATCCAAGATACCGTATTAAAAATCTAGCGCACCTTAGTGCAGCCGTATCTCGACTTCGCCGTCTTCGTTCACAATCGGAACATTAAGAGTTGAGACGGGCATATTGATGGGTTTTGCCTGGGCTTCTTCTTGCTTATGGGCTGCCAAATAAGTCATAAACTTATCCATGGCCAAGCGGTCGACGTTTAATTTGTCTAGCTCCATGTCTTTTTTGGCCTTTTCCTGGTCGATTCCTTCAAGCACGCCCAGGTAGTAGTCCAGGCCGCCAAGTTCTTTGACGTCTTTTAGCGTACCGCTGTCGAGCACATAAATTGTATCCATAAGGCTCAAAAGGGCTTTACGGTGGGTTACCATGACGGTTGTCTTGCCCTGGATCATTTTGCTAAGTGAGTCGCGTATATAGTTCTCGCTTTTTACGTCCAGAGCCGCTGTGGGCTCGTCTAAGCAAAGTATTGGCGCGTTCTTGATAAGTGAGCGGGCAATGGCAATACGTTGCTTCTGGCCGCCGCTGAGGCTAGAGCCGTTCTCGCCAGCGGGTGATGTTATGCCAAGGGGCAGTTTAAGGGCAAACTCTGCGACGTTTGAGACAAAAACGGCATTAGAGATCTCTTCGTTCGAAATTGACCGGTATGGGTCGCCGTCTAGTAGGTTGTCCAAAATTGTGCCGCTAAACAGCTGCGGGTTCTGGCTGACCCAGGCAATCCGCTGCCGCAACTCTTTTAGTGACACCGATTGGATGTCGATGCCGTCCATCAAAATCCGGCCGCTGGCAGGCTCAATAAACAGGGCAATAAGCTTTAAAATAGTACTTTTGCCGGCGCCGCTCGGCCCGATGATGCCAATCTTTTCACCTTGGTTAATGTGCAGGTTTAAGTTTTGGAAAATAACCTGGTGGTTGTACGAATAAGAAACGTTCTGGAAGTCCAAGATACCGCGGATGGTTGGCGGAATGTGGTTGTCTTTGCGCAAATCCTCTACTCCTTCATGGTCGCTCAAAACTTCGTAGATTCGGTTAACATCTATCAGCTTTTGGTTGCGTGAGGTAATCTGTTTTACCAGGTTTTCGATCGGCCCAAGCAAATAGCCCATGTAGGTCATAAATATCAACAGCTGCCCAAAGGTCATCTTGCCCTGCAGCGCAGCGGTGCCGCCAAAGTACATCACCGTCGATGTCGCCAAAATAGTCAAAAATCCATTGGTATTACTAAGCAGGTTGCCCCAAAGCATGCTTCTTTTTGTTAAAAAATAGCCTCTTTGCCACAGCTTGTCGACGTTTGCCAGCTGCTTGTCCTCAAGGGTATAGGCCTGGACGGTCTCGGCGTTGTCGATCGACTCGTTAATGCGCGATGACGTCTCAGAAGCGACTTCTGTCAGCGCCCGTGAATATTTGCCCATTTTAGGCCCAAAAATACGCATTGTCAGGTACAGCAGCGGCATCAGCACAACAGAGACAAGAGTCAGTTTTGGGTTAAATTTAAGCATAATAATCAGCACCCCGATAATCATCAAAATTGAGCCGATTATCGAGGAAGTCGTCCCAAGTACCAGGTCCGAAAGGCTGTTCGTGACGACGTTTTGCCGGTAAACATAGTCGCCCTTGGCCAGCCGCTCCTGGTGGAACAGCGGCAGGTGCAAAATGTGCCGGAGCGACTCAATCTTAATACTGCGGTTTAGCCAAAAGCCCACTTTAAGGAGTAAAAACGAGCTAAAAAAGTCAAAAGTCGAGCCAATAATAAACAGCCCAATCGTCATAAGGGAAGTAAGGAGGATCAGGGTAGGGGTGTGCGTATAAGGGGCAAGCGGACCCGGGGCGGGGATCCTGCCAAAAGCGGAGTCGGCCAAGATCTTAGTCGGCCACGGCTTCATAAGCGCAACGCCGGCTTGGATGGTACCAATAAACACCACCAGCACAACTGCGCCGCGGGCTTTTTTGCGGTAGCGGGCAACCCAGTCCTTAAAAGCGGTGGTTTTGGTTTGGCGGCCGTAGGTCTTTAGCCAGGCTTCAAGCGCCTGCCTGACAAGTTCGGGCGGCCACCCCTGGCGCACCAATGCGTCGCCAATTAAATTAACAGGTACGCCGTTCGCTACTGCCTGTTCAATAGCGTCGTACAGTTTAGGCATCATAACGTTATTTTTTCCCTCTTTCTATGTCTATGCTTAAGCTTAACAGAGGCTAATTGTTATCGCAAAAGACAGATTTTGAGAGAACGGTACCAATGCCGAAACGTTTAGAGCGCTTGGGTGACACAAGTATCGAACTTAAGAAGCAATAGACCGGAATGAGTGACCTATGCCGCTTTGATAAACGGGCATAATTTTTTCTGTTACTCTGTCCCTTATTGCTTCGGATTCTCGGCTAGGGATTACTCTAGAGTTACCCCCATTGATTGAAATGGCGTCCGTAGATTCTTTTATTAATTGTAGCAAATCAAGCCTTTTGCCTGCGGCAAGCTCGTCCGCGTCAAGTTCACCGGGGAACATAAATGTTTCTGGATCAGTAACTACCGGGTGCTGGGCATCTTTGCGTCTGAGGGCAATATTTCGTGGAGCCATATCCCCATGTATTACATCGCTGCCATGTAACGCTGCTAATGCTGAAGCAGAAGCAGACAACATGAGATCTACATCAATCTCGTATCCTTCAGGAGCCATACCGCGGTAACGCCGTTCCAGGTCAAAGAGCTCATCATCATAACGGGTTGCCATAAGGACACCTCTGCCAAAATTAGCTATCATGACAGGCTCCAAAGTGTTTAAACCAGATCGTTTAGCCATATCATAAGCGCCTACTTCACGACGCCAATTCTGGGGTCCATTATTCGGGTTGTATGTTTTTATAGCAACAGGAAAAGGCCGAGCACTGCCTATGGCCAAATCGGCAAAATATATTTGATGTCTAGAGTCAATCTGTGGGGGCAGGTCAGGGTTCAAAGACACGCTGAATTCAGTTGCACCAGCGTGAGCAGGTAGTAAAACGTGTTTAGGGGGAATAATAAGCCCGTTAACTGCCGCCAACGGGTTTTCGGCACCACTCAGATCTAGACCTTCAGTTATAACTCTGAAGTCTTCTGAAGAGGGCTCTCTTTGAGCTACCATTGTTGACATGAAGCTATAATATCACAAATAAGCAAAAATGTAAAGCATAAGCGCGAGATTTTTTGGAATTTGTATCAACTCTGGGTTTGGGCGTAGGTACCGGTTTCGCTGTTTCGGTCCATGTAGTTGGTGTACCAGCTGTAGTTGGTGCCTAGCAGTTTGGTGGCTAGCTCGATGCCTAGGTCGGCGGTTTTACCTTCGTCGTCGTTTACGGGGTTATATTCCACGACATCGATGCCAACGACATTACAGTTTTTGCCAATATATTCGGTGATGGCGGCAATTTCGCGGTAGGTGTAGCCGCCGCGGCTCGGGATGCCGACACCTGGGGCGTAGGTGACATCAATGCAGTCTAGGTCCAGGCTGACCCAGATGTTGGGGACTCTTTTTTGGAGGTCGTCGATCATGGCAATCAGGGGTGCCAGGCCGTCTTTGAGGAAGTCGAACATGGTAAAACAGGCTAGGTTTTCGCGCGCAATCAGGTCAATCTCGGCTTGGTCAAAGTCGCTACCGCCGGCGTGGAGGAGGTTTTCTTTCTTAAGTTTGGCGCCTTGGCCGTAAACGTCTATAAGTTCGTCGCCGCCAAAGCCCATAAGGGAAGCGACGTGCATACCGTGGATGTTATGGCTAATGCTGACATCGGGCGTGTTCATATCGCCGTGAGCGTCTAAGTAGATCAGGCCAATCTGGTCCGTGCCGCCAACTGCTGCTGCCGCGCCCGAAAAAGCACCGAGGTTAATTGAATGGTCTCCTCCAATAATTACCGGTCTTTTGCCATTCTTTATCGATTCATCAACCATTTTCGCGGCTTGTTCGTTTATCCGCACAATTTCGGCGGCATATGGCTTGAGCGGATCGCCAGGTTCAAGCTGGGAACGGTCAGTGCAGGGCAGGTCGCCCATATCTTCCACGGATAATCCAGCGTGCTGGAACTTCTCAACAATTTTACGTTTGCGAAAGGCGCTTGGGCCAATGTCCACCCCAAGTGACTCAGCGCCAAGATCAAGGGGGATGCCGATTAAAGTTACGTCGTTAGAAGGAGTTTGATTCATACTTAAAATTGTAGCATGGCAGTGATCTTGAAATCTTAAACATTGATTAATACAGGTTTTTAGAGCTGGTACAATAGTTATCAGTAAATCAAGGAGGGTTCGATGACTGACTTTGCCGGAATCTTTAAAGCTTATGATGTGCGTGGAAAAGTGGGGACGGACCTTACCCCAGAATCTGTTGAGATAATTGGGCGGGCGTATGGTGACTGGCTGCCAACGGATGGTGCGGTGGCTGTGGGCCGGGATATGCGCCCAGACAGTGCGGCGCTGGCGGCTGGCGTTATTGCCGGGCTTAAAAAACAGGGCAGGGACGTTATTGATATCGGTGAAGTTACTAGCGACATGATCTATTTTGCAGTTGGGCACCTAAACCTTGCCGGTGGGGCAATGGTAACGGCCAGCCACAACCCAGGTGAGTACAACGGTATTAAGTTTTGCCGCGAAGAAGCTAAGCCAATTGGCGAAGAGTCAGGTCTGTACGAAATCCGTGATGCGGCTATTGCGGGGACGTTTGCCGACAAGGCAGAGGGCAGCTCAAAAGAACAGGACATTGTTGAAGACTGGATCCAGCATGTTTTAAGCTTTATTAACGCCGCGGAACTCAAGCCAATTAAGCTGGCGGTGGACGCGGGCAATGGCATGGGCGGCAAGATTTTCCCTGAGCTGGAGCCATATGTGCCCTGGGAAGTTACCGAGCTTTATTTTGAGCTGGATGGGACATTTCCTAACCACATTGCCAACCCGTTGGAGCCTAAAAACTTAGTGGATCTCCAAAAATGCATTAAAGACACTGGTTCAGACGCTGGTATTGCTTTTGACGGTGATGGCGATCGGGCAGTGTTGATTGATGAAAATGGAGTAGCTTTAAGCGGTACAGTATTAACAGCCATCTTGGCACGTCACTTTTTGAAAGATAACCCAGGCGCCACAATTTTGTGCAACGCCATCTGTGGACGGGCAGCTGCCAAGGCTGTTGAAGCGGCCGGCGGCAAGGTGCAGCGGACACGCGTTGGGCATTCGTTTATAAAAGGCGACATGCGCAAATACAATGCGGTTTTTGCGGGCGAACACAGCGGGCATTATTATTTTAAGAACAACTTTATGGCTGATTCTGGGCTAATTGCGGCCGTTATTGGACTGTATGTTGCAAGCTTAAGTGGTAAAACACTTTCTGAGCTAGCAGAAGAATTCCGCAACCTGTATTTTGCGATTCCAGAGACAAACTTTGAAGTTGCCGACAAAATGGCGATGCAGAAAAAGATTGCTGAGGCGTTTAAAGACGGGGAACAAGACTGGCTCGATGGCCTGACGGTAAATTATCCTGGCGGCTGGTTTAATGTCCGACCAAGCAATACCGAGCCTTTGCTGCGCCTAAATGCCGAGTGGAACAGCCAGGCCGAGCTTGATAGCATTGTCGAAAAAGTCCAAGGCTTGATCGCTTCAGCTTAAGCCAGGGTCTTGACGAAGTTATTGGCACTCGTATATAGTGAGTGCTAGAAATTGGAGGCGTTTACGAGGGTCTCCAATTATCTTAAACGGAGGTTGATTATGAGTGTACCCATTACTCCACTTGCTGACTATGTGGTGGCAGTTGCCGAAGTTGCGGCTAGCAAAACTATGAGTGGGCTTTATTTGCCGGAAGCGGCCAAAGAAAAGCCAAAAATAGCCAAGATTGTCGCTGTTGGCAAAGCCGTGCAGGAGCTTAAGCTTAACGACCGGATTATTTATAAAACCTATAGCCCCACCGAAGTAAAGGTTGGGTCTGTTGAGTACATTTTAGTAAAAGAAGAAGACGTCTTGGCGACGGTAAAGTAATGATAGCTAACATTTTTTTGGGTGTTTTGCTGATTATTCTTGGAATAATTTCACGAATCAAAACAAAGCGGTTCACGGTACTTAATATAATTTTATTGGTTTTAGGTATCGTAATAACTGTTGCAGGAACGATATTTATTAGTATGTTTGATATTTCGTAACATCCATTTTAAGGAGTAAATTATGGCAAAAAAAGTATTTTATGATGATGACGCCCGCCGCAGAGTGCTAGAAGGCGCGCGGATGCTCTATGAAGCAGTAAAAACAACTATGGGGCCAAAGGGCCGCAATGTAGTGATCGGTAAAAGCTACGGCAACCCAACAGTAACGCACGACGGTGTAACTGTGGCAAAGGCCATTGATTTGCCGGAAGACGAAGAGACTTTGGGATACAAAGTGGGCGCCGAGCTGATTAAACAGGCTGCCAACAAGATGAACGACGTTGCAGGGGACGGCACCACGACCGTAACTGTTTTGACGTATCACATCTTAAACGAAGCCAATAAGCTGATTGCAGCTGGGCACAACCCTATGCTGCTTAGAAAAGGGCTCGAAGCAGCTGCTGCCGACGCCATTAAGGCGTTGAACGGTATGAGCGAGGATATTACCGGCAAAAAGAACCGCGTGGCCGAAGTGGCTACTATCTCCGCTGGGGACGCGGAAATTGGCCAGTTGATTGCAAATGTTATCGACAAAGTTGGCAAAGACGGCGTTGTAACTGTCGAAGAAGGCCAGGGTTTGGCGCTAGAAAGCGAAGTGGTCGAAGGCTTTACGTTTGACCGCGGATTCTTAAGCGCCTATATGGTAACGGACTCAACACGCATGGAAGCAATTTATGACAAAGTGGCTATTTTAATTACCGACAAGAAAATTAGCTCTGTCCAGGAGATTTTGCCAGTTCTTGAAAAGCTGGCTGCCGTAGGCAAAAAAGATCTAATGATCATTGCCGAGGATATTGAAGGTGAAGCTCTTGCTACTTTGATTCTTAACCGCCTAAAAGGCGTATTTAACACCATCGCCATCAAAGCTCCATCTTTTGGCGACAGACGCCGCGATATACTGGAAGACATCGCAATTTTGACTGGTGGTACGGTAATATCCGAAGAGCAGGGCGTATCGTTTGATGACGTTGAGCTCGGCATGCTTGGGACTGCACGTAAGGTAATCGTAACCAAGGACGAAACGACCATAATAGAAGGCGCTGGAACTGCAAGCGGTATTAAAAAGCGCATTACCCAGATCAGCGGACAGGCAAGTGCGGCCAAGTCGGACTACGACCGCGAACAATTAGAAAACCGCCGGGCGGCATTAAGCGGCAAAGTTGCCGTTATTAAAGTCGGCGGTGCAACCGAGACAGAAATTGAAGAAAAGAAGTTCCGCGTAGACGACGCCGTTGCTGCCGTAAAAGCCGCTTTAAGCGAGGGAATTGTAGCGGGCGGAGGCGTGACGCTAATTAACCTTGGCTCTGGCCTAAATACCGACGACGATGACACCTCTGTTGCCGCTGGCAAAACTATTCTTAAAAACACACTTGAACAGCCATTCCGTATCTTGCTTTCCAATGCTGGCCTCAATGCTGATGAGTGGCTTCCGCTGGTAAAAAAGGGCAAGCCAGGGCAGGGTGTAAACGTAAATGATCCAAGCAAACTTGTTGATCTTAAATCTGCCGGTGTTATTGATCCAGTTCGAGTTACTAAGGAAGCCCTACAAAATGCCGTATCAATTGCCGGAACGGCCATGACTATGGGCGCGTTAATTGTAGACGTCCCCGAATCTAAATCCGCTATCCAAGACATGTCTGGCATGGGCAGCGGCATGATGGGGATGTAGGCCATATGCTGTGTCCTCAAACAAAATCAGGTAAACACGAATGGCATGTGATGCAGGTTAGTGAAGACGAAACACAGAGTCAGACTTTTTGTAAATTATGTGGAATTCAGTACAGTAAAAAAAATACCTAGAGCGTCGACCTATTATAGTTGCAAAAAATACAGGTTTGTAGTATGATATACTTCTTAATTGGAGTTTTAAGAAGTCATGGCCCTCTTTAACCGCAAAAAACCAAGTCCAACCGTTCTGCCCGAAATCGATAAGTATTACAATGCCGAAAAAAAGGAACGGATGGGGCTGGCATGGATTTTGGCCGTTATCTCAATCGCATGCGTGGCTCTTATTCTAATCGGCGGTTTCTTCGGCGGCAGATGGGTCTACCGCAAGGTAAACAACAAAAAGACTGGTGTAGCGACCATAACTGCTCCCGCGTCTAAAATTACCCAGCAAAAAACTACCTCGACAGATACCCCAGATTCAAGCCCTCAAACACCTTCAACCCCTTCTAGTACTCCTGCACAGACGGCCCCAGTCAAAACTCCTACTAACTCAACGCCTACACCTGCGCCGGCAACAACTCCACCTACAGTCCCATCTTCTGTGGTGTCTCCAACCAAATTAGCAAATACCGGTCCCGGCAGCACGCTGGCAGTATTTATTATCTCGGCATTAGGATTTGCCGGATTGCATAACTTCTTTATCCGCCGTACGAGCAAGAACTAGTTTTTAGCAGTAAAATCGTTGATCTTTTGGATAACGTCGTAAATTGCGGCGGCTTTGGCCTTTTCGTCTGGTAAGTTTTTGGCAGACTCATATACAGAGGTCAATAGGGCTTGGTCGTTGGTTTCTTCATATACCATTTTGGCGGTTGCATATTTTTCGTCCTGGGTTTGGTCAAGATGGTTAATAAGCGGTGAAAGTTCGTGCAATGCTTGTTGGCGAAGGCTGCTAAGGTCTTGCATTGAGTTGCCGGTACTTACAACTGCGGCTGGTGAAGACAACTCTTCGTCTGGGACGGGGGTTACAGGCACTGGGGCTGGAGCGGACTCAACAGGCGCTTCTTCAACTGGGTCTGGGCTCAGGCTTTCCATTTCTTCAGCTGGCGCTTCGACTGCTGGAGCCGGGAGATTTATCTCTTCTTGAGGGGCTGGAGCTGCTGGCGCAGGCATTGCGCTAGCGTCCGGAGTGCTCGGCACTACAGATACCTGTACGGTATTATCTTCGGTATTATCATCATTGTTGTCGCGTCCGAACATGCCCACCCCCTTGTTTGTAACTGCTATTTAATGGATAGTATATAGCATAACCGTTGTGAGAAAAAGTGTCACCGACAGACGAACGGTTAACGACAAATATAGCAACCAAAACCAGGAGAGAAAATGCTAGACGACCTCAAATATATCCATGATAAAGATACTCATGATGCTCTAGGAACGGCTGGTAAACAATGGCAGCAGCTTGAACATAATTTTGAACTTCCAGACATCGAAAACAAGTTTAGTAATGTAGTACATTCGGGTATGGGCGGCTCGTCGCACTGGGCGTACCTTAGCACTGCTTGGCCGGGTTATAATTTGCCGTTTGAAGTGGTCCGCGGCTATGATGCACCTAATTATGTAAGTGACAAAACACTATTCATTGCATCAAGTTACTCTGGCAATACAGAAGAAACGTTATCTTCGCTTGCTCAGGCCGAAGAAAAGGGAGCTTTTATAGTTGTTATTTCATCTGGCGGGAAGCTCGTTGATATAGCGAAAAGTAAAGGCTATCCTTTGATAGAGTTGCCTAAAATAGACAAGCCGCGCTATGGATCCTTCTATGGATTTCGTGGTTTGCTTACATTGGGAGACAAGTTAGGAATATTGGCCATCCCTAATGCGTCTAAAGAGCTAGAGAGTAATGCATCTTTTTTGCAATCTGCTATGGATTCATGGAAGCCGGACGTGCCAACGGATAAAAATCCGGCAAAGTTGCTAGCACACGAGCTAGCCGGCAAATCTATAGTCATGTACGGTGGCCCTTTGCTTTATCCTGCTGCCCACAAATGGAAGATTAGTTTTAACGAAAACGCCAAAAATGTCGCCTGGGAATATCCTTTCCCTGAGTTTAGTCACAACGAGTTTACGGGTTGGACATCCCATCCAGTTGATAAGCCGTACGGCATTGTCTATCTGTTATCCTCGTTTGATAATGATCGTATTAAAAAACGGTTTGTGCTAACAGAAAAGCTACTAAGTGGACGTTGGCCATCCCCTGAGCATGTAGAAGCGCAAGGCTCGACCAAGCTTCAGCATTTATTGTGGACGGTGGCGCTTGGTGATTTCGTAAGTTTGTATGTAGCTTTTCTAAATGGAACTAATCCAATTGAGGTTGGCGATAATGATGTTGTTGAACTTTTTAAGAAAGAATTAGGAAGCCCCAATGCCTGATACCGATGTACCACAATTTGACCCAAGCGGTTTTACGAATGACCCATATGTAAAAAGGGTAGAAAAACCTTGGGGATATGAGCTTCACTGGGTGCGCGAAGGTGCGCCCTACATGGGCAAAATAGAGCATGTTAATGCAGGTGCAAGAATGAGCTTGCAAGTTCATGATCAGAAAAGTGAAAGCTGGTTCATGATGAATGGCAGGGCATCTGTAATTTGGGAAACCAGTAGTGGTGAGCTGATAGAGACCGAACTTAAAGCCGGCATGGGCTATACAACAAAAGTAGGCCAAAAGCACCGGCTCAAGGGTTTAACGGATTGCGATATTATAGAAGTATCTACGCCCGAAATGGGTACAACATGGCGGCTTGAGGATGACTATGCGCGGCCAAATGAAACGCCAGACCAGCGCAAAAAAGAACGTGGCGAATAACCAGTTTATTCGTAGCGGAGTGACTCGATAGGGTCTTTTCGGGCTGCCTTAATGGCTGGTGCGGTGCCAAAAATAATGCCAATTACGGTTGATGCGGCGACCGCCAAGCCAACAATCGGCCAAGTGGCAACCGGTGTTAAAGATGTGCCAATTCTAATAAAGAAGTTGGCAAGCAGCGCTACCAAAACACCAATTATGCCTCCAACCAAGCTAATGATGGTCGCCTCAATCGAAAATTGGCTGTAGATCTGGCGGTTGGTAGCGCCAATACTTTTTCTAACGCCGATTTCACGGGTGCGCTCGGTGACGCTGACAAACATTATGTTCATAATCCCAATGCCGCCAACAATTAGCGAAATTGCAGCAATCCCGGCAATAAATGATGTTAACATCGACAAAGTTTTGCCTGTAAGTTTTACCGTTTCGGCCTGCGTTAACACCGTAAAATCTTGTTGGCCACCGTGCGTTTCGCTTAAGGCATCGGTTACTTCATGGCTTAATGCTTTCTCTGTAATTCCAGCCTTAGGTTTGACTAAAATCTGGTAAATATTGGTAGCGTTTCCGCTAATTGCTTTGGCGGAGCTGTATGGGATAAAAATGGCTGTGTTTAGGTCGCCGCCGCCGGTGTAGGCATTTGCTCCAAAACTGTCAAAAACACCGCCAACAATAAACTCATGCCCGCGAAGTAGGGCAACCTGGCCAATTGGGACGTTTTCCTGGAAAAGCTGCTCCGCAACAGTTTTGCCAATTATGGCCAAGTTGCGGTCGGCTTCAGAATCGCTAAAAAAGCCGCCGTAACTAATCCTTTGCCCAGTTAACTTGGCAAAATCAGCGCCCGTGCCAATGACGATGCTGTTATATTGCCGGCCGTCTCTGGTGATAGCTTGGGCGGAAATAGTGCTAAGCGGGGTAGTGCTTTGTACATCCTGGATTTTTGTAATTGCTTGTAAATCTTGGTTGGTTAAGGCGGCCGTGCCGAATGCGGCTTGGTAGTTGGCGCTGGTAACATTCCCGTTTTTATCCCTGTTTACCAGTTTGCCAGGGCGGACGGTCAGGACATTTTTAGCGCTGGTAGCGACGCTGCCGGCTATCTGTTTGCGGACACCTTCGCCCAAAGAAACGGCTGTAATAACTGAGGCAACGCCAATAATAATTCCAAGCATTGTCAGCACACTTCGCAGTTTGGTGCTTTTAATGGATTTAAGCGCCATGTGTACGTTGCGCCCGGCTAGAATCGTCATGATTTATTACCTGTAGTTTTAGCGGGAGTTTTTCGTTTCGTAGGCGTTTTACGGGCTTTTTTACCAGGCTTTTTGGTTAGTTTCTTACGCCCTGGAGCTGCCCGGGCAGGGATGGTACTCATAAATAGTGAAACGCCCTCCAGCTGCTCTTCTTCGTCGGTTTTTGGCTTGGCCTGGCCGCCGCTGCGGGCCCGGAGTGGCACTTCGCCAATCTTAGTTTGTTCGTCAAACATAATACCGCCGTCGTGCATGTACAAAACGCGGGTCGCATACCGAGTAAGCTCAGGGTTGTGGGTCACCATCAAGATCGTGCTGCCTTTGGCATGCAGCTCCGCCAATAATTCCAAGACAATCTTGCTGTTAACACTGTCCAGGTTGCCGGTTGGCTCGTCAGCAATAATGAGGCTTGGGTTGCCGACTAACGCCCGGGCAATAGCCACGCGCTGGGCTTCGCCGCCGCTAAGGTTTTTTGGCAGGTAATATTCGCGGTCGCTAAGGCCGACATCTTCTAATGCGCGGCCAGCTTGTTTGAGCCGTTTTGTCTGGGTCATTCCGCGGTAGGCAAGCGGCAGGGCAACGTTATCAAGTGCGGTAAGGCGGGGGAGCAGGTTAAAAGACTGGAATATAAATCCAATGTGGTCACGGCGGGCTTTAGCCAAACGGTTTGGCCGCAGGCGCGACACCACTCGGCCGCTTAAGGAATAGGTCCCGTGGGTTGGCCGGTCGAGCAAACCGATGACGTTTAACAGGGAAGATTTGCCTGATCCGCTGGCACCCATAATTGCCACAAACTCGCCTTTTTTTACAATTAAATTAACCTCGTCCAAAGCCACGGTGGTAGCATTGCCGAAGCCGTAAATTTTGGATACGTTGGTGAGTTCAATAACATCAGGCATGGTTTATTAAGTGTACGCAGTTTGCAATATGTTGTGCAAGGTATTATTGATGTATTTTTTCAGATATAATGAGCCCTGCACTAAAAACTTATGGAGAGGTCGCATAGTGGCCTAGTGCGCCGCCTTGGAAAGGCGGTAAGCCCGCAAGGGTTTCGGGGGTTCAAATCCCCCCCTCTCCGCCACGATTTAAGGATATGACTATGCATCCAGATGATTATTTAAATAAAGAAGACGAAACTACTATTTATTTCTTTTCTTCACCATACGATGTTTTTAATAACTGGAGTGCTCACACAGTCACTATCTGGGGCAAAGAGTTCAATACTGCAGAGCATGCTTATCATTACAAAAAGTTTCAAACTACCAATCCTGCAGTTGCCGAGGAGATTTTTAAAGCACCCAGCCCTTGGGCTTGCTTTCAACTATCCCGTAAATACAAAACTGAAGTAGAGCCAGCATGGAATGACAACAAGCTAGCCGTAATGGAGACAATTATCAGGTCAAAAATGGCACAAAACGAAGACGTGGTTGAGCAGCTGCAAAAAACAGGCAAGCGTATAATTGCCGAAAACTCGCCTTGGGACAATTTCTGGGGTTTAGGGTCTGACGGTACGGGCGAAAATAGTTTGGGTAAGATCTGGATGAAGCTTCGCTCAGAATTATCTATTTAAAGTTCAATCGTAAAACGCCATGGCTTGTCTGTGGCTTTTTTAATGCCGATCCGCTTTGTGGACTCAATTTCTCCAATGGGTTTAGCGGGCGGGATAAGTTCCAGCTTTGTGTGAATAAGCTTTTGCCCGCTGTAAGTAGGAGGTATTGCCAAAGCCTGCACCAAGCTTCCAGGCCCATTTGTCAGCCGTTTTATATCCGTTGTTTTACGATATTGCTGCATTAACTCAATGCCGTGCGTTGGCTTTAATGCACGCAACAAAACCGCCTCACCGTGGCCTTCTTGGCCTGTAACAATGTTCAAACACCAGTGCATCCCATAGATAAAGTACATATACAGCGTACCGGCCTCGTCAAACATTGGCATAGTGCGTTTGGTTGGCCCGCGGAAGGTGTGCGATGCTTCGTCGTCCTGCCTGTATGCTTCTGTCTCAATAATAATCCCGCCAATATCACCAGCGGGAGTGTGATGCACGAGCTCCCAACCAAGCAGGTTTTTGGCGCCGTCCACAGAGTTAGATAAATCAGGCAACATGCTTTTATCTTTGCATAACAAACGCTAGAGTAGAAGCATGACAAAGTACTGGATAGGGGTTGTGAGTGCCGACCACGTGGCGCTGGCCGTACAAAATGGTTTTATACAGATTGGCCACGGTAAACGAACGGGCGTAGCGCGGCAACAAAAAGGGGATTGGATTATTTATTACTCCGCCAAAGCAACAATGGACAGCAAAGAACCGCTGCAAGAATTTACCGCCCTTGGCCAGATCACCGATGACGAACCTTATCAAGGCTTGCGTCCAGATGGCTTTAAGCCCTGGCGCCGCAACGCGAACTTCGAAAAGGTAAAACCACTCCCAATCCGCCCGCTACTCGGCGAGCTTAGCTTTATTAAAGACAAAACCCACTGGGGCGTAGCTTTCCGCTATGGAATTCTCGAAATCCCCGAACAAGACTTTAACTTACTAGCTGGCCTACTTCGCCAGTTTGCTGATGCTAATGATGACTTACCTTTTTAAACAGATTTAGCCGAGAGTCAGTTTGAGTTCTTCAAGCGTTGTCTTGATAGCTGTATTGGTGGCTTCTTCATCGGTAACGTTGCCTTCTAGGTCTATTTCTTGCATGAAGCGGAGGTTTGCTTCGGTTTCGAGCGGTTTAGCACTAATAAGGCTGCCGAGAACAATTCGTAGAGCTGCAATGGCCTTTGCACCGCCAACCCATCCATAGCCAATCAAGGCAATTGGCTTATCGTTCCATGGCTTTGCCATCCAGTCGATGGCGTTTTTCAGTACGGCAGTAAAGCTGTAGTTGTATTCGGCTACTAACATAACAACGGCGTCGGATTCTTTAACCATAGCTGTCCATTTGATCACGTTAGGATCTGTAGCTTCGAATCCTTCCGCTGCTGGAGACATAGGTGCGTCAAAGAAGGGCAGCGGCATTGTTTTGAAGTCGGCAACTGTAACTTCGTAATCAGGATAAGTGCTTAGGTGCTCCTGGACTTTGGCAGCAATTTTATCGGCAATCCGGCCTTCGCGCACGCTTGATGTAACTAGTAGTAATTTTTTCATGATGATTCCTTTTGAGGTTAGATTTTGCTGGGGTCAATGCCCATTGAACTTAATAATGCTGAGTTGAGTTCATAACTCTTTTCGGTGCCCTTTTTTTGCTCCAGTATCACACCGGCGTCCACCAGCTTCGTGAAGTGGTGGCTCATAGCGGGTTGGGATAGGGAAGAGCAGTCCTCGACAATGTCGCAGCCAGACACGGTGCCGCTGCTTTTTGCGAGCTTGCGGACGATGTCGAGCCGTGTTTTGTCGGCCAAAGCTTTAAAGATGTTTACGTTATCCATAACCTATATATAATAATCCAAACATTTAAATATGTAAATATATAAAAGTAATTCTATCTGTTATTTGGTATACTTATAGGCAATGACTAAGCCAAGAATGAGTATAAAAAGGATCGTTGGGCCGCTGCTTGTGAGCAGTTTGCTCGGCGTTTTGCTTTATGTTTGCAGGGTTTTGGCCGTGCGAAGCTTTAATTATTGGTATTTGGTGTGGAACTTGGTGTTAGCTTGGGTGCCGTTATTATTGAGCTATGCGCTTATAAAGTGGCTGCGCATGGGCAGGTGGCTGTCGGTAAAGGGCTTGGCTTTGACGGCTTTATGGCTGGGGTTTTTGCCGAATAGTTTTTATGTGGTGAGCGACCTGATTCATCTTTCGCCGACGCATGAAATTGGGCTGTTATTTGACGCTGTGATGATCATGGTTTTTGCCTGGAACGGCTTGCTGCTGGGATTTATCAGTCTTTATCTGGTTCATTTGCAGCTTCGTAAGCGTTTGCAGCCCCGCCTGACCGTTATGCTTGTTGGGTTTATCCTTGTTTTGTCGAGTTTTGCGGTTTATCTTGGCCGGTCTTTGACCTGGAACACTTGGGATATTATCGTGAATCCAGGCGGCATTTTGCTTGATGTTTCGGACAGGATTATTAAACCAACGGCTTATCCTTCGACGTTTACGACCACTGTATTGTTTTCTGTCACGCTGATTGCTTTGTACTACACCGTATACAAGCTGGTGGCCGTCATAAGGGACGTCAGCAGAAGCTGATATACTAAAGGCCAAGATGGAAGAGATAAGCAGAGTCATTTCGGGTTTGGTGCAAAAGCTATACGGCGAAGAAGTTATAGCAGTATTAACGCGCCCCGAAGAGCAATTTGGCGACTACGCGACCAATGTGGCGCTGCAGCTGGCCAAAAAACTTGGCAAAAACCCCCGTGAAGTCGCGGAACAAATTGCGGCTGAACTAAAACATGAGTCTGTGATTAAAACAGAGGTGGCAGGGCCTGGTTTTATTAATATTACGCTTAGCGATGCGGCACTTAGCCAACTAATTAGTGCAACGCCGGCCCAGAGCCTGGCGGGGCAAGTTGTTTTAGTGGAGTATTCCGATCCTAATCCATTTAAGCCATTACATGCAGGGCATTTGTACACTACATTAGTGGGCGACACAATCGCGCGGCTGATTGAAAATGCCGGTGCAGAGACTCATCGGATTAGTTACGGAGGGGACGTGGGGCTGCATGTTGGCAAATGCATGTGGGGGATTTTGCAGTTTTTGGGCGGTGAGCACCCCGAAAAGCTGGAAGATGTAGTTGATAAGCCAAAGTGGCTTGGCGAGCGCTATGTAGAGGGAAACAATGCTTATGAAGATGATGAAGCAGCTAAAGCGGAGATTATAGCCACAAACAAACGGGTCTATGAAATCCATAGCCAGAATGACCATGAGTCACCGTTCGCCCAGATTTACTGGACTTGCCGGCAGTGGAGCTATGACTACTTTGAAGTGCTTTACCAGGAGCTGCAAGTACACCCTTTTGACCGGGTTATTCCAGAGAGTGAAGTCACGGCACTTGGCATAACTACAGTTCGCGAACAGCTTGCGCGCGGAGTCTACAAAGAAAGTGACGGAGCTGTGGTTTTTGAAGGTGAGACGTATGGCCTGCATACCCGGGTATTTATGAACTCCGCGGGGCTGCCAACCTATGAGGCCAAGGACGTGGGCCTAATGTTGACCAAATGGCAGGATTATCACTACGACCATTCGTATTACATTACCGCCAACGAGCAAGCCGAGTATTTTAAGGTTATGTTTAAGAGTGTGGAGCAGTTTTTGCCCGAAGCTGCCGAGCGCGCAGTTAGCATTACGCACGGATTTGTGAAGCTGCAGGGCGGGGTCAAGATGAGCTCACGCAAGGGCAACATCGTGACGGCGCTAGAAATCCTAGAGGCCGCCCGCGAGGCAGGCAGGGCAACCGGAACAAATCCTAATGAGGGCACAATTTTAGCCGCGGTTAAGTATGCTTTTGCCAAGAATCGTATGGGTGGTGATATCGTCTATGACCCAATCGAATCTATCGCCTTAGAGGGAAATAGCGGGCCGTATTTGCAGTACGCGCACGCCCGGGCGCGGAGTATTTTGCGCAAGGCTGGGGATGCGTCTGTTGAAAGTGGGCTGGCTAATTTTGAGGCGGGCGAAAGAAGCCTGGCGCGAAAACTTGGTGAATATGCAGAAGTTGTCGACAAAGCGGCCACAGAGCTCATGCCGCATCACGTGTGCACCTATTTGTACGAACTTGCACAAACTTTTAACCGTTTTTATGAGAATAATAAGGTCATCGGCGATCCGCGCCAGACCGAGCGGCTTAATTTGGTAACGCTTTATGCCAATACGCTCAAAAATGGCCTTAATCTCCTTGGTATCAATGCCCCAGAATCTATGTAGCAAGTGCAATGTATGTTGTTTTTACCCGCATAAGCGGTTTGTTTTGGTATGATTGGGGTAAATTAAGGAGTTAATTATGGCAGAAAATGAATCTTCGACCCCCAAAACCCCGCGTGAGGCAAAAGTAGCGGACGCGGCGCGGCTTAAGGCGCTGCGCGAAAACAGTGCAGTCGGCAAGCAGCTGGGCGGATTTATGGATTTTGTCCGTACCCAAGGAATTGTTGGCCTGGCGGTTGGTTTGGCGATTGGTACGCAGGCTAATTCAACGGTCAAATCCATCGTCGATGGTTTTATTACCCCAGTTGTTGGCTTTATTATCGGCAGCCCAAAAGGTCTGGCCGCGGCAACGTGGAATGTTATCGGCAAAGACACAAAAACTACAGATTATTGGTTGAGCCTCGGCAACAGGCAGCTCGTTATTGGCTGGGGCGGGGTACTATCTTCACTTATTACGCTTTTGGCAGTTGCGGCGGTTATTTACTTTGTTGTTAAAGGCTTTGGCTTCGGCAAATTAGACAAGAAAAAAGACAACTAGTCCGGTCGGGAAGAGCGTATACTAGAGGTATGGATATGCCTCAAACAGAAGATGAATGGAAAGCAAAGCTGACACCTGAGCAGTATGCTGTTTTGCGCGAAAAGGGGACAGACGCGCCTTTTAGCGGGGCATTGGTTAACAACCACGACACTGGCGATTATATGTGCGCGGCTTGCGGCTCTAAGCTGTTTGACAGCACGACAAAGTTTGAAAGCGGCAGCGGCTGGCCAAGTTTTTATGACCCAGCAAACAAAGACGCCGTTAAACTAATCGAAGACAACAGCCTGGGCATGAGCCGCACCGAAGTTGTCTGCGCCACCTGCGGCGGGCACCTTGGGCACTTGTTTAACGACGCCTACGATCAGCCAACGGGCAACCGCTTTTGCATGAATTCCACCTCGCTCGCATTTAAACCAAAATCGTAAATAAAGGGGGCGCTTATGATAATAACCACCGAAGAAGATGGCTTGTGCGTTATACTCCATGGGCGCGAGCAGCTGTGGGCCCTGCGTGCAAAGCTCCAGATTAACAGGGATGATATTCTTAATATCAGCTTTGTGGGTATGTTTGACGACTGGCGTAAATGGGAAGTCCGGATGCCTGGGGCAAGCATTCCTGGGCGCCTTTTGGCAGGGTCGTACTGGACAGAAGAAGGCTGGGATTTTGTGTATGTCGTTAACCCGCGCGGGTTTGTAAAACCAAAGGCCGACAACGTTTTGGTCATAGAAACCGACCAAACCCGGTACAAGCGGATAATTTTGAGCTATGATACGGCGGAAGCAAAAAGGATAGTGGCGTGGTGGAAGAAAAAGTAAAACTAGACATGGACGATAGTTGGAACGCTGCCGTTGATAGGAAGCCGTTGCCAGTTAAAAAAAATCGTAAAAAGTTAATTTTGGCACTTGTTGTGGCTATTGTTTTAGTTGGTTTTGGGGCAGCGTTCATCCTTCATAAAAAGCCCGCATTAAAAACTGCTGGCAAAACAAATAACACCTCAAAAGTTATTGCGGACAAGCATGCGAACCGTATCCGTGTGCTGATGGCGGGGGACTTTATCGCACATGATTCCATTAACTCCCAGGCCAAGCAGGCAAATGGAACTTATGACTACCTCCCAATGATCAAAGACTTTACGCCCATTTTTAGCGCGGCGGACATCCGTTTTTGCCATGACGCCAACCTCAACGGCGGGGCGGCTTTTACGATTGCCGGCTATCCAAAGTTTAACTCTCCGACCGAATTTGCCCGAGACATGGGCAAAGTTGGCTGCAATATTGTCGCCACTGGCAGCAACCATAGTTTTGACCGTAACCAAGCCGCAATCGACGCGTCTATTGATGCCTGGGAACAGTCGCCTAACACCTTGGCGGTTGTTGGGCAGAACCATGACCAGGCCGCCCACGACGCGGTTAATTATTTTAGCGTAAAAGGGGTTAAATTTGCCTTTTTGGCCTATACGACCTACCTAAACACCGACGCGCCGGCTCAAAACGGCTACGGCGTAAATGTATTCAGCCAGGATTATGCGGCCAAGCAAATCAAAACCGCCAAGGACAATGGCGCGAAGATTATCATCACAAGCATCAGGTGGGGGACGGAGTATTCAGCCGATGTTTCTGCCTCGCAAAAGACCACTGCCCAGTTTTTGGCTGACCAAGGGGTCGACCTGATTATAGGCCATGGCTCACATGTTTTGGAGCCAGCGGCCCAGCTTACTGGCGCCGGCGGAAAAAAGTCCTTGGTTTGGTACAGCATTGGCAACTTTTTAAACACCCAGGAGCCAGCCGAGACACTATTTAACGGCTTGCCGGTTGTCGATTTTGATAAGGATACGCTAGAAATTACCAACATGCAGTTTTTGCCAATCTACCAGCATTACGAATGGACTGCGGCACAGGCCAAGGCCGATGACATCGCTGCCAGGACAAACATTCATATGTACCTGCTAGAAAACGCTACCCAGGCTATGATTGATTCCCAACAGCTTAAGACTACTGTCCAGGCCCAAAAAGACCGCATTATGAACACGCTTAACTCCGACGGCCTCACAATTCCGCTCATTACGTCTAAAACATATTACGAAGAATAGCTTGGCGCAGCACCAAGGCTAAAGAATTCTTCTAGGGTTTCGATCTTTTCTTTGTGCATTTCGTTAGAAAGTGCGGTGCCAACGTAGCGTACATGCCATGGCTCGTATGTATAACCAGTAACTGGCACTTTGTCAGAGGTGTAGCGGATAATAAAACCGTATTTGTAAGCATTTGCGGCCAGCCACACTCCTTCTGGCAGTTGGGCAAAGCACACGTCCACGTCGCATTTTTCGCTGGCCGGTTCAATATCAGCCGCCAAGCCGCTTTGGTGTTCGCTATATCCTGGCCGGGCACTGGTTTTGTCGGCTTCGGCAACGCTACTGCTGGCGACATAGCCGTTATATAGCCCCACCTGGTATTGGTAAGACCTGTAGCCGCTGGACAGCATAAGGTTCAGGCCGTCCGCCTTTGCAGCTGCAAACATCATCTCAAGCGCCGTAGCGGTAACTTTGCGGACCTGCATGCTATCGTTGCCAGGAACGCGCAGAGGCACATTCGGGATCACTAGATCAGCCGGTACGTAGCTAACAGGGTTAATGGGGCGGTGTTTATTAACAACCATCCAGATGCTTGCGGGGTCGCTTGTGGAAAATTGCTTTTTATCAAAAACGGGAGCCGTGCTGGCTTTTGGCGTAACCGGAACGAGTTCTTTTTTATCATGCCGGATAATAAAGGTGCGGACGCCAATGCCTATCACCAGGAGGAATAAAACGATGCCTAAAAGCTTCAAAAATCTCTTTACCATACATCTAGTGTACAATATTTTCAGATGAGTAAAGATTTAGCGCCGCCAACCAAGCTCCTATGGATGGATCTTGAGTTTACCGATTTTGACTATCCAAACGCCTGTGTCCTGGAGGTTTCGGTTGAAGTTACGGACTTTAATTTTGTAACGCTCGGCAATTACGAGGCGCGTATTAAGAACAACCCCGAAAAGCTCGTCCAGCGCTTCAAAGTCAATTCGTGGTGGCAGGACTTTGTACATAACAGGGACGATTTTATAAATAACAACGACAGCGGTAAGCCCGTAAAACAGGTAGAAAAAGAACTGCTGGCATTTGTTGATCAGCATTTTGGTAGCGAACCCGCTATTTTAGCCGGCAATTCGATCCATTCGGACCGCGGGGTGATTAAGGCGCACTGGCCGCTATTGGACCTAAAGCTTCATTACCGGATGCTTGACGTTACAAGCCTCAAAATCTTGATGCAGGGCAAATACGGGGTCGAATATGACAAGAAAAACACCCACCGCGCTTACGATGACATCCAAGCTAGCATTGCCGAGCTACAATACTACCTCGACTGGTTTTCTGATAGTGGTAAGAATCCGTCCTAAGCTCTAGTTTTTATGAACTAATTGCCTGCATTGCAACTTGCTTAGCTAGTTCAAGTACTTTGTCGCTGGCTTTATCTAAAATCTCCCTATTTGATCTTACTAACACGCGTTCATTATCGTCACTGCTGCTTCGGGCACGATTTGAAGTATCTAAATAATCTTCGTATGTACCCCTAATCTCAGGTTTGTTTTTAATTCTTCGGTATCTGTTAAAAGTTTCTTTAGTAAATATCAGGGGACGAGTACCTAGTAGATTATCCATCATAATAAATAGTTTTCCTCTGCAGCCTGGCTGCTCTAATTCTCTTAAAGCAAGCCCAATAAAGTGGTCGCGTAGTTCAGCAGAATCTTCTTCAGATATATAGCTGCCAATTGTATGGGAATCTTCGCTATCAAGCATTTCATTACCGAAGTAAGTTTTCTGCAGGCTAGCTCTAATCTTTGCTTGCTCACTTGAATCGGCCATTTCATGTATAGCAGCATTCCAGCCTAATGCATGACGGGGTACTGAGCCTATATCTACAAGTTCATCGTTGGTAGCTACCAATGCAGAAACGGCTTTTGTCATGAGCTCCGATGTAGTTATTCTAGAGCAAAGCTCATCATGTGTGGGAGAAAAAAGACGTTCAGCACCAGTTTGGTCCCGGGGTAGTGCATACCAACTTGCACGAACTATACTTCCGCCAATTAATAAACTGCGGATGTCATCGCCACCGTACTTCCATACAACATCGCGAATTTCCCTTCCGTGCGGATGCCAATTGACGCCCATTTCACCTACATTACTTCTAAAGACTTGCCTGCCTTCAAGTTCGTAGCCAACTGATACCTTTTCAAGTTCTGCTCCTGTAAAAGCTAATTTACCAAATAGCTCTTGTTGGCTTGAGGGCGGAATACCGTAATTTTCTAATACTATTTCTTGAAATATTGGAAAACCTGCTACTAACGTTTTACCTTCATATGCTGCTTTCATTTAATGAATCCTTTTATAAGTTTTATATGATTTTACTTGCGTAACCGGGCAATAGTAACAATGCTCGGCAACGATAACAATAAGAAATGGCAACAAAAAATTGACAAAATTAACTACGTAATTAATAATAATGGCTTATGAAAGATGACAATACTACATTTTTAGCACTCTTAAGCCAGCTTGGTTTAAGAGAGGCAGAAGCTGAAACTTATAAAGCACTTTTAGAGCTTGAAGCTGTGTCTATCCGCAAGGTCGCAGACGTTACGGGAATCAACCGTGGTACTACCTATGAAATTATCAAAAGGCTGGTGACTATAGGACTTGCAAACGTACGTCAAAGCGGCCAGCGCGAATATTATTCTGCCGAATCGCCTGAAAAGATATACCATTTAATCCAGGAAAAACGAAAGGATTTATGGCATGCACAGCAGCTTGCCAAGGAGGTCATACCGGAACTTATGGCCGAAAAGGCACGTCCACAAGGCCGCCCTTTGGTACGCTATTATGAAGATGACGAAGGCATCGTTACAATTTTAAAAGATGTACTGCAAACCTGCGCGCTTATGGAAAACCCGGAATATTATGTTTATTCGTCCCGGCCACTGCGCCAGTATATGTACCGCAAATTCCCGCAATTTACCCAGCGTCGTATAGACGAAGGTATAAACGTAAAAGTCATCGCAGTAGGTGAGGGAGGCAATAAAGTAGATGCATCAGAGCGTAAATGGCTTCCCGAACCAACGAAAGCCGGTATATCGAGCTACGTTTTGATTTATGGTAATAAAGTCGCTAATATTTCGATTTCGAACGACTACACACCATATGGAGTAGTTATCGAGGACGCAGGCGTAGCATCCATGCAGCGGTTGTTGTTCGAGCAGCTTTGGGGAGTAATTTAGCCCATAGGCTTGCGTTTGGCTAAAATGCGCAGTGCTGAGATCTTTGCGTTTAAACGCCTAAGCTTGCATGCGGGCTTTGGTGATGCGAAACTTGTGGTATGAAGCTTAAGGCAGTTGTTTTTGATTTTGACGGCACATTGCTCAACACTTTTGAGCATATTGTTAGAGCCTTTGAAGTGGTGTTGCCAAAATATGGGGTCAAGCCAGACCGCGAAGCCATCCGCCGTGTGATAGGCATGACACTTATAGATTGCTACAAGACGCTTGTGCCCAATGGCGACCATGAAGCAATGAAAAAGCTGCATCACGAAACCCAGCAAACACCCGAAATGTATGAGCTGATATTGGCTTACGACAACTTACGTGAAACATTAGAAACTTTGCGAGAACAGGGTATTAAACTTGCCGTACAAACTAATCGGGGCCGTAAATCTGTTGATTTGATATTTGCGCATATTGGCCTAGCTGATCTATTTGATTATGTTATGACGGCCGATGAAATTGACAATCCTAAACCGGATCCGAAAGGTCTAATATTTATAGCCAAAGAATTTTCTATTAAAACAAGTGAAATGGTTATGGTCGGCGATATGCCCATAGATGTAAAAACAGGGCAGAATGCCGGTGTGGCAGCAATTATTGGCATGACGCACGGTTTTGGGACACGAGCGGAGCTTGAATCCGCCGGAGCAAGCTACATTTTAGATTCGTTTGCGGGGCTTCCATCTGTTATAACTAGACTACAGGAGAAGAAGTGATGGACCACAAAACCGTAGAAGATTATATTTTATCAATGCCCAACTCGCGGCTCGACTACCCATTTGGCGAAGGGGTAGGGGTCTATAAAACTGGCGACAAAATGTTCGCACTTATTTCTGAAGACAAAAAACCGCTGCAAATTAGCCTAAAATGCGACCCCCAGCTGGCTATTACGCTCCGCGAAAAATACGAAACGGTGCTCGAGGGCTACCATCTTAACAAAAAGCACTGGAACACCATTTTACTAACGGGCCAGCTGCCTTGGGAAGAAGTCCAGGGGCTGATTTTGCACAGCTATAACTTAGTTGCTGGAATCTAGGCTTTATTTTAATAAGCTGACGGTGTTTTTGTAACTGTCACTTAATGATGCTTTGATCTCGGGGCTGCTTACGCTTTGGTAGCTTTTCTTAAGATCTTTTGCGTACGTTACAAGGCTCTCCTGCAGAGTTGCCTTAAAAACCGTGACATAGTTGCCATTTGTGGTGGCAGCAGCAAGGGCGGCATCTGTTTTCTTGTTGAGCTTGCCATTTAGGACTACAGGCAAAATAACGATATTTTTTTGCTTAAGAAATTTTACGAGTGCCTGCTGCTCTGAGCTTATGGTTGACTCGGTGGTTGTTGCCCATGACTGTGTTTCCAGGTCACCTGCAGCACCCGCATAACCCAGGTTTGCCACCCGTATAATCTCCTGTTGTTCGGCCACGATATCTGTCAGCTGGGACGTAACTTGTTTGCTGGAGCGTGAAAGAAGAGAAGAAATCAAGATAATGGCAGCAATAACTACTGCTGCACCGCCAACAATCACCAAAAGCCGTGAACGTAGCGATCCCGTTTTTAGCATCTGTTTTTTAGGTGGCTTTGGAGCATTCATAATGAAATGATAAGGGTTTTTTGGCTCCGCTGGGGGAGGCGGTTGGTTAGCGGGCGGCACAGTGCCCGGATTTAGATTGTTCGGATCCATATTGCTATTAGCATAACAAATATAGCTTCCCTGAGCCAGTTGGAGAGCAATGTAATCCCCAGAGAGGAGCTTGCAAGCTGTCCAAGGTGATGCCACACTGTTAGTATGGATGCAGTTTCAGAGGTAAAGGCCAGGCTATCTATCGAGGACGTTGTGGCGGAATACGTCCAGCTTAAACGCGCCGGCCGGAACTATAAAGGCCTGAGCCCATTCGGCAACGAAAAGACGCCAAGCTTTGTGGTCAGCCCCGAAAAACAGATATGGCACGACTTTAGCAGCGGCAAGGGCGGGGATATGTTTACTTTTATCCAAGAAGTTGAAGGCCTGGATTTTAAAGAAACCCTGGAGCTTTTGGCTAGAAAAGCCGGTGTGGATATGGAGCAGTTTAAAGGACAGACTAAGAGCAACAGCAAGCAAAAAGACCGTCTTTATGAAGTACTAGACCTTAGCGCCAAGTTTTACCAAGCCCAGCTGCGGGGCAGCAAAACGGCGCTTGAATATTTGCTTAAAACTCGGGCGTTTACCAAAGAAACGGTGCTTAAATTCCGCCTTGGCTACTCGCCAAACACCGGCGATGCCTTAATTAACTTCTTAAAATCAAAAAACTATACCCAGGAAGAAGCATCGGCGGCAGGTTTGATTACTCAGCGTTATAACGGCTGGGGCGACATGTTTAGGGGTCGGGTAATGGTGCCGCTGAGCGATGCCCAAGGCCGGGTAGTGGGATTTACCGCCAGAATATTAGAAGACAACCCCGACGCGCCAAAATACATAAATACACCGAGCACTTTGCTTTATGACAAAGGCCGGCAGGCTTATGGGCTGCACTTGGCCAAAGAAGCTATTCGCAAGCAAAAATTTGGCGTGGTGGTGGAAGGCAACTTGGATGTGATTGCCAGCCATCAGGCAGGGATCGAAAACGTCGTGGCCGCCGCCGGGACAGCGTTAACAGAGGCGCATTTAAAAGACCTTGGCCGTTATGCGCCGGATATCCGGTTTGCTTTTGATAGCGACAAAGCTGGCATTGCCGCCACCGAGCGAGCCATCCCGTTGGCCCAAAAAGTGGGGGTAAACGTTAGCATAATCACCATCCCAGGCGGTAAAGACCCTGACGAGCTGGTGCGCAAAGATCCAAAGCTTTGGCAGGACGCAATTGAACACCATCAGTACGCTGTCGATTGGCTGATTGAGCGCTATAAAGGTCTGCTGGACATAGAGTCAGGGCAGGGTAAGCGCCAGTTTACCGATGTTGTTTTGCAAATCATTCGCGGGCTGTCAGACAAGGTTGAACAAGATCACTACTTGGGAGAATTAGCTAAAAGCATTGGTGTCAGCAAAGAGGCAATGGCCGCCAAATTAACCGAACAAGCCAAAGAAATCCGCCCTATTAGGCTAAAAAAACCCGTTGCAAGTGTTCAGACAGAAACTAAAGAAACAGTTGAGCGGCGCAAAAGCGAACAGCGCCTGTTGTCACTGCTTTTAATGCAGCCAAAACTGCGCGTTGAGGCCCAAATGATTCGTCCGCAGATGCTAACCAGCCCCGAAGCCCAGGAGCTTTTAAACTTTTTGGCTGAGCATCCAGACTTTGAGAACGCCACCAAAGACATCCAGGAGTTGCAATCTATCGCGGATTATGTAAAAATTACAGTATTACAGTTTGAAGAACTCTACCGGAACCTCGAGTATATAGAACTTCATAATGAAGTCACTCGGTTGCAGGAACGCTTGGTGGACATGTATGTCAAAGATCAAAAACAACGCGTCCGTAAGGCTATGGAAACAGCCTCAGACACTGATACGCGGAAACTCTTGGAAGCCGACAAACGGCTCAACGACTTATTAAAGCAAGCGAAGGAGCACGCCTAAATGCCAGCAAAGAAAACCGATAAACCATCTGATAAAGCACCAAAAAATAAGAAAGCAGCAGAACCCGTTGCCGAGCCCGTTGAACAGCACGACGATGCTGACTTGCAAAATTCCAAGCAAGAGCTTATTACCAAGGGTAAAAAAGACGGCAAGATTGACCAGCGCGAGATTTTTGCCGCGATTTCTGACACGCCCGACCACATCGACGTATTGGACCAGCTTTATACCGAGCTTACCGACGCGGGTGTTGAATTAGTTGGCGCCACCGAGCCAAGTGACAAAGAATTTACCGATGAATGGGTAACCGAAGAAGAGGAAGAGATTGTCCTTTCTGACCAGGTTTACCTCGACGACATTGCCGATGACTCAGTCCGTTTGTACCTTCGTGAAATTGGTAAAATTCCACTTTTAAAGTCCGACGAAGAGTTAGCCTTAGCTCAAAGAGTTGTGGCTGGCGACAAAGATGCCAAAGACCAGATGGCAGAAGCTAACATGCGTCTTGTGGTATCTATCGCGAAGCGCTACGTGGGCCGCGGTTTGGACCTGCTTGACCTGATCCAAGAAGGCAACACTGGGCTCCTCCGCGCGGTTGAAAAGTTCGACCCAGACAAAGGCTTTAAGTTTTCGACCTACGCGACTTGGTGGATCCGCCAGGCCATTACCCGCGCCATCGCCGACCAGGCCCGCACCATCCGCATCCCTGTGCACATGGTAGAAACCATCAACAAACTTCTCCGCACCCAAAGACGCCTTACCCAAGAGTTAAACCGCGAACCGTCCAACGAAGAAATTGCCAAAGAGATGGAAATTGAAGTCGAAAAAGTCGAACACATCATGAAGATCAAGCAGGACATTAGCTCTCTTGACGCATCTGTACGTGACGATGAAGAAGACTCTGTTCTTGGTGACTTTATCGAAGACGAAGATACTGTCTCCCCAGAAGAATCAGCTGCCGGCCAGCTCCTCAAAGAGCAGGTTAAGGGCCTTCTTGGCAGCCTGACAGAACGTGAACAAAAGATCTTGAAGCTCCGTTTTGGTCTTGAAGACGGCAAAAGCCACACTTTGGAAGAAGTCGGACAAGAGTTTAGCGTCACCCGCGAACGTATCCGCCAAATCGAAGCAAAAGCGCTCGCTAAGCTTCGCAAGCATAAAGATTCCAAGAAGCTACTCGACTACATTAAGTAACTTTAGGCGGCTTGAGCTAATGCTTGGACGAGGTATTCTTCGGGCATTTCTGCAATAATTTGCAAACGTCTTGGCATTTCTAATACTAAGCCTCGTGCGTTGTCGCGCTGTTCACGGTTCGCGTGCTTGCCATACATAATCCCGCTTAATGCTTGTTCAAGGCTATGAGCCGCTTTTTTAATAGGTTCAGTTGCGGTGCCGGCTTCTAATTTGTTTATATTATCTTCATTGGCGATGTCAGCGACAGACGCAAACGTAAGACCAGATATATAATTTTCAATGTTATTGTAGTGCCCATCAAGCTCAGCTTCGGCGGCATCAATTTCTTCTTTCGTGCCCGAACCAACTGCTTTTTGATATGTATGCAATAGAGTAACGCCCCGTGCCGCACAAGTTTTAAAAGCTTCTTCAGGTACTGTTGCCCAGACAAACATATGGGCGGTAAGATCATGTGAGCGATCCAGGGGTTCAGTAGCAATAAGTATATTTTCCTGGTCTAGCTCTTCAACCATAAGTTTTTGAGGGAAGTGCCCGCCGAGGAAGTCTTTATAACTCGGAGCAAAACCTGTTTCTTTTTCCAGGTAAACCATAATAGTGTTAAGCCTTTCGGTGCCTGGAGTAACCAATTCAGAAAAATTTACATTATCATGCGTAGTAATCCGATATCTAAAACCAAGTTTATTTAATACCTTTTGAGCGATATCGTTTTTTGTGTATGACTGTTCAAAAGACATCGCATCAAGAGATAAATTATTTTCAAAAGTTAGTGTACCTTCCCCAATTGCAGCCGATTCAATAGGCGGCAGTGTAGAGGATGGGTTGTCGATTTGTGCGGTGGCGAGTTTAAACTGCATCCCGCCATCGGGATTATGAATAATTTCTGCCTCTGTATAAACTTTATTGATTCCATACGCTTTTTGGGTAGCATAGTCGCTGCTCCAATGGATAAGCTGGGGTTCAATGGGTCTTTCGAGTGTTTGTGTTTGAGGTGCTTGTTCAGCAGACATTAATATATATTAGCATTTTAAAGCTAAAAAGTCAACTAAGCGATCTGTTAGCTGTCGACAGATTGTTTTACAGAACCGCGGGTAATCAGCCCGTCAAGCCAGGCAGAGGTTGTGGCAATGTCGAGCGAATGGCGGACGGCTGAGCTGGCTTCGGCCTGCGGGGTCATTTCAAAGCCCTGCATAGTGGCGGCTTCGGTGTCGAGGTCAATAAGACTCGACGCGGCAGCGGAACGGTAGTCAAAGTGTACTTGGCCAAGGTGTCCGCTTGGGTAGCGCAGGCCGGTAATCATCAGGCGTTCTTCGGCCGAGTCATTTAAGTACAGCTCCACGCTTGTTACGGAGCGTTCCGTGCTAGTGGGCAGTATCGTATCAATCCTCTGCAGCAGTGCCTGGAGCTCAGGGATGTTTAAGTTGCCTGGAGTAACAGGGTGGTCTGAGGTAGTTAGTGGATCCATATTTCTATTGTCTCAGTGAGTTTCGATTTTGGCAAATATCCAGGAGATCAGCAGATGAGAACGGTCACGAATGGCTAAAGAATTGAAGGAAGCACCCGGGTTTCGATCTCATGGCGCAATGATTCGACAGACTTTTCAAAATCAGCCCGCTCAAATGAGTTGTTAACTATTGTAAAGTGGGCCAGGGCAATCGGCGGAGCTTTATGCAAATTGTGAATTTCACTGAGGTCGCGGTGGGCAAGCTCTTCTTCGTTTAACGGGCGGACTTCACGGTGTTTTGCGCGTTCAACCCGTACTTTCCAGTCGGCTGCCATTGCAACTAGCGTTAGGTTCTCCTCGCCGTATTTGTCGACCAAAATCTCACGTTCTTCTTCGCTGTAAAGGTCATCGATCAGCACAATTTCACCAGCTTCAATTGCCGCGTCAATTTCAGGGATAGAAAGTTTAGCCATTGCGCCAAGCCCGTGCTGTTCACGCAGGCTTTCGCGGATATATTTTTCTTTTTGCTGGAAAGTCCAACCGGCTTGCTCTTCGTTCCACCCATTCTCACCGTCACGCCGTTCAACTTCGTCCACGACAATACCGCCAAAATAAGCCTTGTGCCACTTGTGCCCCATGTCGTCCAAAAGCTTCTCGGTAACTTCTCGCGAAGTCGATTTTCCGGTAAAAGGCAGGCCAACAAAGCCAATGATAATAGGGGTATTCATACTGCTGGCTATATTACCATCAACAGAGGTAAAGTTCAAAGCCGCAGTCTAAACAAAAAGGCAGAATAATGCTACAATCGTATCTGTTAATTAGGAAATTATGGCAGAGGTACAACCCCAGAGTCCGTTTAACCCGCATATCTTCACCGCACAAGCAGGTGATTCTTTTCTTTATGATGGGAATAATCCAGATCATCGGCATAATCTTGATCACATTAATTTAAATCTTGGATTTGTGGCCAGCAATAATATTTTCCCTACAGATCCTACGTATCAAAGCATGGCTAGTCTGGCAAAAGAAAACGTTGATCTTCATTATGGAGCTACTCACGACAGTCTTACCGGGATCGCAAACCGCCGCGCGCTTCAAGATTTCCTGAGTAATCCTAGTAATAAAGTAGAAGGCATGCTTTATATCGATCTAGACGGTTTTAAGGGTGTAAATGATACGCATGGCCATGACATGGGTGACGAACTGCTTAAACTGGTAGCAAGAAAACTCGAGCGTCTTATTCGTAAGAGTGATTTCGTTGCGCGGATTGGCGGGGATGAGTTTGTCGTTGTAATTGGCTCTGGAGAAAACGACACAGCGCCTGCGGGCAAAGAGAACTTACGTGAAATAAAAACCCAAGACGAGATAGTCGATGGCGCCGAGAGCCGTTTGGTTCCAAGCGTGATAGAAGTAGTTACGCCTGCGCTAATTTCAACAGGGGTAACGGACGCCGCAATAATCCTAGAAATCGAGTCGCGTGTTAGCGCAAGTATCGGTGATGTCAGGAAAGGCCCTCTAGAAACAAACGAGCAGCTGCTTAGGCGTGCTGACGAAGCCATGTATAAGAATAAAAAAGGCCGTAAGGATGCACTGCAAGGGATTTTAACTGCAATTCCTGGAGCAGACTATGTTTCCCAGGGAAAAATTAAAAAACTCTCCGCATAGTAGACATATGCAAAACTCGCCATTATATTGGGTGGGGCAGGTAAATCTCCTTTGGACCGCACGACATATACAAAAGAACTTATAGATAGTAATAAGCTTGAGGTTGAATGGTCGCAATGCTTGGTAGGGACCGTCCAGTTGACCAAGCTGAGCGTGCACGAGCGGGCGAATACGCAGGTGATGCTGCAAGTGAATTTGAACTTATGATTGCTGCAGCGCAAACTGTTTTTAATGCTGAATTGCAGGCCGACGACATATACGAATTAATGGATCCAAAAATTGCCGATAATCTCCCCAGGCACGCCCGCATTGCTTATATACAAGCAACAAGCCACCATCCTGATATTTTTATACTTTCGGCACCAATGTTGACAGACCCGTTCGAAATCCGTAATGGTAAACTAGGTACTCGTAACCGTACTAATACGCGTGATACCTATAATATGCTTAGTAAAGTAGCCGGTTTTATTCCTGGGGACAAGGCAGTAGCTGTTACAAATGCTCATTTTACTCCATTCCAGGGAGCTGATGCTGCGGGACAGCTGGCAAGTTTTGGCGTTGAAACTGAAGTTGTTGGATTTGATCCTAATCACTTTGGTAACCCGGCTAAAAAGTCGAACGAATTATTACAGGAAATGTTAACGGCTGCCGAATCGTTAGCTAAAGCAGCATAAGCTTTTTACGTCTCTATCTGTTCAGCGTATACTTATAGGGAATGGCTGAAGCACGGAAAAAGATTGCGATAATTGACGGAAAGTCGGTGTTTTACCGCGGCTATTATGCCATGCCTTCTTTGGCTCTGGCAGACGGCACACCGACGGGCGGGGTGTATGGCTTTGCGGCCATGAGTTTGGAGCTTATTAAGAAGTTAAAGCCCGATTATGTGGCGGTTGCTTGGGACAAGCCAAAGACCAATATTCGCAAACGGCTCGAGATGTATCCGGGCTATAAAGCAGGGCGCAAACCAGCACCGCCGGATTTTTATGCGCAGATCCCGATTTTGTATGACTTGCTGCGCGCTTTTGGCTGGCCGCTGTATGAGTTTGACGACTACGAGGCCGACGACATTATGTTTACGCTGGCCAAAAAGGCGCACAAACAGAACCTTGAAACTATGCTAATTACCTCTGATCTGGACGCTTTGCAGTGCATTGACGAACACACGCATGTTTACATTCTTAAAAAGGGTTTTAGCAACATTGAGCGTTTTGATACGGCGTACTTTGAAGAAAAACATGGCATTACGACAGGGCAGTTTTTGGACCTAAAGTCATTAAAAGGCGATAGCTCAGACAACATTCCGGGCGTGCCAGGAATAGGTGAAAAAACAGCCACAGAACTGCTGCAGAAATATGAAACTTTGGACGGGATTTATGAAAATATTGATCTGATTAAGGAAACTACGCGTAAGAAATTGGTGGCTGGCAAAGATTCGGCCTATCTTAGCAAGCGCGTAGCGCTGCTCATGGATGACGCACCGATTGATGTTGATCTAATCGGCACTGACACGCGCTCGCTTGATGTACAAGCGCTTAAAACCTTGCTGCAAAAGCTGGAGTTTAAGAGTCTGCTGCGCAATTTGCCGGATTATATGCGGGTTGTTGACGTGGATGGTGCGCTGGAAGGCGATGCAGTGCCGGTTAAGGCCACAGAAGTTGGTGAAATCCACGAAATAACACCTCTAAAAACCGTTATTGTTGATTCTATGGCCAAGCTAAAAGAGGTCAAAATTAATGCCGAAACTGATGGCCTTTTAGTACATTCATTGACCGCTGGAACGCACGGCCGTGACCCGCAAGTGTTAATTTTGGCTGACAAAAAAACGGCCTATGCATTTGATGTGCGAAAGCTTGATAAAAAAGTGTTTGTTGAGGCTTTAATTAAGGCTTTTGATCCTCTTCCAAACTTGATTGGTTACGATATTAAATCCACACTGCAGATATTTTTAGAGCTTAAAGTACCAATGCCAAACGTGGGCGCAGATGTGCTGATTGGCGGTTTCTTAATTGACCCGCTAAGCCGTGCCCGCAGCCTGACCGAAATGGCCGAAACTAGCCTTGGCTACAACGGCACCAGCCTAGATGAACTGCCGCCAGAAGACATGCTGTCAAAAGCAGGGGAGCTTGGCGCGATCATCTGGGCGCTCAACACATTCCAGGGTGAATCTATTAGCGAGCTGACCAAAGTAATCCAGCTTGCCGAAAAGGTGGAGTGGCCAGTAATACCGGTTTTGGCTGAAATGGAGCACGAAGGCATTGGGCTTGACTGTGACTACCTAGACAAAATGGGTGACGAGCTCCAGGACCAAATTAGCGACCTTGAACAATCTATTTATGGGTTTGCCGACCAGGAGTTCAACATTGGGTCTCCTTCGCAGCTAGCAGAAGTGTTGTATGTCAAAATGGCACTGCCAACAACAGGGGTAAAGCGCGGAAAAACCGGATTTTCTACCGGGGCAGACGAGCTAGCCAAATTGCGTGAACTTAGCCCCATTATCGACCTGATTTCGCAGTACCGCGAGTACACAAAGCTTAAAAATACCTATGTCGACACGCTGCCAAAACAAGTTGACGAAAATAACCGTGTTCATACCACGTTTGCGATGACAATCGCACAAACCGGGCGGCTCAGCAGCAACGACCCAAACCTGCAGAATATTCCTGTTAGAACGGATGTTGGCAAGCGTATCCGCACAGCTTTTGTGGCTCGTCCAGGCCATGTATTTGTCAGCGGGGACTACAGCCAATTTGAGCTCCGTCTGGCTGCCGCAATGAGCGGCGATACCGACATGATCGAGGCTTTTAATAGCGACCAAGACATCCACCAGCTAACCTCTGCGGCAGTATTGGGTATTGCCCCAGAAGAAGTTACCAAAGAAATGCGCTACAAAGCCAAAGCCGTAAACTTTGGGATTTTGTACGGCCAGGGCCCGCACGGATTAGCTCAAACCAGCGGCATGAGCTATGGGGAAGCACGTGATTTTATTACCAAATACTTTGAGGTGCGTCCAAAACTTAAAGAATACCTAGATGGCTTACGTGAAAAAGCCAAAACAAAGGGCTTTGTCGAGACACTGCTGGGCCGCAGGCGCCCAACACCCGACGCGCAGAGCACCAACCACATGGTGCGCGAAACGGCGCTGAGGCAGGCCGTAAACATGCCAATCCAAGGCACTGCCGCCGACCTAACCAAGCTAGCAATGGTTGAAGTGAATAAACTCCTGCCAAATGGTGCCAAAATGCTGCTGCAGATTCATGACAGCATCATGGTTGAGTGTAAAAGTAGTGACGCGGAACAGATTGGCAAAATGCTTAAAGAAACTATGGAGAACATTTATCCAGAACTTGGTGTTAAGCTTAAGGCAGATATTTCTCAGGGTAAGAACTGGGGTGAGTTGTAGTATTGTTAGGTTAAGAACGCATATTAAGTTTAAGAAAGGGATAAAATGGAAGATTCAAAAGCGGGAATGATGTGGCTATCAGGTAAAAAATGGTACTTCTTAGTCCCCGCTATAATCGCGCTGTTCTTTATATTTTGTTTTAGAGTTGTTGGCGTTGGCCAGGTTGGTATTATTACCCGTTTTGGCAACATTGCCCGCGAAGCCCAAAGCGGTGTTGTTATCAAAGCTCCGTGGCCAATCGAGCACTTGGTTAAGATGGATATCCGTACACAGAAAGAACAGCAAGATGCGGCCGCCGCGACGCACGACCTTCAAAACGTCACCACAACCGTTGCCCTAAACTATAACCTGACCGGCAAAACGGCTTTTGATGTTTACCGCAACATCGGTACGGACTACAAAACTGTCATTATCGACCCAACGCTGCAAAACTCCGTAAAAGCAATAACAAGCCAATACGACGCTGCCGATCTCATTGCAAAACGAACTGAAGTCGCACAAAAGCTGACTGATCTTTTAACCTCAAAGTTGCTTGACCGGGGCATTACAGTGACAACTGTTAACATCGTTAATTTTGGCTTTAGCCAAGAGTTTAACGCCAGTATTGAAGCAAAGCAAATTGCCCAGCAAAACGCCCAAAAAGCAGAGTATGATCTGCAAAAGGCCAACTTAGACGCCCAGTCTAACCAGGTTCAGAATGCGGCATTATCCGATGCGATTTTGGAGCAGCAAGCCATAAACAAATGGGACGGCAAAATGCCCAACTACCTAGGCAGCGGTTCGGTATTTAATATCCCTTTAACTAAGTAACTCTACATAGCCCGTGAAGCAACTTGGTGTTATTTCGATTGCTTTTATTTGGGCAGGGCTTTTGTTTTTGATTCGAAAGTGGAAGGGCAATGTCTCAATGACTTTTAGCCAGCACGCAGCCCAGTATAAATCATCACAGATTTATTACTTTGGATTATTCGTAACAGCAATTCCAGTTTTCTCTCTGTTTTTATATAACTGGTTTATCCCTACGTTTAAAATGCCAGCAGTTTTTGGAATTCTGGCGGCTATTTCTATGGCCATGATGATTGCCGCAATGATTGTCCCGGAGTTAGAAGGCAAGAAAACACAAATTCACCGTGCTGTTGCTTTCATAACTTTTATTTGTTTCATGCCGTTAGCTTTATTACTCGCACTTTCTGGAAATATCTCACCCATTGCAAGAGTATTTGCTGGCTTGGTAGCGGCCTACGAACTATTTGGCATGGCCTATCTTGCCCCAAAAAAAGGCTACCATCAAAAAGCTTTATGGTTTCAGATCTCTTTTATCGGATCGTTTCACCTGACAATAATCGCAGCAACATACCTTAGATAAACTAAGCTTGGTCGATGTTGACCATCCAGTGCATGCCAAATTTGTCGGTGAGCATGCCGAATGTCGCGCCCCATGGCTTGGTGCTGAGCGGGTCGCCAACTTTGCCACCTTCCGCGAGGCCGTCAAAAAACTTGGTTAGTGTTTCTTCGTCTTCTTTTGCGCCTGAAAGGGAAAGGGTAACGTTTTCGCCGTCTTGCTTAACACCGCCCATTGGTAGGCTGTCGCTAATAAAAAGCTGGGTGCCGGCAAACTTAAAGTCGCAGTGCATGACAAGATTGTGTGAAGGGTCGTTCTCTGGCGTACCGAACTCGCCGAACTTGCTAATCTTAGCCTCGCCGCCAAAAATACTCTTATAAAAATCGATCGCCTCCGTGGCGTTATCCACGAAGTGAACGTAGGGAACTAATGAAATTGCCATATAAAACTCCTTATTTACTAATTCAATTATACATCTGTTAAGGTAATAATATGATTAAAGCCATAATTTTTGACTGTTTTGGCGTTGTTTTGGTTGATGCTTTTGACGCGGCCTACGAGAAGTTTGGCGGGGACGTGGCAAAAGACCATGATTTTATTGTGCAGACGTTTTATGAGTCGCACACCGGCGGAGCGTTTTCGGGTGATGTTTTAGCAAAACATTTAGGCATTGACCCTAAAGAGTGGAAAGAGACGATTAACGAAGGCAGCACGCTTAACCAAAATGTTTTGGATTATGTAGGTGAGCTGCGCACAAAATACAAAACAGGTATGCTGTCGAATGTTGGGGGAGGTAGGTTGCCGGAAATGTTTGAGCCAGGGGTTTTGGAAAAATACTTTGATGCAGTTGTTGGTTCGGGCGACATTGGCTATGCCAAACCAGAGCCAGAAGCTTACGAAATTACCGCCGATTTGCTTGGCGTACGTCTAGACGAATGCGTATTTATCGACGACAGGCAGCATTATGTTGACGGCGCTAAAGCCGTTGGCATGCAGGGGATTTTATATACATCTTTAAGCCAGTTAAAAAGTGATTTAGAAGTGTTATTAAAGAAGTAAAATGATATCCTTAAGACATTCTAAGGAGACTGTAATTGACTAAATTTATTTTTGTACGGCACGGCGAAAGCGAAGCAAACCGTGACTTTAAGCTTGGCGCGCTTGACACAAAGCTGACTCAAAAAGGCATTGAACAGGCACACCAAACGGGTAAAGAACTTAAGGGCAAAGGCATTAAAATTATTGCGTGCTCCACATTTGTCCGCGCCCAGCAAACTGCCGAAATTATCGCCGGCGAACTTGGAATTCCAGTTGATAAAATTAAGGTTATCTATGACCTTGCTGAGCGGCGCATGGGTAAATACGAAGGCAAAACAAAAGAGCACCCAACCGAGTGGTATTATTCACCAGAGGCAGAAAATCCGGAATTTGAGCCGCGCGCAGATCTTTTGAAACGTATGCATAAAACTTTGAATGAAATTGAAGAACTTAGCAAGGGTGGAATGGTGCTAGTTGTCGGCCATGCTCTGTCGGGGCTTTATTTGGAGGAAGCGTCCAAAGGAATTATGAGAGTTGAAAATTTGCCGCCAGGATCGATGATGGCAAATGCGTCATTTATGGAAATTGAGATCAAAAATGGAAAATAACGAAACTCTCGACACCTACAACCGCTCGGCCAGGGAGCTGGCAAAGTTTTATGCTCGGGCCGGGTCGCGCGTGAGCCATATTGAACAAGCTTTAGAACTAGCTGGCAAAAACGACGGCAGCGGCAGGGCATTGGAGCTTGGCTGCGGCGACGGCCGTGACGCAATCGACATCATTAAGCGCACCGAAACCTACACGGGCATTGATTATTCGACTGGCCTTATTGGCCTTGCAAAGGCATTTTTGCCAACCGCCGATTTTCGCGTAGTAGACATGCAAAACTTTGATTATCCTGCGCACGCCTACGATGTTATTTTCGCCTTTGATTCAATTTTGCACCTGGACAAAGAAAGCGTAAAACAGCTGTTTTCGGACGCGGCTCGCTCGCTTAAAGTAGGCGGTGTTTTCTATATTTCCACCAAATATGCCCGAGGCTACAGAAAAGAATGGAAAGAAGACAAACACGGCAAACGCTTGTTTTTTTACTACCCTCCAAAAATGCTGGCCGATCTCTCAAAAGACCACTACGAAGTCGTAACAAGCGAAGTCAAGAAAATCCGTAACAAACTCTGGATAGAAATAGCCCTTAGGCGAAAATAAATTATTAGATGGTATCCTAAATATATGGATGAAATGAAGAAGTTTTATGTTGGGGTGAAGGGCATAATTGTAGATGCCGAAAAAGGGGCGCTTTTGCTGCGGCATAACAATGGTTTTTGGAATACGCCTGGCGGACGGATTAACGGCGACGAAAGCATTGATCAGACACTTATAAGGGAACTCAACGAAGAGCTACCAGGTATCCAGAATATAGAAAAAGGTAAGCTCCTGGATGCATGCCGGATACACAAAGATATTGTTCCTGACACAAGCTTGGTGCTTGTCTATTTTTTGGTTACTGCCAAGCTGCCAGAACCGCTTAAAATTAGCGACGAACACGTAAGCTTTTTGTGGGTAAAAACCCGGGCTGATATCCCAGAAGATCTAGAAGAGCAAGTGGTTAAGATATTTAAAGATATTTTGCCCGCATGATTAAAGCCATAATTTTTGACTGTTTTGGAGTGCTGGCAGAGGACGGTTGGACGCCTTTTAAGCGCAAACACATTTTGCATGATCCAAAACTGGTTGAAGAGGTCGCCCGGCTTGGCGCCTTAACCGACAGGGGCATACTCTCGTATGATGAGACAGTGGGGGCGATTGCTAAGCTTTTGAATGTTAGCGTAGCAGAGCTTCGTGAGGCGGTCGACAGAAAAGTCCCGCACGAAGATATGTTTGAGCTGATTTTAAACGAGTTAAAACCGCATTATAAAATTGGGCTGCTGAGCAACGCAAACTACGATGTTATTAACGAACTTTTTGCGGCCGAACAAGCGGCATTATTTGATGCCCACGTTCTTTCTTTTGAGACAAAACTCTTAAAGCCTGACCGCGCAATGTTTGAGCTTATGGCCAAGCGGCTTAAAGTCGAAATGAACGAATGTTTGTTTGTGGACGACCAGGCAAAGCACTGCCACGCGGCACGCACATACGGTATGGAAGCATTTCATTTTATAGATTACGACGACTTTTTAGAAAAACTGCCCCGCCGGCTTTCGGGCATGCAGCCATCCTCACGTTAAGTTATAATGTAGCGTATGAGTATACCCACAACAGATCTTGGAAACGGTTTATCAATCCCAAACGTCGGCTTTGGACTATGGAAAAACAAAGACGAAGCCGAGTGCATCGCCTCCGTTGAGATGGCCTTAAAAGCAGGATATACGCATTTTGACACGGCCCAGGCCTATGATAATGAGCAATTTTTGGCTGCTGGGCTAAAAAAAGCCGGCGTGGACAGAAAAGACGTGTTTATTACGACCAAAATTAAGGTCGAAAACTTCTTGCGCGTTGAAAAAAGCTTCGCTAAATCACTTGAAAATTTGGATACCGACTATGTAGACCTACTGCTGCTTCATTTCCCGGTTACCGTACTCCGCCACAACGCCTGGAAAAAGGTTGAGGCGATTCATAAGGCAGGGCAAGCCAAAAGTATTGGCGTTAGCAACTACATGATCCGCCACCTTGAACATTTGCTTAAAGACTGCGAGATTAAGCCAGCCGTTAACCAGGTTGAGTTACACGTGTTTTTACAGCAGCCAGAGCTCGTTAAATATTGCCAGGATAACGGCATTGTAGTGGAGGCATATTCACCGTTGGCACACGGAAAGGGGTTGGATGACCCGGTTTTGGCCGAAATTGGCAAAAAGCACGGCAAGACTTCTACGCAAATTATGCTGCGCTGGTGCATTGAAGTCGGCACTATTCCGCTTCCAAAAAGCACACACGAAGACAGAATCCAGCAAAATATCGACATTTTTGACTTTGAACTAGACGAAGAGGATATGGCAAAGATCAAAGGCATCGAGCGTAATTTGCGCACCTGCTGGGATCCTACACATATCATCTAAGCCGCTTAGAGCACTAAGGTGATCTAGCCAATCCGAATAACTAGGCGCTTTTCAGTTTTAAGCTGTTTGGCGAGCTTGTATAGGTGAGGCCGCAAAGATCCGGCAAGGGCGGCCGAGCGGGTTGTAATAACAATCATGCGCTCTTGGACGGCAACGCCCACTTCTACGTTAAAGTGGCGCTGTACGTACTCTTTAATCTCGGTAACTTCGGGCGGCAACCCAAAATCTTTGTTCCCCATAATGTCTGACAAGCTCTGCATCCGTCTATTGTACCCGCTACTCAAAGAAACCGCTTGCATAAGCATTAACAAAAGTGCAGAATGAGCTTAATTAACTAAAACGCAACAAAAATATGGTCATAATCTCGCCTGATACCAGGCATATGCCTGCTCCCGAACTCGAACTTGCTGGTCGAGTGGGGGAGAGAGGGCCCGAGGTAAATTGCAGCGTTGTATTGGCAGACAGAGCGGACCCTACTGAAGCACAGACATTAGAACTTGTTGCTGGTTATGGTGGCCGTGCTCAACATTACTATCCGTTACAAACTCATCTGGCAAGGCTTGGGGTAAATTCAATTTGTGTAGACCCTGTATATGCTCCGACCCGCGAACAAAACCGCCAACAGGCAAAGGCTTCAGAAGTTGGGCATGATTATATAAGAAAAGAGTATGGTATTGCCCCCGAGAACTTTTATGGTCACTCCTGGGGTGGGCAAAAACTGGCTTCCTGGCTTCGGCATGGTATCCCAGGTGCTAAACTAGCTATTTTTCACGCTACTTCTGGCATTGAAGATCCTATCAAAAATATGGTTACACACCCTTGGGATGCTATACGCCAAGGATTCCATGAAATGAAAGGTGTTTTTAGGCCTGTAGCTGAACAAACCGATGAAGAAGGGCTGGAGCATGATTTATTATTCCCGTCACTAAAACCGGGCGAGTTTTTTGCTTTTTTACAGCAAGGATTTACGGCTGCTCACCATAGAAAATTGGTCGAACATCTCGGCAAGGTTAAGGCCAGACAAGAAGGTGTAACTACTGTGGGCCTATGGCCTGAACACGATCTGTTATTCAGGCTAAAAGAGCATAAAATTTTTGATTATAATCAGTCTTTGCCAAAGTCTGTTCATACAGAGCCGCAAGCCAATGCAAAGAGGATGGCAAAAGAACTTGCAGAAGTCATTGAGCTACGTCCTAAACTCGAGGAAGCCAAAGCCGTTGGGGCTGCCTTGCCCGAAAAATTTGCAGCCTGATACAATATACGCATGCCAGAGTTACCAGAGGTCGAAACAGTAAAACGCGGTTTGCGCCGCTTAATCGTGGGCAAAACTATTCAAGCTGAAACGCACAATAACGCAAAAAGTTTCCCCAATCCGCCTGGCGATGTGAAGGCGTTTTTGGTAGGCGCTAAAGTAAAAGATGTTCGGCGCCGGGCCAAGGTGCTATTAATTGATCTGAGCACCGGCTACACTTTAGTAATACATCTAAAAATGACTGGCCAAATGGTTTACCGCGGCAAAGAAGTTTTTGGGGCAGGGCATCCCAACGACAGCCTTATTGGCAAGCTCCCGGACAAATCAACACGCGTAGGTCTAACTTTTACAGACAATTCCCATCTGTTTTTTAATGACCAGCGCAAATTTGGCTGGATGCGTTTAATGCCCACGACTGAAGTACCCAACACTGAATTTATGAAAAAAGTCGGCCCGGAGCCGTTAGAAGACGCATTTACGCCTAAAATCTTTATCCAAAGAATCCGCAGGCGCGCCAACACCACGATAAAAGCTGCAATATTGGACCAAACAGTCTTGGCAGGAATCGGTAACATCTATGCCGACGAAAGCCTTTGGGGAGCCAAAATCCACCCGGCAGAACGAGTTAAAGATGTGCCGGACAGCAAGCTAAAAACCCTCCACAAGGAGATACGTTTTGTTTTAAACCTGTCGATTGAAAAAGGCGGCTCAACAGATAGAAATTACGTTAATGCCGAAGGCAAAAAGGGCAGTTACATCGACTTTGCCCGTGTTTTTAGGCAGGAAGGCAAAGACTGTCCGCGCCACCCCGGCGTTACGATCATTAAAACCCGTGTGGCAGGCCGCGGCACCCACACCTGCCCAGTTTGCCAGGTATTAAAGCTCGCTTAAGTCGCGCAGCAGTTCGTGAACGTGCTGGACATCTTTAATCCTAAATCGGGCTGCAGTTTTACCGCGCCCGACTTTTACAGAATATCCAGTGCGGGGCATTGCCCTAAACATATCTTCGTCAGTGTAATCGTCGCCAATAGCCAAAATAAAATCGTGATGCGGCCTTAAGATCCGGCCAATAGTTGTCCCTTTTACCAGCTCTACAGGTTTTATCTCAAGTATTTTGTGCCCGCTATGCATAACCAGGCCGTATTTTTCCAGGGCTGGGCGCAATGCTTGACGCAAGATAACAATGTTTTTCTGGGCGTGGTAGGGCGATGCGTTGCGGTAATGCCAAACAAGAGCGTAATCTTTTTCTTCAACAAATGCGCCTGGAGTTTGGGCAGCGTATTTCTCCAGAGCCAATTTTAGAGGTACTTTCCATAACGTTGATGACTTGATCATTTCTTTCCATTCGCCGTTTCGCAGCTTCATGCTCGCGCCGTGTTCAGCCACCAGAACTACCGGCATATTCCCAAACCATTTTTGCAGTTCTTTTTGTGACCGTCCGCTAATAATAACAACTTCAGTTTTTGGGTCTTTGCTCAGGCTGCGCAAAAGTTCCCGTTGGTTTTTGTCGGGGCGGGCAGCGCTGGGGTCATTTACGAAAGTTGCCAATGTACCGTCATAATCAAGCATAATAAGGCGCTTTTTAGAGCGCGCAAAATGGTGCACAGCTTTATCATAAGTTTTGCCCGCTAGCTGTTTTGCGCCAACCTGAACCGTTGCAGGCTGTTCAAGCGTTTCCATAAATGTCTCCACCCAGTCATGGATCGTGTGGGTAGAAAGCTGCTTTTGCATGCGGCTAAGCCTTGGTTTAAGCTCGCTTTTTGGCATTGTAAGGGCTTTGGTCAGGCCTTTTACCAATGTACTTGGACGTTTTGGATTAACTAGCACGGCGTCGAGCAGCTCCTCGGCCGCCCCGGCGGTTTTGCTCAAAACCAGCACGCCGTTGCTGTTGCTGGCTATGTATTCTTTTGCCACCAGGTTCATGCCGTCTTTAACAGGGGCCACAAATGCTACATCGGCCACCTGGTACATGGCGCTTAACTCATCGAAAGGTACAGTTTTATGCATGTATTCAATAGGTTTCCAACGCGGCGTACCAAAAGACTCATTAATCTCAACCACCAGCGCTTCAACCTGTGCGCGTAAATCTTGGTAAGCTTTTATTTCGCCGCGGGTTGGGATGGCAAGCATGAGCATGACGACTTTCTTATGCAGCTGCGGGTTTTTCTTTAAAAGGGTTTTATACGCCGTAAGCCGCTCCACAAAGCCCTTGGTAATATCAAGCCGGTCGACTGTTACGATAACTTTGTGGTGTTTATGTTTACGCCTTAGTTTGCGGACAGCTTTTCTGACTTTGCGTGACTTATTGGCTTCGGCAAACTTGGCATAGTCGATGCCAATGGGGAAGTCGGCAACCTTAATAACGCGGTCGTTTAAGATGATCTGGCCCTCTGTCACTGTGCCAACATCAAGCTCGCTGCAGGTATCCAAAAAGTTTTGGACATAAGATGGCACATGGAACCCGACTACATCAGAGCCGAGCAAACCTTTTATAAGCTGTGAGCTTTCGGATAATTCCGCAAAGCGGTTGTTATCGGGGAAAGGGATATGCAAGAAAAAGCCAACCGAGAGTTTGGGGCTCTGTTCGCGCAGCATTTTTGGCACTAGCATTAGCTGGTAGTCGTGCACCCAGACATTACTGTCCGGCTTTACTTGCCCCAGTACCGCAGTTGTAAAAATATTATTTACTTCGCGGTATGTTTTCCACCAGTGTGCCCGGTGAGCCGGTTCGACCGGCATATTGTGCATAATGGGCCACAAAACATCGTTGCTGTACCCGTTATAAAAACCGTCAATTTGATCATGGGTTAAGAAGATAGGGTAGCAGTTGGCGGCCTTCATCTTGCGGAAAATCGTCCGTTTTTCACGTTCGGTCAAATCGTCAGATGGCATTCCAATCCAGCCAATCCAGCGGTTCTTTTTGTTGGACGCATAAGATGCCAGGCCTGTCGCGAGCCCGCCAGCTGAAGGATAAAATTCTAAGGCACCATTCTCTTTTTTTACACTCAGCGGTAGCCTGTTTGAAACAATTATTAAGTTTCCCATTGCACCCAAGTATACGCTTTCCAAAGGGTCAGCGGTGTTATTATACTTACATGACATTAGTTTTAACGGGGACTAACGGCTTTGCGCTTAAAGCCGAGCTTCGCAAAATAACCACGAAATTTGTGGTAGATTATGGCGATTTTGGCTTGGAGCGGATTGAAGCGGGCGAAATTGAGCTGGGCCGGCTGCTAGAAAACGTCGCCAGCTTGCCGTTTTTGGCGCCGCGCCGGATGATTATCCTCTCTGACCCAAGCGCCAACAAGTCTATAAATGAGCACATTGATGATCTGTTAAGCGCTGTTGCGGACACTACTGACCTGATCATGGTTGAAGCCAAGTTTGACAAACGCCTGAGCCTGTACAAAACCCTCAAAAAGAAGGCCAGTGTCAAAGAATTTGCCGAGCTAGACGAAAGGGCGCTGCCGAAATGGTTAAACGAAGAAGCCAAAACCCGCGGAGGTGGGCTGACTTTGGCCGACGCGACCTATCTGGTGCAAAGGGTAGGAACCAACCAAATGGCGCTCCACAACGAGCTGGACAAGCTTTTGATCTATCAGCCCGTCATTACCCGCGCCACCATTGATTTACTGACCGAACAACAGCCCCAAAGTACCGTGTTTGACCTGCTAGAAGCCGCCTTTAGCGGCAAGACCAAAAAAGCATTGGAAATCTACCAAGAACAGCGTAAACAACAGGTCGAACCCCAGGCAATAATGGGTATGCTGGCTTGGCAAATGCACATCCTGGCAGTAGTTAAAGCCAATGAAAAGCTCGGTCCAGACGGAATCGCCAGCGCCGCCAAGCTAAACCCGTTCGTGGTGCGCAAAACCATGTACCTAACGAGCAGTCAAAGCCTCCGCGACATCAAAGATTTGGTTAAAAGGGTGTTAGACCTCGACATCCGCCTCAAATCCGAAGCGATAGACGCTGACGACGCAATCCAGCACCTGCTGCTCACAATTTGAATTGAATATCTTACGCTCTGCCTTCCTTATTTATATCCGCAATGCTATTGCTTATTTAGCAAATTAATGCTAGTATAGTGTTATATCCCATAAATAATAAAAAGGTAAAAAATGACAAAAGGTTTAGACAAAAATCAGTTAAGAGAAGCAGAACGCCTAGGCACAAACCGTGCTTATGATGGATATGAATTAAACGAGGCTAAACACCAAGTAAAAGAAGCTCAGGCAGAAGTAGATAGTTATAGCCGATTGCAAAAAATTTTACATAAAGATGATTTCCTAGTTAGTAAAATGATACTAGAATCAGTCGAAATGAATGCAATAGTTGCTAGCGATGGTCATAAAGTTGCCGAGAGCAATGCGACAGAACATTACATAGCTAACGTTAGCGCATATCAGGAGCAGGCGGTAATTGAAGCTCAAGCTGCGGGCGTGCCTACTAACTTTGGCCGGTCAAAAGAATAAAAAGCTTACAAGTATAGTATTAGGCGATAATAATCTTTAGTTTCAAACCATAACTACATTGACAAAATAGCAATATTTTGCTATAGTTATATCTGTTAAAACTAAACACAAAAAATGAATGAACTAGTATCACATAAAAATGATTTCTCTCCCGAGCTTATACAATGGGCTCATTCAGAACACATGCTAGCAGATCCTGTTACGAGGAGAGATTACTTTGGGCATATGAATGCTAATGATTTTATCGATCTAACACAACAAGTCGCATCAATAGTTCGAACGGGTGATTCAACCCAGCGTCAACATTTTGATGGTGAACAGAACGGTCAGCAGGTGCGCTTATTGTTTGTTGATGTTCCTGAACAGCAAGACAAGGAACAGCTATTACGAGAAACTTGGGAAACGGCTCAAGAATTTCTTACAAATCCAAATATTCCTGATAATGATGCCTTAGAGTATGCTGCTTTAACTGCAGCTATGGGGATACTTTGGATCCACCCGTTTATGGATGGCAACGGTCGTACGAGTCGAGTCGTATCTTACCTTATGGCAAAAGGACCCGAAGATGAGTCTGATCTTAAAATATTAATGACAAAATCAATGCCTCAGGAATGGCAGATATTTGCTCCTTCTCATTTTGTACCGGAAGAGGATTTGGGAGTAAATAGAAAAGCTGATGAAGATTTTCTTAAATGGCAGGGCGGCATCCTAGGCGAGCAAGGCGAAACATTAGCAGATATTACGGCAAATATGCGTTCTAGGGACAGCGTTTTTTATAAGTTCCTGGCACATGGGGATAGTAAAGTGCACGAGATCATTGAGCCATTTATTACAAGAGATAAAGACGGCAAGCCTAAAGAAATAGATGCAAGCCTAGCACTAGAAGCTTTAATAAATGATCCAGAAAGAGGTATCGAGTTTGCTGCTAACTTTAGGAATTTGCGTCGAACTGAACTAGCGGGGCACATTAGACGCTTTTTACATGCAATGAGCTCCGATAAGCCGGGAGCCTTTCGTATAACTAAAGATTTCGAGTTGCATGACAATAATCATGGAAATGACATTAGCAAAGCCAGAAGTCGGATTATGAGAGAGCAGGTGAAACAGAAACGAACTCGTGAAGGTATATTGCCAAGGGACGAATTGGCAATAAGACATAAGAGTTTCTCTACAATTCACCAAAGGGATTTAGCGCAAAAAACAGTTGCTGAATCAATACCCGGGAAACGATCCTTTTTTAAAAGATTAAGAACAAAAAATGTCTAACATCACTGAACAATTACCGGTTAACCATGGCGAGAACTTTGATGCTCCAGATGCAACTTTGCATGCGCTTGGTTCAGCTGGTCTAGTCGGAAATGTTTCTGCCTTTCAACTTCACCAGGATGTAGTGGCAAGAACCGTTGACACGACACAGCTATCAATGTCCGATAAAAATCTTGGAGGGCTCAGGATAGATTCAATAGATGACACGTCAATCGTGCCTATGGGAGACCGCATAGGGCTTGAAGCGGATTTCCATAACATCTCTACGTTATCTGAACTTACGCCGGAAGCATTTGATTTATTTAAGAAAGAAATCGATCAAGATCCTGCATTTGAACGATTTAAAACTAAACTCACAATGCTAAACCCGGAAGCACAAGAACTAGAATTAAAGCTTCGCTTCGCAACAGGAAAAGCTATTGAATATTTTGGCAGAGAAAATAAAGTAGAAGACGCCAGCAATATGGACGCTGATGCCGTTGAAGCGAAGAAAGCAGAGAGAGATGCTACTTACTCAAGTTATGCATTAGATCCTACAAGGGAGGATAGCCTACAGGTGAAGCCGCTATCAGAAGTTGGAAATGAAGCGAAATGTACTGAATACGCCGTGTTTGTTAAAGAAGCTCTCCGGCACTTAGGTGTTGATTACTCATATGTTGCGGCTGAAAAACGTTTCTGGAATGATGAACCATCTTTTTACCATTCGTTTCTAGTATCAAAAGATGGAAAAACTGTTATTGATCCGCTTGATGCTGCCCAATATTTCTCAAAAGGCTTGCCAAGGGGTGTACTAGCTTTACCTCAGTCCTTGTACGAATCAGTTACACCTTTGGTTGGTTCCGAAAGTTGGAGCGGCAGGCAATCAACATACTCCTTGGCTAAATTGCCTGGCAATATAGAATAAAAAACCGCCCTCTGAGCGAGAGCGGTTTAGAGAGCTAAAAGGGGATTACTTCTTTTTTGCTGGGGCTTTTTTAGCGGCTGGCTTCTTAGCTACTGCTTTTTTAGCTGGAGCGGCCTTCTTGGCAACGGTCTTAGTAACTTTAGCGGCTTTCTTTTCTACCTTCGTGCCAGCTTTTTTGGCGGCGGCAGAGAGCTGGCGCTTCTTGCGGGCAACTTTATTCTTGTGAAGCAGGCCTTTTTTGGCGGCTTTGTCTAATGCGCTCTGGGCAGCGGAGTGGTTCTTGGCTGTGGTGCTTTTGGCAAACAGTTTGAATGCGCTGCGGAGGCCTTTTTTAGTCTTGGCGTTGCGGGCTGTTGCTTTTTTAGTTGTTTTGACGCGCTTTTTTGCTGATTTGATGATTGGCATTTGATTCCTCTAACGTTTTATTATATCTGAATGGTAACTATACATAAGCTTGACACTGTTGTAAAGAGAACGCACTAATATGATTGTACAGGGGAAAGTGTTTATGCTATTATGCGGACAAATAACATAAAACAAAAAAATGAATCCACAAGCCCCCACCCCAGGTAACCCGCAGCAACAAGTCATTGAAAGGCTTAAGACTGCGGTTAATGTCCTGGTGACAGTAAGCAACAGCCCAAGTGTTGACCAGTTGTCGGCAGCTGTTGGCTTTACGCTGGCGCTCAACAAAATGGGCAAGCATGCTACGGCCGTTTATAGTGGTGATACGCCTTCGACCATTGAATTTCTGACTCCTGCAGCTACTATTGAAAAAAACACCGACTCACTACGAGATTTTATTGTAAGCCTAGACAAATCCAAGGCCGACAAGCTTCGTTATAAGGTGGAAGACAACGTTGTTAAAATTTTTATCACGCCTTTCCGTACTTCTTTAACCGAAAATGACCTTGATTTTAGCCAAGGCGATTTTAATGTCGATGCGGTGGTGGCGCTAGGCGTTGCCGAAAGGGAACAGCTTGACCAAGCTATTATCGCCCACGGCCGGATTTTGCATGACGCGACCGTTATTACCGTCAGCGCCGGCGAAACTAACTCTTCTTTGGGCGCAATTAACTGGCAGGATCCAAGTGCCAGCAGCCTAAGCGAAATGCTGGTTGGCCTGGACGAAGCTTTGCAGCCCGGAACATTGGATAATCAGATTGCAACGGCTTATTTAACAGGCATAGTGTCACAAACTGAGCGCTTTAGAAACAACAAGACCACGCCCAAAATTATGACTATGTCGGCCCAGCTTATGGCCGCGGGCGCCAACCAACAACTGATTGCATCTTCTTTGGAGCAAGTAATTGAAGTTCCGGTTTCAGCCGAAGTCCCTGAAGAGTCTAAGGACGAAAAACCGGCAGAAAACCCAGATGGTTCCTTAACTATTGAACATGAAGCCGAAGAAACACCTGCACCCCCAGAAGAGCCAACGCCGCCGGCTGAAGAACACGACATTAGCCAGGAATCTGGCCTTAACCTGGATATTGAAGTAAAGCCAGACGACACTGAAGACGAAAATCAAACTGAGCAGATTGATATTGATGAACATGGTAACCTAACTCCGGCTGAAGCTAAAAAGGCATCCGGTCCGACACGCCGGCTGCTAACAGAACAGCCAGAGGGCAAGGACGGCAGCGAAACCGATCCGTCTTATATTGAAACACCCCACCTCTTAACAGGGCTAACCACGGACGACGGCGAAAACGAACCGAATAGCGACCCTCTTTCTGGAAAGTCCACCATTGCTCCCGCCGAGCAGCCACTGCTTGATCATAATAAAGACACCGATGACGCTGCTGCGACCCCTGAGCCAGCGGCTCCAGTAAACTCAGTTTCGACGTTGCCGCCATTGCCTGATTCTGCAGCAGCCAGCACAGCACCGGCCGCAACCGTACCAGACAACGTCCAGACTTTGCCACCGTTCTTTGACGACAACACGCTGCGCGACATCGAAAAGACCTTTGACAGCACGCATATTGTCGAAGACCCGCATAGCACCATTAATGAAATCGAAGAAGTAAAACACAGTCCGCACCTTGCCCAGGAACAGGGAGTAGTAGTTGACTCAGCCCGCGACGCCGTTAGCTCAGCAATCAACGCTGCGCCCTATGACACAAACCGTCCCCAGCCGCTCCAGGCGTTAAACGCCGCACCTTTGATTGACCCTGTATTGCCACAAGCACCATCGACAGATCCTGTGCTTGCCGGACTTGGTTTAACAGATCAGCCAACCCCTTCCCCTAGCATTACGCAGGCTACTCATGACCCCGTTCCGGACGAAACCCTAGAGTCCGAACATACAACTGTTGACCCAACCGGCCAGACGCCGCCGCCGGTTCCACCTCCGTTATTGCCTTTGCAGTAGGGCTTTCGCACAGTGCACATTCTGCCCGAAAATCTCCGCTCCGATGCTCACCGTACCATCCCCGTACGGCTCCGCTTCGGTGCTCGATTTTCGAACAGACTGCACTACTGTGGCGAAACCCCCTTAGCTCACTTAAAACCGATGAGGTATACTCCTTTTAATGGACGGAATTTTACTGATTGATAAGCCCAGTGGCTGGACAAGTTTTGATGTTGTGGCACGTGTTCGCGGCCAGATTAAGCGTGAAACAGGGCTTAAAAAGCCAAAAGTCGGACATACGGGCACTTTGGACCCCTTGGCAACTGGGCTTTTGATTATTGTCGTGGGCAGTTACTGCAAGCGCGCCGAGGAGTTTTCTAAGCTCGATAAGGTGTACGAAGTGACCTTAAAGCTGGGTGAAACCAGCACAACAGGGGACAACGAGGGTGAAAAGACTAAAATTTCCGACACTCAGCCTACCCTGGAGGCAGTGGAAGCCGCCTTGGAGGCCTTTACGGGCGAGATTATGCAAACTCCGCCAATATACAGCGCCATTAAAGTCGGCGGCCAGCGGGCCTACAAATTGGCCAGGGAGGGCAAAGAGGTCAAACTGGAGCCCCGGCCAGTGACAATTTATAGCATTACAGAGGTAGAATATACGTATCCAGAAGTTAAATTTACCTGCAAAGTGAGCTCTGGCACCTATATTCGCTCGCTTGTGGACGATATTGGTAAACAACTAGGCGTTGGCGCCTACATGAGCAACCTCCGCCGGACAGAGGTTGGAGGATATTCAATCAAGGACGCTCATGAAATACAGGGCTTGGATTTTGCAATACTACTGCAAGCATGATATAAATTACTAAATTATGGCAGAAAGAGATTCATTTGAACGAGCGGTTATCTTGGGAAAAATTCAAGGTCCCGACGGATTTGTTACGGATGAGGAAGGACAAATAATCGATCCTGGTTCTCAATATTTTAAACATGCTCACCGTGGACGGGAAGTGCGCCAAGGGATAGGCAAGGGCAGTGTAGTTGGGTATGTTCTTGACTATCAGGATCCTACGGTTGTTGAGTGGGCAGAGACAAAGCCTATGAGCGGCTCAAGTCCATTGGTTAGAATATTAGAAGAATTCAATCTATTTGTCGGCAGTCGTATGCACCAGTTTGGCGAAGACTGACCTTTATATAATTTAGCACTTGAAAAAGTCTGACAGGGGTGGTACAATTGTGTTCAAGATGATTACGAGTGAAAAGAAATTGAGTGCTATCGCCAAGACACAGCTGCACAAGACCGATACCGGTAGCGCACCTGCCCAGGCTGCTATTCTGACTGCTCGTATTACCGAACTTACTGAACACCTCAAGATCAACAAAAAAGATCACGCCGCACGCCGTGGACTTTTGCAGATGGTTGGCCAGCGCAAGAAACTGCTTCGCTACACCTCTGAAAAAGATACTGCAACGTACGTTAAAACCATTGCTGCCCTCGGCCTCCGCAAATAGTTTTGTTTGTTACTGAAGTGCTTTTCTCCATGAGCACCGAATGAAATGCATAAAACTAAGAAGAACTTAGTAATAGAGCACAGTTATACTGCAACCGCATTTCGGCGTATATCTGAACCCTGTTACTAATTCCTCAAAGGAAGGGTAGAACTAATGAGTACTATTAACCCATTTGGCAAAGACTTGATCGTTGTCGAGCGTGAGCTCTGCGGCCGGACGCTAAAGCTAGAAGTTAACCGCGTCGGATTCCGCACATCGGCATCTGTTTTAGTGACCTACGGCGACACTGTTGTGCTCGGTACGGCAATGGTTAGCAGTAAAAGTGTTCAGGGGATGGATTATTTCCCGCTGAGCATTGATTATGAAGAAAAGATGTACGCTGCCGGCAAGATGAGCGGCTCAAGGTTTATTAAGCGTGAAGGCCGCCCATCTGACGATGCCATCTTGATCGGCCGCATCATTGACCGCCCAATCCGTCCGCTCTGGCCAAAGGGTTACCGCAAGGAAGTCCAGGGTGTTTCAACTGTTTTGTCTATGGACCCAAGCTTCCGCCCGGATATGATCGCTATGATTGCCATGAGCGCCGCTTTGTCTCTGACAGGCGAGCCGTTTGAAGGCCCTGTGGCTGGGATCCGCGTTGGCATGGTAGACGGCAAGTTTAAGGCTTTTGCTACCGCAGAAGAACTCGACAATGGCAAGCTAGACTTGGTGGTTGCAGGGACAAAAGACGCCATTATGATGGTTGAAGCCGGTGCTAATGAAGTTACAGAAGAAGAAGTCGCCGAAGCGCTGCAGTTTGGTTTTGACGCCATGCAGCCAGCAATTGAGGCGCAGCTGGAACTGATTAAAAAAGTGGGCGTAACAGCTAAAGAATTTGAACTTATTAAGCCAAACGAAGAGATTCAGAAGGCTGTTGACGATTATGTTGCCGACAAGCTTGGGGAAGATTTGCGCAAGCCATATCCTGAGCGCAACGAAATGGTGAGTGTTTTACGCACCGAAACCATTGACCACTTTAAAGAAGAGGTTGGCGAAGAAGAATTTGCTCCGCTAAAGGGTGAATACGAAGAAGCCTTCCAGATGGCACTGCATAAAGACGTCCGTGCCGGGATTATCAAAGACCAGACCCGTCCAGATGGCCGCAAGCTGACTGATATCCGCCCGTTAAGCTCAGAAGTTGGCCTGTTGCCGCGCGCTCATGGCTCAAGCTTATTTACCCGCGGTATGACCCAGGGCCTTAACATCGTGACCCTTGCGCCTCTTAGCTATTCACAGATGGTCGACACCATGGAGAAAGAAGGCGAACGCCGCTACATGCACCACTACAACGCTCCTGGCTACACCGTTGGTGAAGTAAAGCGCCTCGGTTCTCCTGGCCGCCGCGAAATCGGCCATGGCTACCTTGCAGAACGCGCGCTTGACGCTGTTTTGCCTAGCGAAGCTGACTTCCCGTACGCTATCCGATCTGTTACAGAAATTATGTCCCAAAACGGTTCAACCAGCATGGCCGCAACATGCAGCAGCTGTTTGGCGCTTATGGATGCCGGTGTCCCGCTTAAAAACATGGTCTCCGGAATTGCGATGGGTCTTATGATGGACGGTGATACGCCTTATATCATGAGTGATATCGCCGACGCCGAAGATTTTGCTGGCGACATGGACTTTAAGACAGCAGGGACCAAGAATGGTATTACCGCGCTTCAAATGGATATGAAGGTCCATGGTTTGCCGGTGAGCATTTTGAAGCAGGCTTTGATGCAGGGCAAAGAAGGCCGTGCGCATATTTTGAAGCACATGCAAGAGACCATCAGCACTCCGGGCGAAATGAGCCCGTACGCGCCGCGAGTTGAGAGCATTAAGATTAACCCAGACAAGATCCGCGAAGTGATCGGCAAGGGCGGCGAGACAATCCAGCGCATTACCGCCGAAACCGGCACCGAGATCGACATCAAGGACGAAGGCATTGTCATGATATCCAGCCCAGACAAGGCCAAGATTGATGCGGCTATCAAATGGATCCGCGGTATTACCGACGAACCAGAAGTTGGCACCATTTACGAGCAGGTTCCTGTCGTGAACGTCATGGACTTCGGCGCGTTTGTGCAGATTATGCCGGGCAAAGACGGCTTGGTTCACGTTTCAGAAATGAGTGAAGAGCGCGTTGAAAAACCAAGTGACATTGTTAAAGAAGGTGATTTGGTAGATGTTAAATTGGTAGCAGTTGATGACAGGGGACGACTGAACCTAAGCATGAAGCAAGCCGCCCGGGAACTTAAGGATAAGAAGTAAACAATATGAGACTAGATGGCTTTACCCCGCACATTGCACCAGATCTAGACGACCGCCCAGTTGTTGCAAGCTATGGCTGGCAAGGTCCGCTTGTCGAAAGTCCGCGACCAGAGGATGTGCGCAATTTAAATGTTCCAAAGATGTTTCCATCACTAGGCTGGTTTGGTATGGATCCTGGAGCCTTTGATGAGATTGATGCTGCGCGCGCCGCGGAAAAGCTTGAAGCGGTTGTAGGTTCAGCACGGATCTCAGATGACGGCGTGCATGCAGCTTTAGATTTTAGATCCCCAGATACTGGCGGGGTAAGAACGTATCGTTTTATAAGGGTCCCTTTACTAGGTAATGAGGAGTAAGAAGTAATGAAGCTAGACATTAAAATTTGGGTTATGGGTGCAATCGCCGTTATACTCGGAGTTTTTGGATTTACAACAGTCTCAAAAGCTGGGCATGGTGTAATCGGAGGAGTGATGATATTGCTTGCCGGATTAATCGAAGGGCATGTGCTTGGTGAGGTCTATGATGCTGGCGAAAAGTCAAAGCGAGATAATAAAAAATAATGAAACTGATCCAGCGCGGAGTTGATCCGCGAACACCAGCAGATAAACAGATACAGAACCAGATGTTGCTTGATGGTGTTTGGATTGGCATGTTTTTGATGCTTTTGTACTTTGAAAGTTTTGGGACTTCTACAAAATTAGTAAAAGTTATTGGAGCAGGCATCCCACTTTTGCTACTAGTCATTAATTTTATTGGTAATAAATTAATTAGGAAGGGCAGAAAATAAGATGAAAGATCGAGCCAGTACATTTTTAGCGGTTGGCTGTGTCTGGGTAGTGTTCGGAATAGCTTCGCTTGCGTTGCAGCACGGTATAACAAAAAATATTATCGCTCCGGTATTTATTATTGGTGGTGCAGGTTTTATTGGTACATCGATGAGATTACAGGGGAAGAGGACTAAGAAATGAAAAAACTATTACATAGCCCGGTTCTTATCGTCTTGCTCTATGTGCTCGCTATTGGGTATGCGGTTGTATCAAAGATGACGCTGGCTAACGCGATATTTCTTATTATTTCTGTTCTAATCGGTACATACCTTGGTTCACAAATGAAAGGCAAGAAGTAATGGCAAAGAAAAGCTCAGCTAAAAAGCAGATTTGGTGGCAGATTGCCAAGCGCACACTAATCGACTTTTTTGGGATTAGTTTCTTTAGTCAAATTGATGTAATAGATAGTAGCAGCAATGGTAAAAAGCGAAAAACAAGCTAAACTCGACCAGATTAAGACAGATATTCTAGCCAAGAATATCTGTCCAGATTTGGCCAAGCAGGCCACCCAGTTAGTCTTCGGAGATGGGAACCCAGATGCCGACATCGTCTTTATTGGCGAGGCACCAGGGAAAAACGAAGATATCCAAGGGCTTCCATTTGTGGGAGCCAGCGGCAAGTTTTTAAGCGAGATGTTAGCGCTTATAAATTTGAAACGAGAGGACATTTATATAACTAACATCGTCAAGTACCGGCCGCCGAGCAATCGGGATCCGGAGCAAGACGAAAAGGATGCTTTCCTTCCATTTTTGGAGGCACAGCTTAAAGTAATTCAGCCTAAAGTAGTGGTAACACTCGGACGGCACAGTATGAATTGCTTTTTGCCAGGCCTGCAGATTGGCAAGGTCCATGGGCAACCTAAAAGGTACAAAGGCCAAGTCTATCTGCCTTTGTTTCACCCGGCAGCAGCTCTATATAACGGTGCTTTGCGCCAAACCCTGATAGACGACTTTATTTCGATACCAATCATCATTAAAAAACTAGAAGAAAGTGAGAAAAAATAATATGGATAACAACAACAATCCACCAACAGGTGGACGTCCTCCAAGAGGACCACGACCAACCGGCCCGCGTCCACCAAGAGGCGGCGGCAACGGCCAGCGCAGCGGCGGACCGCGTGACAGCCAAGGTCAAAACCCTAACAATGGCGGCCAAAGCGGCGGCTTACGTAAAAGCTCCCGCGGCGCTGCAATGCGTGCCCAAAAGCGCACCATCGACGACGCAACGCGTGAGATAAACAACGTGCTTGGCGCTCCCAAAACAGGGGAGGGCGGCGACCGCCCACGCGCCAACTACATCGACGACCGACCAGTGCTGAAAGTAATCGGCATCGGCGGTATGGACGGCGGCGGCAGCAAAAACATGATGCTCGTCGAATATCTAAACGACGCTGTCGTGATCGACTGCGGTAACGACCTGGGCGTCGATTTGCCGGGCATTAACTACGGTATCTGCGACGTTAGCTACCTCGAGACAATCAAGCACAAACTTCGTGCCTACATCATTACCCACGGGCACCTTGACCACATCGGCGGCTTGCCGCACATCGTGCCTCAGTTCCCGGCACCAATTTATGGTTCCAAGTTCACCATTGGCCGCGTCCAGGAAATCTTCCAAAACTTCGGTTTGCCGCTGCCAGAAGGCTTTGAGCTTAAAACCGTAACCATGAACGAAGACACCCACGAAAAGCTCAAAATCGGCGAGTTCTTTGTTGAGCTCGTGCGCGTTACGCACTCCATCCCTGGTTCTACCATCGTGGTGCTCGACACCCCGGTTGGCCGCATCATTAACACTGGCGACTTCCGTCTTGACCCAACACCTCTTGACCACGAACGTACCGACCTCGAGCGTTTGACCGAGCTTGGCAATGAAGGCGTTTTGGCGCTGTTTAGCGAAAGTACCACCACCGAGCGTTTGGGCCGCACCCCAAGCGAAAGCACCATCGAACAAAGCTTTAAAGACATTATCGACCAGGCGCCAGGCCGGATTTTTATTGGGCTCTTTAGCACCAACATGAACCGCGTCCAGATGATTGTAAACGCGGCAGTGCACGGCGGCCGCAAGGTTGCCATGGATGGACGCAGCATGGTTTCTACGCTAGAAATGGCTGTTAGAAACGGCTTTATGAAGATCCCTAAAGGAACCTTTGTACCAATTAACAGCGTGCCCAACATGAATGACACCGATGTTGTCGTGGTTTGTACTGGTAGCCAGGGCGAACCAAGCTCGGCGCTCCAGCGTATGAGCAATGGCGAGCACCGTCATATTAAGCTCAAAGAGCAGGACACGGTTGTGCTCAGCTCAACCCCGATCCCATACAGCGGCAACGATTCCAAAGTCCGTGAAATGGTGGACGACTTGCACCGTAGAGGCGTGCATGTTTTCCAGCACATTACCCGCGACCTTGACCACCACGGCCCATTGCACGTCTCTGGACACGGCAGCTCAGAAGAATACCAGGACATGATCAAGATGACCAAGCCAAAGTTCTTTGTGCCAATTTACGGTGACTTTACATCCAAGCGCCAGCATATTGAGCTTGCTGTCGAAGTCGGCATCCCGCGTGCCAGTACGCTTAATGTCGAAAACGGGCAAGTTATTGTTTTAACCCCAGACACTATGGAAATTGGCGGCGAAGTCCCAACTGGTACGATTTTGGTCGACCAGTCTGGTGCAACAGTTTCAGGCGTGGTGGTTAAAGACCGTCTGATCTTGGCTGAAGAAGGATTGGTGGCTGTCGTCTTGACCGTCGACCGCAAAACCGGCCAGCTCATGACCAGTCCGGACATCATCAGCCGCGGCTTCATCTATATGCGCGACTCCGAAGATTTGATGAACGAGTTTAGAACCGAACTCCGCCGGGCAGTGGCGCAGCGATTCAAACGCGTTGACCTTGACCGCTTTAAGGTCGAACTAAAAGAGCACATTACGCACTTCTTGTTTGAACAAACCCAGCGTAGCCCAATTGTTATCCCGGTTGTAAACGTCGTTGGCGGTGGTGGCCGCGAACAGGGCAATGGTCAGCGTCCCGACAACCGCCAAACTGGAAATGGCGGCCATATCGATGGTGGCTCTCAACAAAACAGCGACCCATTTGAAGCCGCTGCATCCCAGCCAGCCCAAAAGTCACCAGAGCAGGTTGCCGCCGAACAGCAGCAGCGCTTCCAGGAGATGCGCGCGAAGCTGCTTAACCAAGACGGTAGAACAGACTAGGCAGCAGGTTGCAGCTCGGCAAGAGCTACTTCAAAGAAGTCTGGTTCACGGAACATGTCTAAGAAAGCACTGTCTTCGTTTTGCTCGGCTAACACTTCTTTGCGATAAAGTCCGTCAACATTCGAGAAGCCTGCCCAGCCACTGTCCATGACAAGAGAAGTGAAGCTACAGTGTCTAAATGGCGGCCCGAATTTGTGGCCGCTAACAGGGCGGGTTGCACCCATGTCTGCCAAGTTAACCCACAGGCCAATGGCCAGGCCAACACCGGCCATGATCTGTTCGGCAGGGACGTCAAGTTCGTCGATGCCGACACCGAGCTGGGCAAAATCTGGCGTATAAGTGGTGGCACTCCAAGAAAAGTCTTTAAAAATTGTTTCATCCTTCTGATCGTTTGAGATGCCTAAAAGTTCCGCAATTGCATAGCGCATATGGTTTTCTCTTAGTTTTGGGTCGTCCTCGTATTCACTTTTTGCGTCAACAAGCTCCTGAGCCAGTCTTGTGGCGTTACCGACAAAACTTCGTGCCGTTTGGTTGCTGTACTTGACTGCACTCTCATGTAATGCGTCATCGGAAACATCTTTGTTAATACTCTCGCTTAAGTACGTATGCCAATTATCATAAGGATTCACGGGCTTATCATCTCTAATAGTCGCAAAAATCTCATTATATCTAAGATCTGGGTTAGCCCAGCGTGACTCTGTACCTTTTTTGAGCCAGTCTCGGTATGCCAAGTTAGCCCTTAGAGGGGCAAAAGCAGGCTTAGTTATAACTTTTTCACGACTTTCCTTCAGCCGTTGCTGTTCAGCTCGTTCTTTTGCGGCCTGTTCTTCTCTTATACGTCCGTTAAGCATATTATCGGCGCCGGTGTATGCAGTCCGAGCAACCTGTTTTAGGCGGTCAGCGCGGTTAGATTTAAGAGTAGGAGCAGGTTCGTGCATGGTTTTAGTATAGCATAAAGTTGGGTATTTTGCAAGCATGAGCAAGTTATCGGGTGCAGGCTATTTTATGGGGTGGGGTTGTTGACAAGTGGGCAAATGGTCGTACAATGACTTTAAAGCTCGAAAAAATAAAAAAAGGATAGAAAATGAGTGACGAACAACAAGCAGGATTACCTCCAGTGGTGACTGGCGCAGAACAAGCTGATGCAGCACCAGCAGAAACAGGTGCCGAAGGCGTAATTTCTATGAATGCCGTACAGGCAGCCGTAAGCAGACAGCCCTGGGCCGAAGGCGGCGCAGCACAAGAGGCTGAAGTGCATAGTGACGAAAGCGGTGAACTAGCTGACTCACCAAATAAAGTGGGCTTAAGCCCTGATCTTGCGGACGCGGTTGAAAAAGCAAAATATCCTGACATTGATGACAAAGTAGGACTAAGCCCAGACCTTGCAGCAGCACTCGATGCAGCCAAAACGGAGCCTTCTTTCCAAACGGAATCAAGACAATATGGAAACGCCGATTCTCCGGCTACTGCATTACCTGAAGTGCCGAAATGGGATGCTCCAACAACCCATACTACTGAAGTCACCACAACTGTAACCATGCCTCATGTGCCGGAGACTATGACGCCCTCAACAATGCCGACAAAAACCGAGTCCTCACCGCAGCCTAATACAACTATAACGAATCATACACACACAATGCCTACGAATGGCTACTAAACCTAAAGCACAAGCTTATTGACAAATGTAGTAAATTTTGCTATAGTTTATATTATGAGTATTGAAAATCCCGATCCTCAAACTTCACAAACAACAGCTTCAAGTCACGATGAAGAACTGCCGGGAATGCATGAGTCACTCGATAGAGTATATGACGAAATATACGGCGAAGCCGTAACTCCAGTTCTAGATCAAGCACCTGATTTCCAGCATCCTTCAACTGATGCTCAAAGTGATGAGCTAAGACTTCCGACAACTAGAATTGAACAAATGGAGGACGAAATTAACTCACTGTATGATCAATATCAAAGTAGTGAACCAAGAGATCCTACTTTATTAAAAAAAATCGCAAAGCTTCACGAGGAAATATTTTGGCGTAGAGAAGGGAACGACCCTGGCAAGCCAATTTAAGTGCTAGAGTGGTATAATCTAAGGGTATTATGGCAAAAAAGAAAAAACGAAAAAGCAGGGCAAGGGCAGTCGAAGTAAAAGAACCCAATATGTTTTGGCGCCAGGCGGCGTCGGTGCTGTTGTTTATTATCGCGATTTTCTTGCTGCTCGGCGGTTTTGGCATTGGCGGCAACTTGCCGGTTGGGATGTTTGACGGGGTATATTGGGCGCTGGGCTTTGCGGCCTATTTATTATTTATCGTCGCCCTGTATTTTGGTGTTTTAAAGCTCCAAAGCGAAGAAAACAAGGTGCCTTTTCATAAGTTTGTCAGCATGCTGGCTCTGTTAGTTACGCTCAGCGGCTGGCTGCACGTGGCGTGGGTAGACAAGCTGCCGGATGGAACTTTTAAGGGCGGCTACGGCGGCCACGTGGGCAGTTTGGTCGGCGGGACGGTGCTGCACGCGCTTGACCCATTCCCAGCGGCCATTATGTTTTTGGCGTTTACAGTGCTGGCTATCTTCTTTAGCTTTGGCATTAGCCTGAAGGTTCTGCTTAAGATTGGCAACTTGTTTAAACGCAAACCAAAAGATGGCGAAGAAGACACAGACCTGGCCAAATTGGCCGCAGCTGCTGGACCGCGCAACTTTAAGCTCAACGAAGGCGTGCCGGTTGAACATAACCGCGCCGAATTAAGCAGCAATGCCAACCTCAAAAACAGCGCCCAAAAGCTCACCAAACAAGAAAACCATCAGGCATTAACAGTGGCCAGCGACCCAAACTGGGAATTTCCATCGCTTGACCTGCTTAACCAAAAGCAAGACAAAGCCGACCCGGGTAATGTTGAAGGCAACGCCGACACAATCCAGGAAACTTTGCATAACTTTAATATTGAAGTCGAGATGGAAGGGGCAAACGTTGGCCCTCGCGTCACGCAGTACACCCTAAAACCGCCAAGCGGCGTTAAGCTTAGCAAAATAACGGCGCTTGAAAGCAACATCGCGCTTGACCTTGGGGCGCACACAATCCGTATGGAAGCGCCGATCCCTGGCCAAAAGGCGGTAGGAATTGAAGTGCCGAACGTAAAATCCGCGACTGTGCGTGTTTCTAGCGTGCTAAACGGACCGGAGTGGACCAATATGACTAATCCGCTCGGCATTGTGATCGGCAAGGATATTTCCGGGACCTCCATTGTTGGCGCGCTCGACAAAATGCCGCACCTTTTGGTGGCAGGGCAGACGGGCTCTGGTAAGTCGGTTATGATCAACACTCTTTTGACCAGCCTTTTGTACCGCAACTCTCCGGCCGATCTTAAGCTGATTTTGGTTGACCCAAAGCAGGTTGAAATGGCGCCGTATGAAGACATTCCGCATCTGTTAACGCCGGTAATTACCGAGCCCGAAAAGTGCATCAGCGCGCTCAAATGGGCAGTGGCAGAAATGGAGCGCCGCTACGGCGAGCTGGCAATTGCCAAAAAGCGCAATATTGCCGAATACAACGACGTTATGAAAGAAAAAGGCATGCCATATATCGTGATTGTGATTGATGAGCTGGCCGACCTGATGATGATGGCCGCCCGCGACGTTGAAGCGCTGATTGTGCGTATTGCCCAAAAGGCCCGCGCGGTTGGAATCCACCTGGTGCTTGCTACCCAGCGCCCATCTGTTGACGTTATTACCGGCCTTATTAAGGCTAACGTTCCGGCTCGGATTGCTTTTACCGTGGCTTCGCAAGTTGACTCACGGACGATTATTGACGGTGTTGGTGCCGAAAAGCTGCTTGGCATGGGTGACATGCTCTACTCAACCGCCGATATGCCAAAGCCAAAGCGTGTCCAGGGTGCGCTAATTACAGATGAAGAAACCCAGAAACTAACAGATTTCCTCCGGATGCAGCGTCCGCCGCAGTATGATGACGAAGTTGTCAGCCAACCTGTGCAGCTAAATGGCAAGGGCGGGATTGTGGCCGACTACGGCGCCAATGATGCCGACGACGACATGTGGAAAGACGCCGTCCGGGCGGTGATTGATGCGCGCAAGGCTTCAACTAGTTTGTTGCAGCGTCGCCTACGCATTGGCTACGGCCGCGCAGCCCGCTTGATTGAGACTATGGAAGAACAAGGCATTATTGGCCAGGCTGACGGTTCACGGCCGCGTGAAGTGCTTGTAAGCTCATTGGACGAAGTTTTTGGCGGCGGCACAACAACTATCCCGGTCGAAGACGATGTTTACAGCGACATGCCCGACGAGATTTAGAACCTTGATAATTTACAATAAAATAGTATAATATACTAAATATGGCAGAGATATTTGATTGTGTAGCAGAACAAAGACGTTTGTCGGGCCTAACCATGCAGTTAGGTCGAGCTGTTGGCGCGCCTGCAGTCCAGAAGTTAACTGAAGTGGTGGTTGCAAAGGATGAGCGCATCGGTTGGGCTCATTGGGAACACAGGCGTGAAAACGGTAATCTTATCGTTGGTAATACCGAAAAGCTTGGCAGAGCACACCAATTCGTATGGCATCTGGAAGCTCCTACTATCGGCGCAGAGGGACTTATATTCTGGCAAACAGAGGGTTCGTTGAAACTAAGAAATGACGAACAGCTCGCTTTATTCGGATTAAGACCTGATATAAAAATAGATGATCTAGTTGTTAACTCGTATGCAATACATGTAAGAAGTACAGGGTTGGTAATTAGTAATTCAAAACCAATATTTGTTGATGGAAAATATACTTATACTTTTGAGCAAGTACCCATTACGACTGAACAGTTTGATGAAGTAGAGTCTCAAGTTCTAGAGCTTGCAAATTATGTATCCTCTTTAGAGGTTCCAGTAGACTTGCAAAAATAATCTTTTTTAGGTATAATTACATCTGTTAATAACTAACTTCAGGTTTGGGCTCTAAGGCACCAAATCTTGAACCAAAGGAAGTTTTTATCATTTTTAAAGCAGTTTAGGCTGTTTTAAGGTGTATTTACTCCTCAAAGAAAGGAACGAATGAACGAATACGAAATCGCTGTATTGTTTGACCCGGGTCTAGAGATAGATTTGGACAAAGCAACAAGCAAGATCGAAGGCATCATCACCGTTGGTGGCGGCAAGATCACTAACACCGACAACTGGGGCAAGCGCAAGCTCGCATACCCAATTAAGAAGCAGGATTTTGCAATCTATGTATTCTACACGGCCGAATTGCCGGGCGAGAGCGTACAGAAGATTAACGCAACTCTAAACATCACCGATGAAGTTTTGCGTTTCTTGATCACCAAGCCAGATCTTAAGAAGATCGCAAAGGCTGAGGCTCTTAAGGTTGAAAAGGCCGAAAAAGCAGCAGCCCGCGGCGACCGTGCCGACGCGCGTGAAGACGACGACAGCAAAGAAGAAGAGTAAGCCCATGCAGTAGATCCGCCGCAGGCGGGCTCACTGCTGGGTAAATTTTACAATAGACTTGTCGGGTCTATGGGTTTAACGTAGAGGGTACAAATTAACAGGACATAGTTCCTACAAGGAGGTTATCGACATGGCTAGATCATTCAACCAAGTCACACTCATGGGCAATTTAACGAGGGATCCGGAACTCCGGAGCACACCCAACGGGCAAAGCGTTTGCAGCTTTAGCCTCGCCCTCAACCGCAGCTACAAAGGCGCGGATGGCAACTGGCAGGAAGCAACCGACTTTGTCGACATTGTTGCCTGGGGCCCGCTCGGCGAAAGAGTAGCGCAATATCTAACTAAGGGCCGGCCGGCACTTGTTAGCGGACGTTTACAAAGCAGCAGCTGGGAAAAAGATGGCCAGAAGCGCACCAAGGTGGAAGTGGTCGCCAATGACGTTACATTCTTAGGCGGACGTGAAGGCGGAGAGGGCGGTCAAGCAGGTGGAAACGGCGGAAGCAGCTACAGCAGCGGCTCCAATGATTCTGTGCAAGCAAAGCCTTCGAAGAAGCCTACTAAGGATGATGTTGTTATCGAAGATATTGGTGATGAGCCGATCAATCTCGACGACATCCCTTTTTAACGAATTTGTGGCTGCACATCTGGGGCCAAAGCCTGCGTCAAAAGTTCTCACCGTATGTTAAATACGGCTCAAACTTTGTGCTCGGCTTTGACTCCCAGCTGCACTAGCCAAAATCCGTTAAAAATAACACTAAAGCGGTGGAGTTAGGAAAAATTCATGGTTAGGCATAATAATCCCATCCGAGACGCACTGATAGATAGTATTAGTAGTGAAATGCATGAACAACGGGTTGCTAATGCGGCGGCTGGAGCAAGAGCCCGGCAAGGTCTTGTAGACAGCGCTGCCGAAATAGTAGTCGGCTGGTGGATGACCACCCCAGAGGATTACAAAGATATGGTAAGATCGGATGCTACACATCTCGGAGTGTATGCCCTAAAGGATCTTAAACATACTTATGGGCATTATGATGTGCTCATCGATGTGGCCAGTACAGCAGTTAAGACAATAGATACAATATAAGAGGAGAAAATTAGATGGCGAAGATTTTTAAACACAGGACAGACGTAGCATTTTTTGACTACAAGGACTTTAAGACCTTGCAGCGCTACGTAAACATGTTCGGACAGATTGAACAGCGTAAAAAGACTGGTTTGACCGAAAGCCAGCAGCGCCAGCTCGCGCGTGCTATCAAGAACGCACGTCACTTGGCATTAATGCCTTTCGTAGCTAACAGCTAATAAGGTTAATGACTATGAGTAACAGTGAAAGAATAAGAACAACAGGCATAATCAGCAGAGTAAATACGCCTTCTACTAAGGTTACGTTTGGTTTTGAAGACATGCCTTTTAGCTTCGGCAATCAGGTTGACAGTATGGTTTTAGCAAGACAAGGGATAGATATTGTAGAAGGAGTGCGGTTTGCTGTAAACATTAATTCTCATGCAAGAGTGGTTGAAGATTTTGAGCCACGTGGATTTGCAGCAGTTCAACAAACAGGTAGTATTGCAATGTCACCATTAGAACTGTAAAAAAAGTTCACTGTTATCTTGCTAAGATAAGATGGTAATAGAGGAGGGTATATGGACGAAGTAGTACATATGGCAGAAGCGTTGCGGCATAAGGCTCGTGACTATTGTGATAAACCTCATGATCCGCATGCAGTAGAATTTATACGGGAACTTGATGAATTTTACGAACTCGCTCATCGCGGTATGACCGCCGATAAGCTCGAATGGAAAGTCAAAGATTTGCGTAAAGCTATCGAAGAACTAAAGCACACCGAGGGACTCTACGATTTTGATCATATTGATGACATGCATGACCGCTGTGAAGATATGCGAAAGATCATCGAGAAACTGGCCAGGCAGTAAGCAACATGCCAAAGAAGACGTCGCCATTTGCAGGTATGCGGGAGCTGGAGTTACAGATCAAATCTGTAGTTCAGCCACTGGACATGGACGAATTGACTGAGGTAACTCGCAAAGCAGTTCGTTCACTGAAGCAGCTTGTTGTGGATGCAAAACTGGACGCGCGGGATTACGAATTTAGCGATACTCGAGCAGATCAGGTACGAAATGCCGTGGCGGCCAAAAACCGCATTAAACTTATTGAGGTAATAATCCTCAATGCGCCAGATGTGTTTAGCGCTGTTGATACCGCGCACATTACGGCAAAATTAGAACAAATTAACGGATGGATAGAATAATATGGCATTAAGCATAACAAATCTAAAAAAAGGTGTTCTGTTCCAACTGGACGGCGTGCCTTACAAAGTAGTTGAGTATAACCAAAAGGTGATGGGCCGCGGCGGCTCGATTGTTAACGTTAAGATTAAAAGTTTACTGGACGGCAAAGTGCTGGCCAAGACTTTTAAAGGCAACGACCAGCTGGACTATGCCGATGTCGTAAACCAAACGGTGCAGTACCTCTATAACGACGGTGCAACGTTCTTCTTTATGAACAACGACACCTTTGAACAGTCCGAAATTGCGGCTGATATCATCGGCGACTTAAGCGGTTACATGAAAGAAGGCGATACGGTCCAGGTGCAGCTGTTTGACGGCCGCGCCATTAATATTGAACTGCCTAAAAACGTGTATTTGGAAGTAACCTACGCCGAAAACGCTGTAAAAGGCGACAGCTCAGGTGCCATTCAAAAAGATGCAACGCTTGAAACGGGCATTAGCGTCCGCGTACCGGCATTTATTAAAACCGGTGATGTGATTAGCGTCTCAACCGAAGACGGCAGCTACCGCGAGCGCAAGAAAGACTAAATATCCAATGCCTGCCTCTCAGTTAGAAATACAATGGGTGGGGTCCTGGTCCAATATGCACAGGAGCATGCTAGGGCCAAACATTGAGGCTGCCTATGAACTTGCTTATGAAGGCATGGAAGAAGAAGGGCTGGCTATAAATGGGTTAACAGTAAATTTACGAAAGGTGACCAAGAAAGATCGCATTGGATATGTAGGCTGGTGCGATGGTCCTCAAGAAGTATCTCTGTTCTTTAAAGGAGGAGACGTCCTAAAAAGTGAAGACACGGTTAACTTAGGTGAGAATGCCTGTACTATATTGCACGAGGGTACCCATGCGAAACGATTGGGTCTTTTCTCTTCACCGCATCCAAGGGAATCAGCTGCAAGCGAGGGCATTGCTAGTATAAATGAGAATATATTCACATATAAGTTGTTTGGTGACACACGTTATGACATGAATAGTATTAGATATGCGGAACCAAGTTTTTGGGATGACTTGTCCTCAGAATTCGAGGGTTGCGTCCAGGCAATCCGTACTCAACAGGATGTAGATGCTTTTTATGACAGATGGTTTCATCGATCAAGTCTTGGCTACCAAGTTGGCATGTGGGCAGTTATTGATAAGATGAACCAAAGTGCGACAATTGCGGAAATTATACAAATGCCTGCAAGAGAGATTTTAAAACTATGAAACACCGGCTTGACCATTTAATGGTCGCTAAAGAATTGGTTACAACGCGCTCACAGGCGGAGAGCTATATCCGTTTGGGTGTAGTTAAAGTCGACGGCAAAGTTCAGACAAAACCTGGGTATTTTATAGATGAAAATGCCAAGATTGGACTGCACAGCGACCAATATGTTTCGCGTGCGGGGCTAAAGCTGGCCAGCGTCGCAATTATTCTAAAGCTGGACTTTAAAAGCAAAAATGTACTGGATGTTGGCAGCAGCACCGGTGGTTTTACCGATTACGCGCTGCAGCACGGGGCTAAAAAAGTGGTGGCGGTTGATGTTGGCACCAACCAGCTGCATGCCAAGCTCCGCAAGGATCCAAAAGTTGAGCTACACGAACAAACTGACATCCGTGCTGTTGATTGGCTTGCCGAAGTGCCTGACATTATAGTCATCGACGTGTCTTTTATAAGCCTGCGTGACATTTTGCCGCACCTCAGCACACTTAGCAGCAAACAAACCCAGATTGTCGCTATGGTTAAGCCGCAGTTTGAAGCGGGCAAAAGCCAAATTAATAAAGGTGTTATCAAGAACGATAAAATGCGCAGGGACATCCTAAAAGACTTCGAAACATGGACCCGCCAGGGTTTTATAATCCGTGACAAAGCCGACAGTGACGTCCACGGCGAAAAGGGTAATTCGGAAAGATTCTACTTACTGCAAAAACTTTAAAGAAATGACTTTAAGGTTTTGGCGTCTTTGATAATAATCAAAGCCCGGCCGCTATCTACATAGCCTTTGCGGTGCAGCAAATTTAGCTCGCGGCTTGTTGTCTCGCGGGAAGCGTTAATGGAGCTGGCAATGTCTTGTTGTTTTAGGGGCACCTGGATCTCAATACCGCCGGCCACCTCTTTGCCAAAGCGGTCGGATGTGGACAGCAAAAAAGAAATAAGCCGCTCGCGCACCGTGCGGTATTCCAGGTTAATAATCCGCTCCGAATGCAGCCGGTACATCTCGATCGTCATATCAAGCAGAGGAGCCAGAACTTCACTGTTTTTTTCGATGTAGTTTATGTAGATTTTCCTGTCGAGCCGCCAGACTTCGGTGGGGGCTAAAGATTCATAAATAACCCGGCGGTCCTGGCCGGTAATGGCCCAGATAAGGGGGAAAATCTCGCGCTCTTTGCGGACAATCAGCAGGTTTTCTTCGCCATATTTGGTAATATCGTAGGCCTTAACCAGCCCTTTTTCGATATAAAAAATGCCCGGCGGCGTCTCGCCCGGGCGGATGATAAATTCACCTTTTTTGTAAGTAAGGCGTGTTCCTTGGTGGAATAAGTTCACCAAAGCCGCTGTCTGGGTCTTTGTGGCCAACATACATAGATTATGACAGCAACTTTTGTTTAATGCCAGCCCCACCGAAGCTGGACAGGGTTTTTAGCTGATCCAAAAGCGCTACCTTTATAAGAATATAAGTGTTACCATGAGCGTAATAGTAAAAGGAAAAATAGCAAATGGACCCTAATAGCAGTGCGCCCTCAACTGACCCTGCCCAGCCGCAGCAACCAGACTTATCAACACCAGCCGAGCCTGTACCTCCAACCGAACCTATGCCAGCCGCCGAACCAGCTCCAGCAGCTGAAGTAATTCCAGTAAATGAACCAACATATCCTGTTGAGCCAATGGCTATGCCCGTGCCGGTTGAACCAGTGGCGCCCGCAGAAGTTCCTGCCAACGAGCCTGTTAGCGCAATGCCGCAAGAGCCGGTTATGCCGGCGGCAGAACAGCCATCACCTGTACAAACGATTGTTCCAGAAGCTGTAGCTGGGCAGCCGCTTGGGACTCAGCCAGCGTTTGGTTCGGAAATGCCTGCTGCAATTTCTGGCCAGCCTCTGCCGCAGCAGCCATTTACACCAATGGGCGGCCAACCGCCGTTTACCCCGATGGCAGCCTCGCAGCAACCAAAGCCCAAAGGCAAAAAGATGCTTATTATCATCGGCGGGGCAGTTTTAGCCCTTATAATTGTGGCCGTTGCTGTGTTTATGCTCACGTCTAAAGCCGCACTTGTTGGGTCACTAAGTTCGGACAGCTTCCAAGGCCTTACCTACAAGCGCCCAGCTTCTTGGGTTAAAGATACTTCTTCGAGCACTGCTGTAAATTACCATCCAAAAGTTTCATTGAGCAAAAGCTCTAGCGGCGATCCGTCGTACGCGCTTAAGATGAACGTTAGCGCCCAAAAGAATATATTTGGTTCTGTACCAAATGATTTAACAGCTCCAAACAAAGCCGCCCTCCAAAAGGTGATCGACCAGGAAATTAGTGCGGCCTCAAAAGACATTTTGCCGGCTAAGGCAGATGTTGGCTGCACCGATGATCCAGTATTTGCCGACAAGCCGCAGAAGATTGACGTCGCTAATTCGTTTTTGGCTGTCAAATACAGCTTTACCTGCAAAAGCGGCACCGGCAGCAGCGCGACGGTCTTCCACTTTAGCGTCGTAGACGTTGTGCCAAACAAGGCAGACATTGAATATCTTGTTTATATGGGCGCCGCCACGGAGTCAATTTACAAGACAAACCTATCGCAGATCGACAAAATTCTTAGCAGCGTCTCTTTCTAAAGATGTTTTGTATCTGTTAAAAATTGGTGTGATATATATCACTGCTTAATATCACTCATTATTAGTGATATAACTAACGGTGTTTTATTTGCGATGCGCCTATTATGTAGGTACTAAGGAGGGCAGCTACCATGGTACAAATGCAAATAATTGAGGACCAATTGGCGGCGATTGGTGCTGACTTCCACTTTTGGGGGCGGGCTGAAAAGCGCGAACTCCGCAACATTTTGGTTGAGGGCGAGATTATAAACCATTGCCTAAACGGGCGTTATGAAGGCGGCTTTGCTATGCTTTGCGCCACAGACAGGCGGCTGCTTTTAATCGACAAAAAACCGCTTTATCTCACTCTTGAGGATATCCGCTATGACATGATCTCCGAAGTGGATTTTAGCCACCGGTTGATGGATGCCACCATGAAGATCTGCACTGTTAACAAGACAGTTTCGTTTACCAGTTTTCATAATACCACCCTCCGTGAACTCACCGCGTATCTACAAGACAGGGTAATGGAAACGCGCCATCAAAGCCTGCAGCCAACCCAAGTCCAGCTGCCGGCCTACCAGCTTGGCCAAGACCATGGCGGGGTAGCCCAGCTGCAATATAAAGCCACTAATCCGTTTACGCGAGTGCCGTTGATGATGCGCCGCCGTGTTTCGCGGTATTACAGCTAGACGTTAAATCTAAATTCGACGATATCACCAGGTTGCATGACATAGGTTTTGCCTTCGGTGCGGACTTTGCCGGCGGCTTTGGCAGCTTGTTCGGATCCGGCAGTCATAAGGTCGTTATAATCAACAATGCTAGCGGCAATAAAGCCGCGTTCAAAATCTCCATGGATAACACCTGCGGCTTGCGGGGCAGTGAAGCCTTTTTTGATGGTCCAGGCTCGGACTTCGTCTGCTCCTGCGGTTAAGTAGCTTTGGAGGCCAAGCGTGTCATAGGCAGCGTGGATTAACTGCACCAAACCCGACTCAGTTTGGCCGTAGCTTTCAAGCATTTCGGTGCGGTCATTGTCGTCTAGGCTGCGCAACTCGTCTTCTAATTTGGCGCAAATAAACACGGCTTTTTGCGGCGCGGCGATTGCTGTTAATTCTTGTTTGCGAGCATCGTTGCCAAGCGTGTCTTCGTCGACATTAAATACATAAATAACCGGCTTAAGCGTCAAAAGCTGGAGTTCTTTTTGAAGCCATTCAACATCTTCCGGCTTCCATTCGTGCACGATGCTAAACAAAGGCTTGTCGGCATCCAGTGCGGTTTTTGCGGCCAGCAATACATCGGCCAAAGGCTTAACTTTTGGGTTGGCCTTGGCTTCTTTTTCGATCACGGGCAAACGCTTTTCAACGCTTTGAAGATCCGCCAAAACAAGTTCTGTATTGATAACGGCAATGTCTTTGGAGGGGTCGTGCTGCTCGTCAACATGCAGCACGTTGCTGTCAGAAAACGCGCGGACAATGTGGGCAATGGCGTTGCAGCTGCGAATGTTGGCCAAAAACTGGTTGCCCAAGCCTTCGCCTTTGCTGGCGCCAGCAACCAGGCCTGCAATGTCCACAAACGTTACGGTGGCGGGCACCTTTTTCTTGGCGCTATACATTTTTTCTAACGCGTCCAGCCTGGGGTCGGGGATGGGCACAATGCCGGTGTTTGGTTCGATGGTGGCAAAAGGATAATTCGCCGCCAAAATGTTGTTGTCCGTCAACGCATTAAAAAGCGTGCTTTTGCCAACATTAGGCAGGCCCACGATTCCAATTTGAAGTGAACTCATAAGCCATATTTTAACAGAGGTACATCTAATTGACAAATAAGCATAAGCGTGCTATAGTGTATATACAATAAATAAATAAAAATATGTCAGAATATCTTACACACGAGCCTATTAACCCCCTACCTGCTGTTGAGCCTGAGATTCAGTTATCTGAAAGAGAACAGTTAATTAGACAAGATTACGAAGAATATGGGGATATCCTAAATAATCCTGATTTCCAGACCTTAGTTGTTGAGCTTGAATCAGATCTAAACACTGAAGGAGACTGGAGTGATTTTGAAGTTATAAGTAAATTCGACGTTGGTATATGGAATGCCGACTGGG
>JAQGGW010000001.1 GCA_028289135.1 Candidatus Saccharimonadota bacterium
CAATGAGCTTTGCTGAAGTCCCCATTATTGCTGGCACCCCTGGCGTTGGCGTCGAGCACGTCACCCACCTCTTGATCCCTGGCCGCTTGCGGAGCCCCGATGGACTTGATCTAAGCGCAAGCAGTCTCGACCGCGTTCGTTTTGCAGCCGACTTTTATCACAGACATAACCTATTCGAAAGAGGTGGAATTGTTGTAGGTAGTGGCTACAAATCTCCAGCAGAACAGGGAGCCGAGCCCTGGACAGATGACCGAGGGAGAGTTTATGAAGGCAAACCTGAGGCTTACAGCTTCCAAACTCACTTAATTGACCTCGGCGTTCCCGAAAGCCAAACGCGGGTAGAGCCCGACTCTATAGATACGGTAACCAACTTCGCCAACAGCGCTCACTTCTTTACTGGGAATGAAGTAGTTGGTGTTGTAGCCCAGCGTAAACATCTAGAACGCATGATGGGACACATTGCCGGCAAAACTCTTGCGGCACCTTTTGTTGGCCTCATTGTACCTCCAAGGGAAGGAGAAGCAGAAGAGCCTGATAGCTTGATGGCGTTGATTTCGACAATGTGGATTGCCAGAAACCTCAACCCTAATAACCCCATAAGAAATAAGGCGCTCGCTAAAGAACGTGCCGAAAATCTGTGGCGCATCAAGCTACTACCTTCAAGCATCGTTTCGGCCGTTCATGGTAGCGGTAAAAAGCCAACTGCCATGCCCAATGCGGCCTAAATTTCCTACTTATCCACAATTCGCTCAGATTGCGAGTATATTTCATGCCAATATTGCCATAAACCGTTTGTGCCAATAATGCCATTTGATGCTACAATAACTTTGAACACGCGTATATGTTGACATTTAAAAATTAAACTGTTAAAATATCTATATAAAAGGTGTTAGACACCTATATATTTCAAGAAAGCGAGATAGAACCAGATGGCAGAAGCAACTCCTACAACTTTCCAAATCGAATCTGTTGTTAAAGATGTTTTAGGAACAATCGAACGCGAACGTGAACGCGAAATCGTATCACGCCGTTTTGGACTCTTTGACCGCCGTGAGACCTTGGAACAGATTGGTGAACTGCTTGGGATTACCCGCGAACGCGTCCGCCAGCTAGAAAAAGCTGCCGTTACCAAGCTCCAGGCCAGCGCAGGGAAGGGTGACATGCCTGGCATTCTATCTATCGAAGAAGAAATGGTTACTGAACTGCTAAGCATGGGCAAAGTTGCCCGCGTTAGCGACCTGAGCGCAAAACTATCAAAAGACAACAACAAGCTCGACCAAGCCCGCGTTTCTTTCCTTGCAATGCTGTGCCCAAAGTTGGCCGTAATCGACGAAAACGACAACTTCTACCACGCTGTTGGCATTGCCGCAGAACACAGCGAAAAAGCAATAAAAGAGCAGGTTGGTGCCGTTGTTGATGCAATCAAGAAGATCGCCGAGCCGACTACCCCCGAAGCAATTGCCGAAAGCGTTAAAGACAGCAATGTTGCCCATGTGAAGGCGTTAGCCAGCGTCAGCAAGCTTGTAGCCAACCTAAACGGTCGCTGGGGCCTCACAAAGTGGCCTATGGTCAACCCAAAGAATATCCGCGACAAAATCTACGTTATCCTGTTCGAAAGCGGCAAACACATGCACTTTAACGACATCGCTAAGTCCATCAAAGATTCAGCATTCAAGCGCAAAGATGTTACCACCCAAGCCATCCACAACGAACTTATCAAAGATGACCGTTTCGTCCTCATCGGCCGCGGTATCTACGCTTTGAAGGAATGGGGCTACAAAAAGGGAACTGTTGCCGACATTATCACCGAAGTCCTTAAGAAGGCAGGCGAGCCTCTCCACCGCGACGAAATCGTCAAGCGCGTGCTTAAAAACCGGTACGTCAAAGAAACCACTATTCTTTTGAACCTCCAAGGCAAGCCGCAGTTCAAGCGTGTTGCAAAAGCTACATACGCTTTAGCTGAATAGATCTTAGTACTTTTCCTGATATAACTTCAAAAAGAGGTGGAAAATGGCTATCACTAAAAGGATGGGCGAAATATACAAGCTTTATGAATCAGGACTCTCTGCTGACTTGCTGGCTGCTAGATATAACATCTCAAAAAACTCAGTTTTAAAGAAGGTTAAGATAGTAGATGCTCATTTGAACCAAGTAAAAATATTAAAAGCCACTTCGGTAAGTGTGATACCCAAGAAACAAGCATCAAACTTAGTCTGGAATGAAGAAAAAATAAAAGCCGGTATCGAGAATTTCAGAAGAGAATTTGGACGCATTCCCACTTCGAGAGACTTTGACGAAGTCACATATTTACCAAGTGCACGCCAAGTACAAAGAGCATATGGCGGCTTAGTAACCCTAAGGAAAACTTTAGGTTACGATGATACGGACTTCACAAGAGGTGACCTTAGAAAACTAATAGCAACTAACTCAAATAAGCGTGGCTTAAGTGCTGAAGATGATTTTGAACCCTTACTTGTGGCGAAATTCGGGGAGCCATTTGTGCATGTTCAGAAAAGATATTACAAAGGCAGTAAAAACAGATATGATTTCTTAGTCTATGCGAAAAATGCTGTCTGTGGTATAGATATATTCGCCACCGACAGATCTTTTTATATAGAAAAGAATCTTAGGCATAAAATCCTTCGATATAAAAACGCTCCATCATCCTTGGACATATATTTTGTACTGATGGGAAGTGAATACACCCCTGAAGACGTAAAGAAGGCTGCTGGCTCTATAAGTGAGTTGAGTAAATATAGCAATATGAAGCCAGTACATGAGTCGGAATTTTTTGAAATAATCTCCCAATATGAGCCTCTTGAGATCCCAGATAAATTTTATGGGCTAGAGGACTTAGAAGACTTATCAATAAATGAATAAGTAGCATACAAAATACGAACAAGGTAAGTGAATGAATATAAACTCATAGGCCACCACAATAAGGCAGTTTTTGATATCTAGACAGAACTAAGCAGGGATTAACAAAATAATAAAAATAAAATAGAAAAGCGAGAGTTAGGATGATTGAAACCATAGCGATGGCAGTGCAGAATGATATATAGACTAGACGTCGCACATTATATCTTTTGCGACATGCATATAGTAAGTAGAGTTGATTACGCATACCTCTCTAACAGGGGTGTATTGCCGGTCCGTTACTTATAATGCCTACAAACTGCATTATATACGTTTGTTAATTGTTTATAACGCGCGCTTAAGTTGATGCTGCTTCTAACTATGTATACTGCCAGCCACCAAGTTATTTGCTTTTGTCGTAAAATACTGCCCCAATATACTTTTCACGCACATTTCACGGCTTTTTTATATAATTGCCACTTCCCCTGCCTTACTCCCCTGTTCATGTTTGACATTCTGGTTTTATGTATTTTTATATGTTTTTTATTATACTTAACATGCAACATGAACATTTTACGAACAAGTAGGGAGCAGTGGCGGGGGACTCTCCTGCTTCAAGCCAACTATTTATAAAAGACTTTTTCCTCTACCCGCACGTCCATATACTCTGCAGGAGCTGCACCGCTTTCTTTGGCGGCTATAAAGTCCCCTATTTGCAAGCGGGCATCACCCGAGCTATCGGTCTTAACTAAGTAGCCAATGTCTTTTAAGTGCACGTCAATCTCATTTCCGCCCGTCGGCAACGTTAGGCTGGTAATGGTGAGCTGCTTGGCAGCCAGCTGTGCTTGCAGGTTGGCTATAAAGCTCATAGTCTCGCTGGTAAGAGCCTGGTCGCCAACATGCAGTTGTAGGCCGCTTTGATCCTGCGCCGTCAGCAGTGAGCCCGTTATGCTGCTTATAAGCTGCGAGGTATTGGCCACGGCCTTACCGTTACTATCCAAGACATAGGAGTTTGTCTTAGTCGTTAAAATAAGTGCTGGCTTGCGCACGTGCAGCGTAACGGTTGGCCGCCGGCCAATAATCGGCAGCCCGATCTTAACGACATCGAGTTCTGGAAAGGCTTTTATAATCGCTCGCTCGGTCGAGGAAGTATTAATGGTCAGCTTGCTTTTGTTCATAAGCGAACTGTCCAAGATTTTACTAATGCCGGATTTGTATTCAGCAATTGTATGGTACACGGATTGGTCGCCGGCAAAAATAATGCCCGGAGTCGTAGTTAATGTTGTACTAAACACTACACTTAGCAAGATTGCGCCAACAGCAATCAATGTCGGAACAAGACGGAGCCGCTGCCACAAAGCCCGCTTCTGCTCTGTTATCTGCCGTGCTTTAACACTATTTTCAGTGCGCGGCTTGTCATTGCCGTAATAAGTTGGCTTGGGCCGGTTAACTACAGCCTGGGTTGGAGCCCGCCTTGGCTGTTCTGCTTTTTTTTGACTGAATAGTTTTAATCCCACCTTAGTTCTTAGCCTCTGTTCTGAAGTTTTTAAGTAAAAGTTCGGCTAATTCAGTTGCCGCAGCCGGTTTTGCTAAAGCACTCAAGTTGCTTGCCAGCGTCTTTCGCTTGGCCTCATTACGCAGTAAATCATCAATAGCATTAAAGAGCCTTTCCCTGTCCGCATGCGCCACACGCACAGCAACATTACTTTCTGCCAGATGCTTTGCATTCGCCCCCTGGTGGTCACCCGCAAGCTGGCCTGGGACTAAAATAGTTGCAATCCCCTGCACTGCAAGTTCGGCGATAACCGTGGCAGATGCCCGGCTAACGACAACATCAGCAGCGCCGCTGTAGCGATGCATGTCAGACACAAAACCCTTTACAATCACATTGCGGCGTTCGTCCGCCAAAAGCTCTTTGGTGTATGCATGCTCAATTTCTATTTCGTGAGCAGGCCCAACTATATGAGCGATCCCAAGGCCGCGATGCTGCTGCATTAAACGCCCCGCAATTGCTACCATGTCTTCGTTAAGCTGGCTTGCACCTTGGCTGCCTCCCACCACCGCAATCACTTTCTTACAGTCTTTGAGGCCAAGATCATTTCTATACGAGGCAATGGATGCGGCAGTTACGGGTTGATAGTCAGACACAATAGGCGTACCCGTATAGACCATCGACCCAGCAGGATAACTATAAAATTCGGTCGGCATTCCGGTGGCGTGCAAAAGAGCCCACTTAGCAATAAGGCGGTTTGCAAGACCTGGAATGGAGTCGGAGTCGTGCGTAATAAATGGGATGTTTAAGTGCGCCGCGGCCAGGCCAATCGGCACACCAACATAACCGCCCTTAATCAAAATCCCGTCTGGTTTTAAGTCTTTTAGCATTTTGCGGGCTTGGGCGTAGCCCTTTACAACCCTGCCAATGTCTCGGACATTGCGGGCAAATGTGGGAACGTCCATAATTTTCTCAAGCCTGCTAAGACCAGCGTAGCGACGGTACTTGCCCGCCCGCACTTGCCTTACCTCGTCGATACACGGTTCTTCTTCAAACAAATGCAAAAACTTGGCGTTTGTCTCGCAAACACCAATTAATTTTATAGAAGGATCAAGCCGCTTTAGCTCACGTGCGACGGCGAACAGTGGTGTAATATGTCCGCCGCTGCCCCCGCCCACTAGTAGGATCGTCATTTAGACTCCTCTGGTTATTATTCGAAATACTATAACTACTATACCGCGAAATCTGGAAAGCCAGGCCTAAAGCGCCGGTTACAAACAGTACGCTTGTGCCGCCAGTACTAATAAACGGCAGCGTAATGCCTTTTAGCGGCAGTAAACCAATCATCGCACCGATGTTAATCGCCGCTTGGACACTAAACCACGCCAGCATCCCGGTTACCAAAAAGCCGCTAAAATCATCGGGCGCTTTTTCGATAATTTTAGCCAGCCTTCCAAAAAATACCGCATAGGCGGCAAGGATCAAAGTCATGCCGATAAACCCGAACTTTTCAGACAAGATCGCAAAAATCGAGTCGTTTGAAGCCTCTGGCAAATAGCCATAGGCCTGCACGCTTTTACCAAGTCCTAACCCAAACATGCCGCCGGATCCAACTGCAATCAACGCCTGGCAGGATTGGTAGCCTGTTGTCTGACAGTTGGCTGCTGGATGCAAAAACGTCAAAAGCCGCTGGCGGCGGTAAGGAATAGCTGAAATAAGCAAGATCGCTCCAATCGCAATCGTCCCGCCGATCATCATAATGCGCTTTAGCGGCAAACCAGCTACAAACACCATGGCGGATATCATACCGACCATAACAGTAGTTGATCCAAAGTCGCTTTCCATCACCCCCACAACAATCGCAATCGCTACCAAACAAATAGCCAGCGGCTTTAGCGTGTCTTGCCAGCTATCCAGCTTCCCTGCCTTCTTTGCCCTTGCTAGTAGATCGGCCAGCCAGATAAGCAACGTAAACTTAATCAGCTCCGCAGCCTGGAAAGAAAACCCGCCAATCTGAACCCATCTATACGCCCCATTAACGCGCGCGCCAAAAAACTGCACCGCCAAAGCTGTCAAAATAGAAGCTAAAATCAAAGGCTTAATGGCGCTGCGCCACCAACGGATCGGCACGCGAGATAGCACCAAAAACGCAATTGCTCCCAATGCCACGGCCACCAGCTGCTTGGTAATGTAATAAGCCTCAGAAACGTTATTTTGGGTGCTCACGCCAGGGCTAATGGCATACACAACCACCACACCAATGCCGAGCAGGCCGGTCGCAATCAACGGCAACCAATAATCTGGCCGGTGTCGGCGCTGTTCTGTCTCGGCTAAGCTTGGTCGGCGGCGGGCCCGTAATGTTTGCATTCTTATTTCTCTTTTTATTTTTGATCGAACGGTTTTATTAGTGTAGCTGCTTGCTCAAAAAGAACACAACTAGTCCAATAACACCAAAAACCTGCCCAATGATCCAAAACCGCATCGTAACCTTGGTCTCTTCCCATCCAAGCGCCTCAAAATGATGATGAATCGGTGCAATCCTAAAAATCTTCTTGCCGTGGCGGAGCTTTTTAGAGCTCATCTGCAGCGCGCTTGAGCCAGCTTCAACCACAAACAAAAAGCCAATAATAGGCAAAATCAAAACTGTGTCTGTTAGCATTGCTACCACTCCAAGCGCCGTTCCAAGCGCGAACGACCCCATATCCCCCATAAAAAACCGCGCCGGGAAAACATTAAACCACGTGTAGCTGAGCAGTGTCCCGACAATCGTCAAACAAAAACCGGCAATTCCATAATGCTTTTCCAAAAACGCTATAACCGCGTACATCGCAAAAGCCGTAGCCGTAAGGCCTCCAGCCAGTCCATCCAAACCATCAGAAATATTAACGGCATTGGCGGTCGAAACAATCACCAAGACAAACAGCGGTACAATCAGCCAGCCAAGCTGTAGCGGCGTGGCTACAAATGGAATATGAATACTGCTAACGTCGAGCTTGGTATAAAACCACATGCCGCCCACAAGCGCCACCCCAGTAATAAGCAGCATCTTGAGCTTGCTGCGCATCCCGGCAATGCCTCCGTGGCTATGGATGTTAAGCATGTCGTCAATAAAGCCAATCACACCTGCCCCAGCCATGGCAGCCAGCGGCAGCCAGGTTTCGGTACGCTGCAGGTTAAATAACAGAGTTACAATCACGGTCGAAACGACAAAAATAATACCGGCGGCAGTAGGAATATTACGCTTTAATTTTTCACCGTGAAGCTGCTGGAAAACTGTCGCCACTTTGCCACTTACGTCGGTTGTCCGGGCCTTTTTCCACCACTCATGCTTAAACGCATAATTTGTATAAATCGGCGTTAAAAGCATGCTGAGCGCAAAGCCGGCAAAACCGAGCATAAAAATCTTAACAAGCGTATGGGTATTAACGAGAATACTGATGGTTTCTGACATGTTTATGTGTTACCTGTTTATCGCTTTATTATACGCTGTTTTGATTATATTCTGAGGGAAAATGTTCATGATAGTTATTTTTTGGGGTTTACTCCGTAGTTATTGATCAGCATGGTCGCCAAATTTGAGAAAATTGGGGCTGCCGTTTGGGCGCCCGCAAAGCCGCCAATACCAGGCTCGTTTACCCGTACCAAAATTACATACTGAGGCTTGTCGCCCCCCACGAATCCAGCGAATGTTCCAGTAAAGCGGTCAGTATAGTAGCCGCCGGCAGGGTTAGCAATCTGGGCTGAGCCGGTTTTACCGCCAATTATATATCCGTCCGGCATATGCGGCATGCCATAAAACGCATGGTTAGAAGTAAACACGCCTTCCATAAGGGTGGCAACATCGGCGCTGGTTTTGGCTGAAACAGTTTGGCGCAATACTTTTGGAGCGGGCGCTGTTTTTTTGCCGCTAAAATCAGTTGTCGACTCCACGACGTGCGGCTGGTAATAAATCCCGCCGTTGACAGCCCCGGCGTACGCGCCTGCCATCTGCAAAATTGTCGCCGACATACCCTGCCCAAATGCCGTGTTGGCATAGGTAATATTGAGCCCATTGCCGCTGTCCGGGTCAGGCACAACGCCTTTTGTTTCGCCCGCCTGTTCGATCCCCGTCCGCGTTCCAAAGCCATAGTGGTTCACCATATAATCATGCCAGACATCCCGCGCCTGCTTATTAATCTGGCCGCCGCCCATTTGCTGGAGCATATAGACAGCTCCGGTGTTTAAGGACAGCCTCAGCAGGTCCGCAATACTCTTTGTACCAGGCCCGCCGTCTTCTTCTACGTTGCTCACAACATAACCGTCAATCGGAATTTTGGCCGGGTCATAATAGGTCGTGTCTTTTGTTATAACGCCTCGGTCAATCGCAGCCCCAGCCGTCAATGGCTTCATAATCGAACCCACTTCCAGAGGCGAACTCACCACCGCGTTGCTGAGCGCGGATAAATCAGAAATGTCAGCAATTTTGGACGGGTCATAAGTTGGATAATTGGCCATGGCTTTAATGGCGCCGGTGTTAACGTCCATAATCATGGCGCTGCCGCTTTTACTCTTGGCGTGGTCTAGGCCGGCTTTTAAAATGTCCTCGAGTTGCCTTTGCGCGCCAATGTCGACAGTCAGCTGGATCTTATCTCCAGCTTTGGGATCGGTCTGGATGTTGTCCTTATTCGATACAAGCGGTACGCCTTGGGCATCGGTTATGGCCTTAAGTTCACCCGGCGTTCCATCAAGCTTGTCGTTAAGGTTTTCTTCCAGGCCATACTGCCCTTTGCCTTCGTCGTTTACAAACCCAAGCAGCTGGGCGGCCAAGGTGCCGTCTGGATAAGTACGGTAAGACTCTTCGCGCGTGCCAACACCATTAAAATCAAGCTTGTTAAGCTTGTCGCTCTGGTCTTTGTTTAGTTTTTTCGCCAGCACTACATAGCGCAGTCCGGGCGTTTTTAATAAGTCACTAACCTTGTTAGTGTCGCCGCCAATAATTTTGGTAATCGCTGAAGCTTCTTTTAAAGAATCTTTTACATATTTTGGATCAGCAAACAGCGTGTACTTTTTCTCGTTTAAAACTAGCGGCGTCGACTGGTCACCATCATAGGCATAAATAGTTCCACGCTCGGCCGGGATCTCGTATTGTTTTAGCTGCGATTGTAGTGCGGCTTTGCGGTAAAAGTCATGCTTAATGACCTGCAGATAAAACAGCCGGACAACAAATATAACGGTTAAAAATAACAAACAATTGTAGATTATTCGGGCGCGCTTAACAGGACTTACCGGTTTTATATCAGCGGAAGGTCTAGATGGTCGGTCGTTGCGGTACGGCGTTACTGCAGGCACAAATTAGCCTTATTGCTGTACGACGGAAGTCGGCGCAACAGACACTAAGTTGTTAGAAACGGCGGAGTTGTTAGCACGATCCAGGGCTTGCAGGCGGGCGGAAGCAACTTCAAGTTCGTCGTGTTCGGATTGCAAGGTAGAAGCCTGTGTGCGCAGTGCGTTAATCTTGTAGCCGTAGGCATTGGTCTTGGTAACTTGGGTAAGGTACAAAAGGCCCAGGATGCACGCTAGAACAATCAGTACAATTGTGTTGCTAATCGGTCCAAAGCCTTTTAGCTCGCGCTTGAAACTGACAGCATTTTGGTTACGGGTAGCATAGCGTTGGCGGCCCATGGCTAGTGATGAAGAATATGTCATATTTTGATATTTTTTATTTTTATATTTGTTTTTTGATTTTTATGAATGTAGTTTTTTGGTAATTTGCATAGTTATTGCGGGCGGCTATAAAAAACCGCCCGCATGTTTAAGCTCTTTTAAAGAACTCTCACCCGGACTTTATACGCTCGGGAGCTACTTTTTACCGTTATTGGCATAATAAGTACTTTCCCCTTTCTTTTTTTTCGGTGATACGTACGATGCGTATTCTGAGCGAAAACCTGCGTCAAGAAATCTCGTCGTATGTAAATACGTCTCTATTTCTGTGCTCGGTTTTCATCTCAGACTACGCTATCGTACGAATCCCCTTGTTTTTATTTTTTTGCTACGGCCCGGAGCTTTGTGCTCCTTGCGCGCGGATTGGAAACTAATTCGGTTTGGCCCGGTACAACAGGTTTTTTAGTCAGGAGTATAAGTTCGGTATCATACCTGTCGCCTGCGACTTCTTGGAAAAACTGTTTAACAATTCTGTCTTCCAAACTTTGGAAGCTCAAAACCACTAAACGCCCTCCCGGGGCAAGCAGATCCACCCATAATGGCAAGGCTTTTTTAAGGAGCCCCAACTCATCATTCACGGCAATCCGGAGCGCTTGGAACGTTCGGGTCGCCGGATGGACTTTACTGTGCCCCGGCCAAGCCTGGGCTACTATTTGGGCAAGTTGCAGCGTTGAGTGAATAGGACGGTTTTTAATAATCCTATCCGCAATTTGCGAGGCTTTTGGCTCCTCTCCATATGTTCTTAAGATTTGCGTCAGGCCAGCTTTGTCATAGTTATTCACTATAATTTCTGCTGTTAATTCCTGACGTTGGTCCATCCGCATATCGAGTGGCGCATCTTGCTGAAAACTAAAGCCGCGACTCGCCATATTAAGGTGCGGTGACGACACGCCCAAATCCGCCAACACTAAATCGAACGTACGATTATCTCGTATTAAACTTAAGGCTGCACTCACATAATCTTCGTGCATTATAGTGATGCCACTACCTTCGAACTTCGAACGAAGCTGGGTTACAGCCATCTCATCACGATCGACGAGCACTGAACCTGCAGCTTCTAAGGTGCGTTCCAGAACTAATGCGGCGTGCCCACCGTACCCGGCCGTCAGATCAAGGTAATGTTCCTTTTTCTTGGGGTCTAAAAAATGAAGCACTTCTGATTGCATTACTGGAATATGTTGAACTGTTACATCTTTCGAAAAATTTGTAACAGCATGTTGGTTTTTATTTTGGTTTTTGGATTTTTGCATGTTTTTCTTGTTTTTGTTTTTGCAAGGTCACCGAATCAGCAGTCAACTTTTTTGTTTTTTGGTTGTTTTTGTTTTTGTTGGTTGAACGTTAACTTTAGACGGAAAAATGAGATACGAGAGCCAGTTTTGAGACTGACCAATTCATCTTTCCTGATGGAAACGAACATTCTAGAGACTACTAAGTGTGTGAGGTGGAGTTTTGGGAGGTGTTTTGTTTTGAAAAAGGTGCGAGGGTGTTTAAAAGTGGTTGGCCCCTTGATATCCCACTTGTTGACTGCCGAATCGCTGATCTCGAGTCGGACTTATAAATTACTTGATTTGTTTTTTGCCAAATCAAATACTGCTTTTGTTCTCTTGCCCAGGTTGTTAAGGTCATTAACACTGAATAATCAGTAAGTGCGGGTCCTTAGCTCTTTGCTTGGATCCGCCAGTATTTTCCAGCTCGGACTGCGACCACATCTTTGGAAATCAAAGCGTAGTCCAGATGATGTATTTCCAGAGTTATCCTACCTTGACGTGCGTCCATCACGCCTTCTACCCTGCCCATTCGGAATTGAACGTTTAAGTCTGCCGTTTGCTCGTCAAGGATATTTCCTTTAAGCTGCGGCTCAACTTCTTCGTCCCATACCTTTTTCGGGTACAGATGCAGATAGTTTTGGAACCCTCGGGTAATGACAACGCCGTCTGCAAACTCGTTTCGAAGCTCAGCGGGAATAGTAAGCCGCCTTTTATCGTCGAGTCTACGTTCGAAGTAGTCCACCTGTCTGCCGGTCCTTTAGTGTTAATTTGTCAGTGGTTTTTGTGTTTTTGTTTTATGGATAAGTCTATTTTTGGCTTACCCACGATTACCCACTAGCGACAGCATACTACCCACACTTACCCACGTGCAAGTATATTATGCTGAGAAATGCCTCAGTTCAATCCACTTATCCACAGTTTTACTGATCACCCTGCATATACACAACCTGTGGTGTATTGTGGGTTAAACGCTACGCTATGGGCGGTGGTATAAGTATTAGTACTTTTAGAGTATTTACTCCCATTGCCCTATGCCTTGGAAGTTTCGGCACATTGATTTAGCCGCTGGAGACAGTTTTACGCTATTAAATCACTGTACTAAAACCTCCCATGAACCCTCACTTTATAGCTAAAAACTCTGTAAAGCTTATATTTTAGAAAATTTGTAAAAAACGCACCTTTAGGATAAAGTTAGCTCATGAAAGTTGGAGATTTTGGCGGCGAATGGAAGAGCCAACAGATGGAATGGCCTCTGATTGCATCCCAAATACGTACCGTGCACTTTGAGCCAGCACATACAGGACTTGTAGCCGTGCAAAGTATAGCCGAGGAAGATGGCACGGAATTGTCAATGCATTTGCGTTATGATGAAAATCATATAACTCTTACCGGGACTTGGGGCATAGACCATCCTCCCGCAGAAGGCGCTAGTCATGGTATTTATTCTATCGGAGCATTACATCTTGCAAGAATAGGTTGGGATCAAACTTCGCAAGGTTCATTCAGTATTTTCGAAGGCATATGGACTGGTTCTATTGATTTTAGGCGCCGCCGGATGGATTCAGGAAGATTTATTCTACGGCAGTTGCCCTACGATATTTCACAGTAAGTAAGCCCATTTACTCCGAAGATTTAAGATGTGCAATTTGTTTAGCCCACCACTTGGCGCTGGGCCTAACGGTGCGTTTCATGTTGTTTTCGCGGTTCACATGTACCAGTCCAAAGTTTGGCCACCAGCCAAAGGCCCATTCAAAGTTGTCCAGCAGGCTCCAGTGCATGTAGCCAATCAACTTTACGCCTGCTTTGCGGGCTTTAATCAGCGACAACATCGTCTCTTTTAGCCACCACTGGCGGAACTCGTCTTTACTGTCGGCCACGCCGTTTTCGGTTATCATAATTGGCTTGTGGTAGCGCATCCATAGTTTGGTTGCTACTTCGCCGATACCGTCCGGTTCCATATAAAATCCCAGGTCACTCTTTGGCTCAAAGGGTTGGCTAATCTTAAAGCCGTCAAAATAGTTCGTAAAGTAATAATTAAAGCCAATAAAGTCGTTGCGGCGCTTGGTGCGGTCATAAAAGAAATAATTGCCAAACTTGTCGGCCATTTTTACGGCAATTTTGCTGGTTAGTTTATCTGTTTTGGCGACGTTATTGGCCATTTGGTAGGCGGCGCTTACCTGGATGTCCGGGTTAGCCTTTTTTATAATCAAATATGTCAGTTTGTGGATTTTAATTAGCACAAAAAACATTCTGAGTCTTTGCCATAGCGGCGCTTGCGGCGGTACTGGCACTCCGGCGTTCCACTCTGGGTAGGTAATATAGATGTTTGGCTCATTCAGGGTTAAAATAAACTTTACTTCATCCTTAAATTCTTCAGCCACCTTGCTAGCAAACCGCAAAAAATAGCCCATGTTAGCACTGCGCGCATATGCGCCCTTTTCTTCGAACCAAACCGGGTGCGTCCAGTGCCAAAGGTTCAAAACCGGCTCAATCCCCCGCTTTTTAAGCTCTGCCACGTAGTTGTGATAATGGTCAAACGCGCCTTTATCCCACACTCCCTCTTCGGGTTCTACCCTGCTCCACTCCAGCGTAAAACGGAAAGCGTTAAGGCCAAGGTCCTGCATAATGTCAAAGTCTTCGCGGTATTTGTGAAAATGGTCCACGCCCTTGCCGCTAACGTAATTTTCTGGAGTTTTAGCCTCTGGTGGAATCTTGATCCGTTGCCACTCTGGCAGTTTGGCCATCCGCGCCTCTACGCCGTTAGCCAGCTCCTTAGCATGAGCCAACTCCCAAACAGTCCACTGGTCATAATTGCCGCCCTCAACCTGGTGCCCCGCCGTTGAAGCCCCCCACAAAAAATCATCATCGAATAGTTTAGCCATTAGCACTTATTGTACCAGATCAAGCGGTGATTGTTATTTAGTGTGATTAGTTTTATAATATACTAAATATGATCTCTGTTGAGTGTGGAGAACACGATAGCACTGGTTTTGCTGATTTAGAAGAAGCCATTTCCCTTGCCAAGGCGCAGGGTATTTCGAATGCAAAAAACGCGATTAGTCCTGATTTGCTGTGGGATCTTCACTCTTTTGCGCAGATGGTTGCAATGGGAGCTACAGACATACTACCAGGCGTTAGGCCTTCGGTGGCTGGGCTCGCACATTTGGCCGTTCATTCAATCGACCCATCCCAGGTATCGGGCGGCGTTAGTAAAGTGCTGAAAGGGGCTGAGGCAAAAATACAGCTAGGTGCCGGCGAGAGCCTACCACGATGGCGACCAACTAGCAGCCTTACTGGAGTTCGTATGGTGGCAATGACAGATGGTGCTAAATTTTACCCCCACACTGATGACTACGAAGGGCTAGTAGCCTCCTTACAGATTGCGGTAGATGACAAAAAGATCATGAACGCCAAGGTAAATGGGTCTTGGGAGACTGAACAGATCGTTAAAGGAGACATAACATTTTTTGGTTGTGATACATTCAGTGCACAACCACGCGTTGAACATGGTTTTACTTTTTCCGGCCTTCTAGCAGTTGCTTTTACCCTGGGTCAAGATCCTTTTTACACCATTTCTGGTAACTATCCGTCTCAAAGAGAACACCCTGAGTTCTTCGTAGATATTCAGTAAATTAAACTAATACTAAACGAAAGTTATCAGATGCTACACGCAAACCTGTATCTTTGATATACTCCAGTTTCTTTTCCGATGACGAATCTCTTAAATCGCGCGGTAGACGTGAATTCAAGTAATAAAATAGGTCTGATACTTCAACTTTACGTTGATTATCTTCAATAGGAATAATGCCTACTCTTTGCCAAACATCACTTTCAATATCTTCGTTAAGCTCAAAAACAAACTTACCATTAAAGCTGATGGTTCCGAATTCCTTCTTTAAAGCATCGTTAACCAACCTAAATTTTACAAGAGTATGAGCTTCCTTATTCATAAGCCAATTATAGCATGCTCAGTAGTTCGTCTCTTCGAATAATAATGGAACGTATTAGTAATTCTTTTCTATTAGTTGAATAATCTAACTCTTTCGCGTTCGGCATCTTAGCTATTGCTTTTGCAATCTCCATTAAAGAGGCTTGTCCAAGAGGTAGAACTGCTTTTTTAAATCGCTTACCCCATTCAGTATTTTCAATGATGTTTTGTCTAATTACCTCAAATACATTGCATTCATTCCCATCCGTATCTTTCAGGAATGAATAATTAGCACCAAATATATACTTGGATCTAAAGAGGTCTTCATTGGCTAAATATTCCCCGATCTTTCCTTCCGATTTAATTTCAAACATCAGACTGCTGCCATGGTCATAAAGTGGTACAAAATGCCGTTTTTCAACAAGAGTGTTCTTCCCAAAAAGTAACTGCTGGCGATACTGCAAGTGCTCAACAATCCCCCAGTTCTCATGATGTCGATCCATATTGCCAATGATTGCATCAAATACTATCATTTGAGCAAAACTTTGCAATAAGTCTTCTGGTGCGTAGTACTGTTTTCGAATATCTGTTTCTATTTGACTTAGTGTAAGAGCGTCAGATGCAGTTCCGACAATTTTTGCCCCATATACAATTTCTTCATCTTTCAGGAATATGTCCCGAGCCAGTGTACCAATTGGTTTCCAGTCACTAGGCAAATACTTACCGTAATTGCCCTTCAGGATCTTTATCATATTAGTTGAGGCTTTTTTAATCACTACTTTCTGTATTGGTATACCGAATATCTCGCCCAAATGACTAGCTAAGCATTCTGCCCAGACCTCCCTAGAATTATGAGAGTAAGTCTTAAAAAGAAATCTTTTTCCTGTAATTGCATGCTCTAGCGTGACCCTTGGCCTACTACCTCCGGATACTTGGATTCTAATTGTGGGTTTGTAACGTGCATGGTCTATTGTCTCTAAAGTAAAGTGTTTCATGCAATGATCTCTTCGCCGAAGTGTTTTTTGAGGCGGGCGCGGATGGAGCCGGGATGGCGGCCTAATAATTTGCTGAGCTTTTTAACTTCGGTGATAGAGGCAAAGAGTTTTATTAGTTTTTCGTCTTCGGTTTTGCTCCATGGTTTGTAGGCGTTTGGGTAGTCGGCACGCATTTTGTCGAGTTTTTCTTGCCAGGCACCGTTTTTTACGGCTTTGGGCTTTTCTTCTGGTTCGGGCTTTAGCTTGCGCTCCGCTTCCCTGGCAGACCAGCTTGCAATTACATCTTGATTGTCACGCACGGCGGCTTCGCTTCGGGCACGAAGCTCGGCGTCAATCTCGCGCGCCAGTGGCGAAACACGCAGTGCCATACCGTTAAAACCGTCTAAAATCAGGTGTTTTAGACCGCGGACACGGCTTAAAGCCACATAGCCCATGCCCTCGACAAATGCCCGCCTAAGGTCAATCCGGGCTGCATCCAGCGTCATACCTTGGCTTTTGTGCACGGTAATGGCCCAAGCTAACCGAAGCGGTAACTGCGAAAGCTGTGCCCGCCGGCGCTCACCGTCCACTAGCTCCCAGGTGTCTGGTTTTATCGTTACTTCACGACCGCTTAGCAGCTGCACAATCGGGTAATCACTGCCGGGCTCAAAGCCCACTACTGTCCCGAGCGAGCCATTTACATATTTCTTTTCCTGGCTGTTTTTAATGCACATCACAATCGCGCCTTTTTTTAACCGCAATGTTTCGCTGGCCAAACATGACCGTTTAAGTGTCTCAACATATTGTTTGCCTCCGGTTGTTTCCATCGGATACTCATGCTCTTCGCCGTCAAGCTCGGCCAAATGTTCGAGGTTAATAGTGTCCACATCGGCATTGGTCGTCAGGAGCCGTGTGCGCGGTGTAAAAGGGTCATCCACCGCTTCCCCACGCGCCGTTAGCGCGTTTAGCTGGCTCTGCTTTAAAAATCCTGCCCGGATTCCGTTTAAAATGTCAGTGTAGGCGGTGTCGTCCACCTGTCGGTATTGCCGTTCCAAATAACAAACCGTAAATGTGCCGCTAATCCAAGCCTGCGAAGCAGTTACAAAACTTCCTGCCCTGCTGTCGTGCCGGCTAACGGGCGGCAGCTGGAAAAAGTCTCCACAAAGCACCACCTGGATGCCGCCAAAAGGGCGGTCGCCGCCGCGCACAGTCCGTGCAACTTCCTCCACCATGTCCAGGCGGAAGTCGTGCAGCATGCTAATTTCATCAACTATTAAAACGTCGGTGTTCATAATGGTGTCGTGCCGCGCCTTGGAGAGTTTTTGGAAAAAACCTCGGCCCAGTTCGTCCCGGACGCCTATCCCGCTCCAGGCGTGAAGCGTGTTGCCGTTTAAGTGCGTTGCCGCAAGCCCTGTCGTGGCAGTCACGGCAATGCTCTTGCCATCCTTGCGCGCCCGGCGGATAAACTGATTCAAAACAAAGGTTTTACCGGTACCAGCAGCACCAGTCAGCAAAACTGACTGCCCCGATTCTAATATTGCTAGTGCTTCGTCCTGTGTCATCAAATATCCTTTAGTAACAGTATAGAGTAATGCCCCGCCTGAACTTGGTCAAGAATTAAATCTACAACACACTATTTCTTGGTAGGTTTTTTGTTGAAGCCTTTATAAGCTAGGTCGCGGCGCTTTTCGTCGAGCCGGATAATGTATTTGTCGAAAGGTTTTAATAGGCTCGAATATTGCCAGTTTGGCGCCAGCAGGCTGTCCAGCTTTTGCTGCTCCACAAGGTATTCAACCAGGCCAAAGAAGTCCCCGTCCCCTGATACAACGACGGCTTTGTTATAATTTGGCATTTCCTTAACGGCATAGAGCACCAGCTCGGCGTCAACATTGCCCTTTGTCGCCGGTTTTTTATCTTCGGGCTTTTCGGTATGAGTTTTAATCCGCTCGGCAAGGTCAGCTTTTTCTTGGTCGGTTGACTGTTTGGCAAACATTTCGAGCGTTGGTTTTAATACAATCAAATAACCAAGGTCATGCATCTGGTCATACAGCTTTTCGTTGTCCGGCAAATAGCCAATAAACATATAGGCTTTCTCGACGTTGTGAACTTCTTTTAAATACAACCGAAACCGTCGCCAGTCCATTTTCCAACCCATTTTTTGGATTCCAAGGTTCAGGTTTTGGCTGTCAATAAAGGCGTAGTTGGCTTTAGCGGGCTTGGGTTGCTGCTTATTCTGCGGTTTTTTATTTCGCCGGAACGGTTTCATTTGTCTATATCATACCATCTTTAGATTTTGCGTGAATCGTAGGCCCAATGAAGTAGTGCTTGGCGCTGACGACGCCGGCAAGTTAAATCCCCCGGCATACAGTATTTCTTAATCTGGCCTGCGTGCCGGCGGATGGCTTTCCAGCGTTTTATTTGGCGCTGATCTTCGGCCGGGATTCTCCGCCCCAAATAATAACGGCAATACCACTGGAACCAGCCGCGCGGATCGTCGTCGTATATCCAGCCTTTTGCTTGCCAAACACTCAGCGGCTGGCTGGCAGCAACTTCGAAAAAGTTCAGCATTGGGTCGCCGACTGGGCTCAACCTAGCATTTTTTGTCCACTCGGCCGGAAACTCGTTGTAACTGTCAAAATAATGCCCGTTAAACACACCTAGCTCAAACATCTCCTGAGGTGTTAATTCGGGCTTAAATTCAGCATTAAAATTTTTGCCTACAGGTTCAACCAGATCATAGGTATAATCCTGGAACCTATCTGTTACGTGTACTTTTTTTATATACCTAGACTCCCATAAAACCGATGATTAGGGCCATGACAAGCAAAGTTACAAGTTCATGACCGGCATTCACAACAGTTAGCAGCTTACGGCGCTCTTCAAACGTGTCATGCACATATAGCCTAGTGGCTGTAAAGCCAAGCCATAACCATGCCGCGGTACTTAGCGCGTCAATAAGGTAGCTATGACCAAAAAACCGGTTACTTAAAAAAGCGACATGTGCCAAAATATAAGCCGTAACAAGCGAAGCTACAAAAACTGACCCATACATCCATGCCATTTTGCCAGCGCTAGCGCCTTTGCCCATTTTTGATTTTGTCATCTTCATCCAGCCATTGCCAAACACCTTAGGCGCGTACCAGATTGACCCTACGACCATACTCGAAACAGCAGCCAGCACCACTGCTAGCCAGTTAATTTCAACACTCATACCATTGCCCTCCTTTGAAGAACATTATTATAAGCCTGAGTATGCTCTTAGCTTTTAGTTTTGTCTATATATCATTTCTTAATGCGGTGGTTCCCTTTAGATCGGTAATTCCATGCTCCATATCCTGAAAAAATGAAGCCCTTCGCTGATTCGCGGTGCTTCCGGAGCTGCTATCTCAGTTTGTTCGGTGCCTTCCTGCGGCTTCCCGGAAATTTCAGCATCTTTGGCCGCTTTCTCGGCCAACTTTGCTGCTAGTTCGGCTGCCTTTTGAGCCTCTGCAATTATGAGTTCGTGGTCGCCTATTCTCTTCCCGGAAGTTTTGCCTTTTATTTCCAGCGGCTCCCATGGGTATGTCACCCAATTCCCAAAATCTGCTGCATGAAGGTCTGGACGGCGATAAGGGATGTTAGCCTCATAATGTATTACTGCTGTCGTAACTGTGCGAACGCCCCTTTCAAGAAGCAGAAGCTTTGTCTCAGTCATGGCAATACCTGTACGCCAGGCGTCTTTAACAAATAGTGCATTAGCACCTGCATTTTCATCCGCAACTTCTCTCATTCTGTCTTCGTCGTCTTGTTCTGGAAGCACACGAGGAAGACCAAGCCCCAAAACGCTGGCCAACATGTTAGCGGTAAATACAGAACTAAATCTAGGGATTGTTAATACTGTATCAAATCTAAAACCATCTCCTTGTTGCGCTGCATACTTCTCCGCTTCCTCCCCTAGATGAAGAATTGCATCATGAATACTGAAGTAATTCTCGGTGTATTCTATTCTTTGCTTAGTAGGAACAGCTTCACCAGGTGCGGCCATTGCATTTTTCCCTATTTATAATGTAAGTATAAGCGCTTTAAAGAATTGGTCTATTGTGCTTTTGTCTACGCCGCAAATGCAAAGTGCTCATTGCGTGCCTTTATTAGATCATGCCAATGGTCAGGAATAGGTGGAAGTGGCTCCGCTTTACTTCTTTCATTTGCTTCCATATGTTCAAAATACTTAGGGTGTGTATTAAATAGCTGTCTCATGTACCAAATCCGTTGCTCATCACTTTCCATTTGATTTTCATACCTAACCCACTTATCTGCCAGCATTCTAAGTACAATCCCACTTACTGGTATCCCGTTTTCCTTTGCATATAATGCAGTCTCAAACCAATTTGCTCCCTCTGGCATATTTGGAACTACGTTTCCAGATACTGCTCTTACTGCTTTGTCTTTGTCTCTTAGATCATCAGCAAACAGAAAGTTTTTCATTCCTTTCATGTCTGCTTGTTGTGGGGTAGACCAAATCTCCACATCAGTTAACGCGTTGTCGAATTCATCATAACCATTCGTTTGAGCGGAATTAATATGTCCAATAACTCTGCCCGTATCGCTTCTGGTGGTAATCATATAGCCTGCTTCTTGCCCCAATACTAGACCACCTTTTGCAATCGGTATTACCATGTCTACCGGCGGCAGTAATAGTTTCAGACCTTGCATAAGTAGACGTATGTCACGTTCTACGACCCAGTTAGGTGCCAGATATTCAATTTTTCCTTTTTGATTTTCTACAGGGTATAAACCACGTTCAGTGCCTTCGGGATAAGTTATAAGTCCTTCCGGAAATAAGATAACCCCATCAGCGTACGCAGGAGGCCGCAGGTTTATGGTACTGGTTTGCGGTACTAATAATCTTTGTTCTGAAGTTTCAAAAGAACTATTACTTAAAGGATTTCCGTTCGCCGCGAGTAATTCAGCCATATATCCCTTCCTTAAAATAGAAGTATAAGCAAAAAGACTGCAAAGCATTAACAAAATGTATTGTGCTTTTGTCTACGTGACCTTAAGCACAACGATACTACGATTTTTCTATCTGTACTCAGGGTTTGGATCAGCAGCGTTGCCTGCAAAGCCGCGGTGATTGCCTTTGTCCCACACGCCGCGTTGGTTGCCGTATGCCGGAATTCCGCCGTTATCTTTAAGCATTTTGGCAATGTGCATCAGGTTCCAGGTCATAAACGTGGTGTTTTTGTTGGTAAAGTCACTTTCCAGCCCGCCTGAGCCTTCGTCCAAATAACTTGGGCCTGGCCCAATGGCGCCAATCCAGCCGGCATCAGCTTGCGGCGGAATAACGTAACCTAGGTGCTGTAAACTATACAAAATATTCATGGCGCAGTGCTTCACTCCGTCTTCGTTGCCTGTAATCAAACAGCCGCCAACCTTGCCATAAAACGCATACTGCCCGTCTTTGTTAAGCTCCGAAGAGTTGCCGTACAGCCGCTCAATCACCTTTTTCATAACCGAGCTGTTGTCACCCAGCCAGATTGGCCCGCAAAGCACCAAGATGTTGGCCGACTGGACCTTTTTATAGATCTCCGGCCATTCGTCTGTATCCCAGCCGTGTTCTGTCATGTCCGGATAAACCCCGGTTGCAATGTCATGATCGATGGCGCGGATCTGCTCGACCTCTACACCCTGTTTGCGCATAATATCAATACTAATTTTACTTAAGCCCTCGGTGTTGCTGACCGCTGGTGATTTTTTGAGCGTGCACTGGATAAAAAGTGCTTTTAGACCCGAAAAATCCCATGTTTGCTGTGCTTCCGCCATATAGTCCCCTTTTTATAAAACTATCATAACACCAGCCCAAGCAACTGCTCGTAAACTAACCTACACAAAATTCAACATAACAATGCCACTCACGATCAAGCAGCCGGCTACAAACTTGCGGCCCAAAGTTTTTTTGTCGATCTTTTCGTTAATCATATGCGGCAGCAGTTTGGTCAACACAACTCCCAAAATAATTGCCAAAAATACTTCTGATGCGCCAACCGAGATAACAAGACCGGCGTTAGTGTAGGTAAATGCCTTAAACTGAGACATGATGGCCAGCGTATAAAACACTTCGCTTAAACCAATCACGATGATCATTCGCGGATGAAAAGGTTTCATATTTTTCATAAAACTTTTTCGTATTTTAGGGTGAAAGACTGTATAAAGCACACCAAAAACTGCGTAGCTCAGTGTCTCGTAAAATACATAAGCCACGATGTTGTTATGAGACACAACCGACTTTGCAATGATCAAACTCGTCGAAGTTAAAACTGTAGCGGCAAGCATGATTGGTATAACTTTCGTGCTATGCAAATGAAAGCCCTTGCGTGACCACGCCGAAAGCACCACGCCCGTTAAAATGATAGCCGCAGCCAAGAGCTGAAGAGGCCCTGCTTTATCCCGCAAAACAACAAAACCAAATATTAAAGTAATTGGCACAATGGCCTGTGTCAGCAAAGTTATAACGCTCGCGTCCTCAATGTTAAAGGCCTTAAAGTAAAAGGTTGATGCCGCGCAGACAACAAATCCCGAGACAGTAGCTAATAAGATATCTCTATGACTGCTTAGCGTTGGCATTCTACGCAAGAGCCAGATGAGCGCAATAAATATAATCGCAGTACTTGAGTGTACGGCAACAATCCCGCTTTGGTCACGCACAACCTTGCTTACCGAAAACTTGGTGACCATTGCCGAAGACGCGTAAAATAACGCCGAAAGCAGCGCCAATAATATCCACATTTATTTTTTGCCTTTTGCAATAAAGTCCAGCCGGGCCTGGTTGGCGTATTTGTCGGCCATTTCGTTGCCTGGGTCGTCGTTGTGACCACGAACCCAAACCAAAACAGCTCTGGAGTTGCGGTACAGCGGGCAGACTTCCTGCACTATGTCGAGATTTTTTATCGCCCCGCCCTTTTTCTTCCAACCGTTGGCTTCCCAGCCAATAGACCACTTGGTAATGACATTAATCCAAAATTCGCTGTCAGTATAAATCTCGCACTCTTCGCCCTTTGAATCTTTGATGGCCGCGATGATTGCTAAGCCTTCCATCCGGATGTTTGTGGTGTTGGCTTCCCCGCCCATAATCGCAGGTTTCATATCTTTAATTACAGCAAAGCCGCCATTGCCCGGGTTTGGCTCACAACTACCGTCGGTGTAGTACACAATCATTTATTTTATAAGGTCTTTCAAAAGCTTAAATTCTCTATATGGTTGATTATACGTGCCAGAGCCCATATGCCCTTCACCTTTGGCAAATATAAACTGCGCGCCAAGCTTTTCTACAATTGGGCGGGCTTGTTTGTCGGTACAGCCCCACGGGTCGTTGTCGGAGTTAATTAGCACAAACTCACTAGCTTTAGTTTTAATAAGATCCCAGTCAAACTTCTCGGGCAGCATACTGCTTTGGCTATCAGACTGCGCTTCGTAATAGCCCGCCACCAAAATCACTTGCATAACCGGTGTCTCAAAAAACTCTAACAAATGCAAAACTAATGGGCAGCCCGATGAATGCCCGATAACAATTGTCTCTTCGCTAATTTCGGGCATGTTTTTAAGTACAAAATTGCTGGTTTCTTCAAGCTGTGGCGCCTCGGTATGAGGTAAAAGCGGCCACCACACACTGTAGTTTTTTGATTCTAAAAACTTCTTGGTGTCTTCAAACCAAAAATAATCCTTATCGCTGCCACCATGCCCATGCAACATAATTGCCGTTTTCATGAACACATCATACCAGTTTATGGGCGAATCTGGGGAGCTAAAAGCTCTTCGTCATCTAAAGGTTTTAATGGGCGTTTTTTGAGGATCTCAAAGCGCTCACCAGTCATGGGCGATTCAAAATAATCTTCATTCAGCAGGTTTACAAATCTAGTTAAGTCACGATCGTCCATAATAATAATCGCGCCGCTGTCGTCGGTCATCAAGCCCACGCCCATTTCGTCCGAATGGTCTATAAGGTCCTGCTGTTTTATCTTGCCCGGCTCCAGCTTCTGCATTTTTTTGATGGTCGAAGGTTTGCCCTTAATCAAACTCTGCAGACTAATTCCCTCTGCAAAACTAAGCTTAAAGTTTTCTTCAATTTCTTTAACCTTTTTAATCGCCACGCTCGCGGCCTTGGCGTCATAACCAAACAAAGCTTTCAACTTAGCCTGATTAAACACAAACAAATCCTGCCCCACGACCAGCAGCTGATTTTCACCCGGGATCTTTAGCGCGCTCATGCCTTCGAACGGCTTAAATACATTGTCTTTCAAAAGCCACGCTGTATGGCCCTTCATAATCTGTGATGTCGGCAAGCTTTTTAGCAAATAAAACGGCTTTGGCATGTCTTTATGCGTGCAGTGTGCAACCACGCCTTTAATGCGCTTTAGGTCATGCTCTTGTTCGTTAAAGACTTCAATGTTGCCTTGTTCGTGCTTGATCCAGTTCAGTACTTCAACCAATTTGTCGACGTTCTTGACCTGGGTACGCTGCAGAACATTGTCTTCTGCTTCGGCCTCTTCAAAATCGCGGACAATTAAGCCTTTTTCTACTCCGCCCAATATAAATTCTAAAATTTCGTCCAAAAACAACGGTCGCAGCTGCCGTGCCACATCACCACCAAGCTTAGTGCGATACACTGTGTTATTTTTGTTAAAAAAATACAGGTCAATCTTAAGGTCGTCAATATACTGCACCAAGTTGTTCGCCCATGCAAAAACATCTATCTCTTCATAGTCCTTGGACCAAGCATCAACCGGCGCTAAAATATCCTGGCCTGCCGCCGCGCTATCTTTTGTCAGTGCTTCTGTTTGTTTTTCGTCATCCATCAACGCTCTATTTTAACGCACGCGCGCCAAATAAAGTGCTGTAAAATGAACTTTATCTTAACCCAGGCAGAAGCATACGTTTATCCTGACAAGTAGGAGGACCATAGCCCCCACGACCTTTTTACGTCAAGTTGATCCGGGGTTAATAGTGCATGCGTACTAAAGCCAACTTGTTCTGCGCGTTCTTGTTGTAAAGCCAAGTCATACGCATTTAAAAAAGCTGACCCTAAGATTGTGCTTATATGTACGGCATGGATAATTGCTTCGTCAGAAACAACATCCACTTCACGCACAGTAGCTGGATCCACACCCACAATTTCATAAAAATTAACTACGCCTTGACTAATTACTACACGGGAGGGCGTATAAGCATGTTCAGTGAATCCTTCGGCCATTTTTATTTCCTATTTTTACGTATACTACTGTAATACGCCTATGCTTATAGAAAATCAAGCAGATTTATAGCCTAGAACCGCCAACCTGTTTTTATAGAGATCTTTAATCTTTTTTGCTGTGCGCCTTAAGCCAGGCCGCAATTGTAGGGACGTCATAGTGCTCAACCGCTACTGCAACGGCAAAGTCTTCCAGTTCCTTATCCGTTAGTGATGACGTGTCATAGCCATTTAGGTTAAGAAAAACCAGCGCAGCCATGGTTCCCGTTCGTTTGTTGCCGTCACTAAACGGATGATCGGCAATGATACCCCGCATCAGCACGGCCGCTTTCTCGAAAATAGTCGGATATAAATCCTGGCCAAATACTTCTTGGCGCATTGAAGCCAGAGCCGACTCAATCCGCTCAGTGTCCCTTATACCCTGCGACCCGCCGCTGGCATCGATTATTTGGATATGGATAATGCCAACATCATCAAATGTTAAAAACTTCATGCGGCATCCTATCGCTGACTGAGGTTTTTTAAGGCTGTCTCGTGGCGCTTAATCAGCTTGCGGGCAATTTCTACAACCTCGGTCTGATGTGTGTCTTCAGCTACTGGCCGGCTAATAGATACTTCAAGCTCTTCGCCGGCTTTAACATCATAAAAGCGGGCGTCGCGCGCCGGGATAGTAACTGCCAGGCTGCTGCCAACTTTAATAACCTTTTGGATTGACTTGATTTCCATGTTTTTACTCATATGGGCATTATAACAATATTATAATATTATTGCAATAATTTTTATGATTTTGAGCGATATACTAGGCTAAAGAGCGCCGTAAAAGCACTCATAATCACCGCCCTTTTCCATACCAAGCGCTTGGTAGCGGCTGTTTAGGTCTTCGCGGGTTGGGTCGGAATAAATCAACACTTCTGGATGTCCACGCTGCTTCAAAACGCCCGATGCTGCTTTGTATAAAGCCTCTGCTGCCCCAAGGTTATTGTCCTTGGTTACGAACCTATAAAACCACGCCACCCGGCCGTCTTCCACCAAAGAAATCGTACCCAAAATTTCACCGTTTTCCTCGTCGACAATAATCGACTGCGGGTCCGCCGTGACCTTATGCAGCATTATCTCTTGGCTGTCACGGTGTTCGTCAAACTTTCCCCCGTACCATTCGGCGTGCTGGTAGAGCGCCTTAACCTGCTCATAATCGGTGTCCATATATCCTCGTATCATGCACACATAATAGCATCTTTTTAAGGAGTCATTTCCTAGAATATTTGCTTTTTATATAATTTAAAGTTATAATATATTTTATGAGTTTACCAAAAGAAACACTTGATATTCATAGTGTCACTGCTTTTGCGGGCGGTGTAAACACCGAATATAGAGTTTTATTATTACAGCTTACACCTGCCTTTGGATCCAACTCTTGGGCGAATCCTCTTTATACCCTCTGCAATTTACAAAGCTTCGATACGAGTGGAATCACAAGCAACTTTAGGCCTGGTTACTTAAAGCAAGATCAGGAACGCATGGTAAATAAAGGATTCCTTGCCGTACGATCAGATGGTACTTACCAGAGAAACCTTGCGGGAGAAATTGCTCTCGGTTTTGGCGGTCTTCAGCTTGAAACAGGGATAAATACAGGTGTGCCAATAAAAACTCTCGTTGGTGAAGGTGGCCAGGGTCTTCGGCCCGATGGCACTATACGTGATGGCGTCGAGTCCCGGCTTGCTACTTTACTTGCCTTTTACAACCGTGCGCCAAATAAGTGGTTTCCATTTAAAGAACTTGTGTCTGACTTAGAGCCTCTTAAAACAGGTGAAGAAGGCACTCGTCATACACTTAAACGACTAGTTCAAGCTAATTTGGCCGAACAAAGACTTGTCGCAATTGCCAAGAAGTCTGGCAATCATTCAATGCAAGTACGTATGCGCAAGCGTGAAGGAATAGAATATCGTACTGCTGTTGGCCAGTATCTTGGAAATGTTATTAGTCTAGCTACAATGGACGTCGAGAGACTGGCTGCCGGTCAACAGTTTGTTGCTACTACACTTGAGAGCGTAAAAACTGATCCTAAAAAAGTAGATCTTGTATCTGAGTTATTAGAAAGAACTCAAAGAACTACTCCACGGTTTGGTAAAAGCCCTAAAAAGAAATAATACTTCATAATTTTCGGTTATAGTATGAGCATGCAAAGAAGAATTGCCGTGCGCGGGATTGTTGTTTTGGACGGCAAACTTTTATGCTTTCGTCTAAAGCCGTACCGTAATGTTGAGCAGTCTACTCATTGGTCGACGCCTGGCGGCGGCATTGACGACGGCGAAGCGATTATCCCTGCCCTTGAACGAGAAATGATTGAAGAAACTGGCATCCCAGCCAATGTAGGCCGTCTGCTTTATGTGCAGCAATACAACTTTAAAGGCCAAGAAAACTTAGAATTCTTTTTTGAGATCACAAACGCCAAAGATTATTTGAATATCGACCTGAGCAAAACCACCCACGGCGAAACCGAAATTGCCGAATTCGGATTTATCGATCCATCGGACCAAAAAGTCCTGCCGGAATTTCTGCAAACCGTAAAATTCGACGAAGCCAACTTTTCAACCCCGCAAGTTTTTAACTATCTGTAACCATAGCACCGGTAAGCTGGTTTGGTGTATTGGCGGCTTAGCCGTTTTGCTTCATAAATAAGCGCGCAGGCGGCAGGTGTGTAGACGGCAATGATCAAACCTGTTGGTTCATGCAGCCAGTCCAGCCCGCGGCCCACATGCGGCAAAACTTTATAAACTTTTCCTATCACTTGGCCCGAAGGAAATGGAAGATCATGCATATCTAACGCATCGCCTTTGGTAATAAGTTTGCCGGTTTGATAATTTATACTAACCAGACGGTGTGATACCACCACACGCTGGTCCGCCGGGCTGCGGTAGCTCACAACATCGCCCACGTGCAAGTCTGGCAATAAGATCCAGCGCGTTAACAGCGCGTCGCCTGGGTTAAAATACGGCACCATACTTCCAGTTTGGACACTTAGGATTTTGTCCCCTTCTGCGTGCCGGTACAGCGCCAGGCCACAACCGCCAAGCAGTGTTGCCACCAACAAAAATATCATTACTTTTTTAAGAATATGCATTGTACAAAAGCTCAGTGTTACTGGGCGATGCCGATAAACACAAAGTCTATGTTACCCAAAGATGCGCCGCTGCCTGTAAACGCATCCGCCGCCATAGAAATCTGGATTTTATATTGGTAGGCAGTGCTGGCTGGCAAAGTGTCAATTAAAGCCGTGCCGCCATCAGCGTATGAAGCAAGCAAACTAGCTAGCGTAAACGTCTGTGAAGTTCCGCCCGGTACGTGGGTGATAATCACCGAAACTTTTGCCAGGTCAACGCTGCTGAGGTTGGTTGGCGTTGTGCTAATTGCCAGCTTAACCTGGCTGGCGGTTGTGCCGGAGTTCTTAAGATAAAAAGAATTGCCTGCCGCAGGAACCGCAGGACCGCCAGGGACAACTCCCGGGAAGTCAAAACCGGTGTGCGAGCTGGTATAGGTTGTGCCGTCGGTGCTTACCTTTAGGTCGGCCGTGGCGCTTTCGATTGTGTTGCCGCTCAACACCGCCTGCTGGCTTTGCAGTGCCGCAAACGTCACACCGCTGACGATGACCATTATTATTCCCATTACACTAACAGCCCGCAGGATCGGCTTAAAGTTGCTTTGCTTTTTCATACACTGTTTCCTTGATTATTTGGTGCTATATTTGCATCTTAAATAATTCAAGTCAATAGTTTTTTTATAAAGTCCAATATATTTTAAAGCATAAGTTTTAACAGATACGGCTCTAAATAACTTTCTTAACCCATTCGAACTCAGCAAAACCGCCCACCGCTGCGCCAATTTCGTTCAATTCGCAAACATCCAGAATGTGCACACCCATCTTCCCAAGACGCGGCAATTTAAGCACCATAGATGCCCCAAGCATTCGATTTGGATGCATATAAGGTATTACACCCACAAGCGGGTACATGCCTAAAGGAACCTTATTCATCCTATCCTTGTTAACGGTTTCACAGATATCAGGCGCTACATCATGTACAGACAGATCAGGAATACCACTAAAAGACCACTGTATGGTTTGCAGCTCTCTGTCCCGATCAATTTCCTGTAGTCTATCCCGGATATAAATAATATGTCCGCGATCCACACCTGGAAGATACATATTAAAGGTCCTTTATAGCCACCCTGGTTTGTTCGGTCGTATCGCGGTCGCGCACGGTCACTGTCCCGTCTTCCAGCGTGTCAAAATCAATCGTTACGCATTTTGGGGTTCCAATTTCGTCTTGGCGGCGGTAGCGCTTGCCGATGTTGCCATTGTCGTCGTATTCCGTCGCAAAGTTTTGGCTTAGCATTTCATAGACTTCGCGCGCCTTAGCCACAAGTTCTGGTTTGTTGCGAAGCAGCGGGAAAACAGCATATTTTACGGGCGCTAATGCTGGCTTAAGTTTAAGAACAGTGCGCTCTTCCCCGTTTGGCAAAGTTTCCACCTTGTAAGCGTCCGAAAATACCGCCAAGAAACAGCGGCCCATACCCATTGATGTTTCCAAAACCCACGGGATATATTTTTCGTTGGTGTGCGGGTCGGTGTAGTTAAGATCCGTTCCAGAAAACTTCATGTGCTGAGTCAGGTCGTAGTTTGTCCGGTCATGAACGCCTTCAATCTCGTCAAAGCCCCAGGTCGGGAAATTGTACTCAACATCCCACGCGTCCTTGGCATAAAACACTAAGTTTTCGTGCTGCTTCCATTGCAGATTTTTTTCTTCAATCCCAAGACTTAAATACCAATTCCAGCGGTCTTTTTTAATCAGCTCATATGCCTCTTTGTTTTCGTTAGGGCGGATAAACAGCTGGGTGTCGGCCTGCTCAAGTTCGCGGGTGCGAAACAAGAAATTACGCGGGCTGATTTCGTTACGAAACGCCTTGCCGATCTGGGCAACGCCAAATGGAATCTTTACGCGGGTCGTATCGACAATATTTTTAAAGTTCAGATAAATTCCCTGACAAGCCTCACCCGGCAGATAAACAGGATTCTTGCCTTCGCCGGTAAAGTCACCAAGATTTGATTTAACCAGCAAATTAAACGCGCGCACTGGCGAAAATTCTTTAGCGCCGCAGTTTGGACACTTTATTTTGTCACGGTTTTCGTCAAACAGCTTTTGCAGTTCGGCTTCCGACATTTTCTCGTCTGCGGTTACGCCGATTTTTTCTAATTCTTTGTCTACCCGTATGCGCGTATTGCACTTTTTGCACTCCGCCAAAGGGTCAGAAAACCCAGAGGTGTGGCCAGAAGCCTCCCAGACACGCGGATCCTTAAACATCGCAGAATCGAGCCCAACATAATTTTCTTTTAGGCGCACATTGGTCTTCCACCAAGAAGCCTTGATGTTGTTATACAGCTCCACGCCGTACGGGCCAAAGTCATAAAGCCCAGCCATTCCGCCATAAATCTCACTACCCTGATAGACAAAACCGCGGCGCTTTGCCAAAGAAATAATATCGTCCATTTTTACATCGCTCATAATTGCTTAAAGTATACGATTATCAGGTGTTATCGGCAAGCTTAAGCAGCTGGGGCTAAGTTATGAAGCGAGCTCGCCCACTCAATGGGGTCTGGCTTGATTGAAACAAAAGGCCTAACCTTGTCATTCGCGCTCATAATAACCATGTCCACTTCACGCAAATGCCGTCCGCCAGCCGCATCTTGATGAACTATCAAGTTATCGTGGTACTCCATAAGATCAAAATAAAGCGGATCCTCTTTGTCACTTGCTAACTTCTCGGCCAATTCTTTGAATTCCCCAATTTGGTCTGCCATGTCACCGGCTCTATGGGCGTTACCAACAATTTTTATATAAGGCTGACGCATAATTATTAAAGATGGTTCGGTCCTGCCTCTTAATCCACCCAGTTCGTATTCGGTATCAACAACAAACTCGCCCATTACGCCCTTGGCCTTGTCATATCTGCGTGTCAGCTCGTCTCTCCAGTAGCGAGGATCACCATTTACCTTTGTGGCATATTTGGTAACTTCAGTGGGGCTTCCACCTCTACCGTCCCTTGCTACAATAGCCTCCAGACCGGCACCAATAATACATCTATTGGCAATCTTACTCGCAGCGCCAAGCGCATGTTCGTAGCTTGCAGTCGCAGCAGGTCTCACCGCACCAACGCCCACGAGCTTAAGCCACTCAAGTTTATTTTGCCATGACGGCGTATCTTCTCTTCCGATAGCTTGTCTTTTTAGTGTAAGCAAACGCTCAGGCGAGACCTGTCTGGCTCCAGCTATTGGCCTAATTGCCCTGTGGGCAATAACTATGCCTCTGTCGATTTCAATCATTAGGCAAACTATACCATGTTTTACTTAAAACGGAATAACATACTGCCGGGCCATGTTGCGCACAATTGGGGTAACGTCGGCCAGATATTCTTTCAGACCTTCCACTTGGCGCAGCATTGCTGGCGGATTATGGCTCAAAAGCCGCAGTAGCTTTATGTGGTTTTGGGTAAAGGGTCCGGTGGGGCTTTCAAAAAATCCCATATCGTCGAGGCTGAATTGAAAGTGCCCATTTGGGGTCATTTCTGCGCCCTTTATATCATGGGTAAAGTTGGGTAAATGGCCGAGCAGTCGCATAAGCTGCAATAAATAAGATGCCTCTGCCAGGTCTTTGGGCATACTCAGGTCGTCCAGCGCCATCAAGCTTTGCACAAGCAAATCATAAAACTCTGGCCCGCCTTCGTCCTCCAAAACCCTGCTTAAAATCTTTAGCATGTCGTAGCCCAGCATTGTCCGGTCAATGTCTTTTACGATGTCGCCAAAATGCTTGTCCAATCTGGTGGAAACCAACGTTTTAAGCTCGCTTTTGCCTTCAATGTAGGTAATATCACTAATGCTAAACAGCTCGATTCCGCCGGCCAGCTTGCTCTTGGCTTTGCGCACACCCTTGGCCATGGCGCGCACTTTGCCTTGGTCGGGCGTTAAAAAAGTAATGATCCTATCGGCCTCGCCGTAGTCGGTCCTGGACAAAATTATCGCTTTAACCGAGACTTGTTTCATGCGGCTTTTTTAAGTTCTGGCTTTAAGCTTTTGCGCACCAAACGGGCAATTTGCGAAAGCGAAGCTTTCGGCTTGTATAAATAAGCACCAACGCCAAGCTCTGCCAACGTCGCGTCCGAAACGCCGGAGCTTGCCTGGGTTACACTGCTCAAAATAATAACCGGCAGTTTTAGCCAGTCTACATAAGACCTAAATTCATACAAAAACTCCACGCCGCTGTGCCCCGCCAGCAAAAGCTCCAAAATCACGATGTCCGGCTTTAGCTCGTCCGCCGCGGCCACACCGTCTTGGGCATTTTCGCACCAGGTTACTTCAAAGCCTTCCCGCTCTAAAAAGCGGCTATATTGCTCCGCCAAGATACGGTTTGGTTCAAGCAGCAAAATTTTCATACAAGATTTAGCTGCAAACTAGGTTGCAAATGCGCTGCAAGTCCGAAAAGGTTTTCGAACCGCGCCACCCGCACCGAAGTATCAAAAAAATCAAATAAAGCATCGGCTACAAATACACCCGCGCCGCTTCCGGCGCTAAAGTCCCCAAGCGGCTGGCGCGCAACGCCTTTTAATACCCTAGCCTGCTTTAGAAGCCCGCTATTCAGCTTACTAACATCACTATAAATACCCGTGCTCATGCCGTGCTTAGTACGGCGTACGGCCAAAGTAATCTTCGTCTTGGTGTCAGGCTTGCTGGCCGCGTCTATAAAACTGTACCCCAAAGATTCAAGCGCCGACTGCACTACATCCCGCCGTGCCATCACAGGGCCAAACTTGCCCATTAGCCGCAGTTCGATCTCGCAGTCATGCGCCTTGGCATAAGATTCCAAAGATTCTGCCGTGTCATACAAAACTGAGCTAAGAGATACTGGCTCCAAATCCAGGCGCGACTCTGTCTGGAGCCGCACGCTCAGCAAATAACTATCAATCAGCTTTAAAGCCGAAGAGCTGGTGAGCGCGATAGTCTGCAGCAAGCGCTCCAATTCATCCTTGTTGGGGTGGGCACGCAAAAGTTCTGCTGCGTGTTTAACGGTTATAAATGGCAGCTTTACCTGCTCGGCTAACGTCGTAAATAATAGCCCCTGAGACTGCGCGGAATTATCGCTCATAAATGTTTACCCTCACTCTGAATAAGCAAAGTCTATTATATCACGCTTAGCATACCCAAATAGACTACGGCGAAAAGGTTATGCTTGGGAGCACTGTATTCAGGAAGTCGCTGGTATAATTGCTGCCTTCGGTCCAGATAATAATCGTCTTGTCGCGGATTGGCAGAAGCACCAAAGTACCAGGAGTCGTGCCGTGGATCTGGCCAGTAATTATTGAACCTAGCACACTTGGGACCTTTGGAGCGCGGTAAGCCGTTACAGTTGAAGTGCCAGCCTTTGCTACCGCGTCATATGCCTTTAACAGCGTCGGATAGGCGGTACCTGAGATCTGCACCCGCAGCGCAAACTGGGCAGTCGAAGAAAGATCAGGAATAAAATCCGGGTTATAGTAATTATTTACAATCAGGTTAAGGTTGCTTGTGCCAATATATGAGTTCCAGGTTTTTGGAAAGCTATAGGTCAAAGACCCGTAGGTATCTGGGCCCGTAAAGCTTTTTGTAGGGAACTTTTCAGTTTCCCTAAAAGCCGCATCCTTTTTGATATCCTCAGCAGCCACGGCTTTCTTGGCAGCAACTTCGGCTTTCGCGTCGCTGTTGTTCTTATAATCCTGGCGGCTCATAAAAGCCCAGGTTCCAAAACCTGCCGCAACCAAAAAGAACAAAGATAAGATGACCAGCGGCAGCAGCAAAGACCCTGTTTGATTAAGCTTACGCATATTAGTCATATAGTAGCATAAGCCCCTTGCTCCAGTGAAGCCCTTCCAATCGTATCACTGCTAAGTCTTTGCTCCCGTCGTCCCACTCCTTGGAAGTTTAGGCACATTGATTTAGACCGCTCAGAGACAGTTTTACGCTATTAAATCAACGTGCCTAAACTTCCCGTAACATTAACCATGTAGCTGAAAGTCTCGTGAAGCCCCCGGATGGGGCTTCACCTTTGGTTTGGAGTTCTTTGTGAGAAATAGGTAGCGAATAAGTGACTAGCGGCCGGAGCCAAAGACCTTAGGGGATGGCAGGCATCGCCCGCAGCCACGGCTAAGACTCGCCAAAGCTACAACAAAATCCAGCCGAGGACTGTTTGACGGAGCGTTTAGCTCCTAGTTCCGCAGGCTTGTTGTAGGCTTTGGCTGGAGGCTTACCGAGATGTGGGTGGCCTGACGGCGGCTAAGGTCTTTAGCTGAGAAAGGACGGCTACTTTCCTAACGGGTATTTATAAAGCATCAAACCGCCCTTTTTGGCAGCGGGTTTGCGGCCGGGGATTTTAAAGGCGTAGCTCACTAGCTTAACTGGGTTAGATAAATCTTTCGTAATTTTTTTATCGAGTCTCGGCATAAATTTGTCTAACAAAAACACATAAATCCCGTCACACTCAGGCAAAGTTACCTGCCAATAATTGCGGCATTTAAATGTTACCAGCTTGCGGTAGCGCCAGCAGCTAATCTGGCTGTACCAGACCAAAAGCGGGTTCAGCTCGTAACCAATCCCGCTTATTCCCTGCTTGGCAGCACGCTTTAAAACCCGTCCGTCGCCGCTGCCCAGCTCCAGCAAAATCTGCCCCGGTTTTAGATCCAACAGGTCCAGTGCGTTTTGTGCCTGCGGCTTAAGTGTTGGCAAATAAGGTGCCCCAAACAAGATAACAAATGAAAAGACGAGGATTAAAAAAACGGCGAAAAGTATAGCAATATTCATAAGGTAATTAAGTACTTACAGTATATAGGTAAACCATAAAGATAAAAAAGTGTTGACCTAGTATACCTTCGGTAGTATACTGTCGGTATATTAATACTTTTTAAGGAGTAAATGTCGTGGAAGAAACTAAAAAATTAAGTCGTTTTCGCAAATCAAAACTGCTTGCAAAAGGTGCGTGGCGCTCACTGATGCTCGACAAAGAGCTGCTTACCCTGCCCTTGATTGGTTTTGGCGCTTCAATGCTAGCCATTATTCCAGCTGTTCTGCTATTTGTATTTAACCCGAGCCATCTTTTGTTTAGCCCACTCCAAGGCAATGGCTGGCAGCTTAACCCTGTTGGTTATGTAGTCGCAATTGTGGCACTCCTGTCACAGGCTATCATTTCAGCAGTAGTTGCGGGCGCCGTAACCCACGGAGCCATGGAACGCTTCAAAGGCAACGATCCAACCGTTAAAAGCAGCATCCAAGCGGCATTTAAGCGCATTGGCTCACTAACAGTCTTTACCATCTTTAGCTTTACGATTGGTTTTCTTATTTCCGAAATCGCCAACCGGATTCCATTCTTAGGCGGCAAAATTGTTCTGTGGCTGGCTGGCAGCGCCTGGAACATTGCTTCGTTCTTTGCAATCCCGGTCATAGTCACCAGCGATACCGCGCTTGGTCCAATCCGTGCTACCAAAAAGAGTACAGCCGTAATCAAGCAAGCCTGGGGCGAGAGCCTTGTGCTGGGCGTAGGTATTGGCCTGATTGCAGTATTTAGCTTCCTTGGCTACATCATGGTCGCTGGCCTTTTGGTTGGTCTAAGTGCCGGTATTACCGGTTCAGGAATCGTCGCGGGCATTGTCGGCGGCATCGCATTCTTAGGTTTAATGGCTGGCGTCGTCTTAGTGTCCGTGCTGCAAACATACGTCAAAGCATCGGTGTACTACTACGCCACAACCGGCATTTCTCCGATCGCCTTCGACAGCCAGTTGCTGCGCCAAGCTTTCACCGCCAAAAAGGCCCGCAAACTGTTTGCACGCTAAAGAGGTTTGATAATGCTAGATAGCTACGAACAAAAATTACTCGACGGTTGGGAAGATGTCTACAAAAAAGGCCAGCTCAAGCTTTGGATCTTGCTTGCTCTTAAAGATGGCCCAAAATATATGCCGGCAATCAAAGAATTTATTGCAGAGAGCACCAACGGCATCCTGGAAGCAGATGACAAAAGCATGTACCGTGCCTTACGCCAATACGATCACGCTGAAATTGTCACTTTCCAGCTTGACGCCAACGACCAAGGCCCCGACCGCAAACGCTACGCCCTGACTGAAACCGGCCGCAAGGTTTTAGACGCATTCATCGAACGAAACATCACCGGCATATTTTTTACAGAGCAAACCAAAAAGCTTCTTGGCTGTTAAAAGCTTTAGTCAAACTTGGCCTTTAGTTTTGTAATCTTGTTTTCGGCTTCGTTAAGCGTGGCTTCAAGCAGCTTTACCAGCTCCATACCGCGCTCGTAGGCCTTTAGCGCATCGTCCACGCTAATGTCGTCTTGCTGCAAGCTGTCCAGCAGTTCATCAAGCTCAAGTTTTAGTTCGGCGTAGTTGGGTTTTTTATCCGGCATAGTTTTATTGTACCTCGGCTTTAATATTTCCGTCAGATAGTAAAATGTCTAAACTTTGTCCCGGCTTAAGCTGTGACGACTTCCGGATGACTGTTTTGCCCTGCCGTACCACCGCGTAACCGCGTTTTAATATGTTCCTGGGGTTCAGCAGTTCTAAGAGTTTTGAGGCATGCTCTAAAGCCTCGTGTTTATGGTTAATAAGCTGGATAACAGATTGTTTTAAAATGTCCGACTGCACTGCCAAGTCTTTTTTGCCGGCCTGGACAGAAGCACTAAGCAGCCGGCCCATTTCACCGCGCGCGGCAGATAACTCGCGCAAAAGCTGGCTACGATCAGGCACCAAAAGTTCGGCCGCATTGCTTGGTGTGCTAGCCCGCAAATCTGCCGCCAGTTCCGCCAAAGAAGTATCAATTTCGTGCCCAATCGCCACCAAGGTTGGAATCCGGCTGGCCGCTACTGCCCGGGTTACTGCTTCTGTATTAAAAACCTGCAGATCGTCAGCACTGCCGCCGCCACGGATCAGCACCAGAACCTCTGGCGGCTCGCCCAGCGCGTTAAAATGCTCAATTGCCCGGACTATCTGCCCCACGGCCGGCTCGCCCTGCACCTGCACGTCCGCGTGCTCAATGTGGAGGCCTCGGAACCGCGCGTTGATAATCTTTACAAAGTCGGCATAAGCCGCCGATTCACCGGACGTAATCAGTCCAATCCGCTGCGGCGGATATGGCAGTGCTCGTTTGCGCTCCGCGTTAAAAAGACCTTCCAGCGTAAGTTTTTGCAGCAGCAGCTCAAAAGCTTTTTTAATCGTCCCCTCACCCGCCAAAGAAATCGCTTGCACCGTCACCGAAAATCCATACAGGTTATGCAACCGCGGCGTCCCGGTGACCCGCAGTGTCATCCCCTCCTCGAGCGGCCCCGGCAAATTATAAACAGTGCCAAAAAACTTAACGCTGGAATTTTCGTCTTTTAGATCAAAATAGACCCAGCGGTTTTTGCTTATTCTAAAATTAGCCAGCTCGCCTTCGATAATCACATTTGGAAACGCGTATTCAAGCGTCTGGTTTAACAGCCCGACAAAATCAGACGGTGTAAGCGCATCAGAAAAAGGCATTTTTACCGCCTATCCTCGCCCTTAAAGGCTAAAATTCCTGAAAAATATATAAGCTTATATCTAGATAGGCTTAGTATATTTTTCAGGAATTTTATCTCTTTAATCATCGTGGATATTCTGCAAAGATGCCATTTTCTAATGCGCTGCAGGAGGGGTTCCATGGTGGTGCTCCTTATGTTCAATTCTTTGTTCCGAAACTTCAACCGCCCGCGGTACTGGGTTGCTAGAATTTTTTACGGCGCGGTGGTACAAATAATAACCAAGCGGCAAAGCATAGAGCATGTTAAGAACGCGGTATACAACCGTGGCCGAAAGCGCCAAAGCCTTGTCTACGCCGGCACTTGTCAACGTGGCCGTCATAAGTCCTTCATAAATACCAACTCCTCCCGGCAAAATTGCTACCAGCCCCGCAAAGTTTGCCACAGCATAAGCAATAATCAGCGCGCCCGGGTTAACAAACGATCCAAATGCCAGATACACAGCATAAATAGTCAAAACGTCTGTTACATTAACCAGCAGCGCCCACAAAAGCGGCTTTTTAAGATTACGCCAGTCCTGGCTCAGCACCATGTAGTCGCGGTGCAGGTCTTCCATTGTGCTCTCGACCTTAGCAATATTAATCGTGTCGCGGTTGCCGCGGCGGAAAATTCCTATAATTTTGTTAAGAGCCTTTGGCAGCCAGCCGGTAAATGCCTTGATCCGGTCTTCATCGCTAATAATATAGGTGCCAACAACCGTACCAAATAGCGTCATAAAAGCGATTGTTGAGCTCACCAAAATCGTCAGCGGGCTTGTGTGCCTACGCAGCGCCAAAATAAGCATGCCTAAGAACAAAAGCGCTAAGAATGAGATAAAAGTAAGTGCAAAACGAACAATTTGAGCCAGAGTACTTTTGGCGGTGCTAATCCCCGACTGCTTTAGCCGCAAACTAAGGTAGCTAAAGCCGCTGACGCCCCCGCTCGGGAAAACGTGGTTTACAAAGTTTAGTTCCATCGTAATCGACAGCATAGTGCTAATCTTGAGGTCTTCGCCCTGGCTCTTAAAATAGTCTTTGTACAGCCGCGCTACGCTGTAGTAATTAAGTGTCTGTAGCGGGATCATCAACAGCAGTGCCGAAGCGTTCAACTGCCCCAATTTCTTAAATGCCGCCACAATTGCTGAGCGCGAAATGATCACCAGCAGCAAAAGCGCCGCAATCGTAAACACGTTTATCCAAAACTTAATATCTTTTTTGATCGGTTTAGCCATATATTAAGCTTAAGTATACCCTAAAACGCACCCGAAAAAAGCTTCGTCCAAAGAGCATGTATACTATAAACATTATGCAGTCACTATTTATCCTTGGGCGCCAGCCAGCGCTTGGCCTGGCGGAACTCGAAAGCCTCTACGGCGCCAAAAACCTCCACCCGGCCGGACCGCAGGCTGCCCTGCTGGACGTTGAGCCGCGGCATGTCGACTTTAACCGTCTTGGGGGCTGTATTAAGCTGGCCCAGGTCCAAACCGAGCTCCCAACTACCAGCTGGCGCGATATTGAATCCTACCTGCTTAAATCGGTGCCAAATATTCTCGACAGCCTGCCCGAAGGCAAACTAAAACTTGGCCTCAGCACCTACGGCCTGCGCGCCAGCGCCTCCGAAATCAACGCCAGCGGCCTGCGCATCAAAAAAGTAATCAAAGAAGCCGGCCGCAGCGTAAGAATCGTCCCCAACAAGTCTGCCTCGCTCAACAGCGCCCAAATCCTCCACAACCAGCTCACCAGCCCGCTTGGCATCGAGATTTTAGCCTACCGCGAAGGCAGCAAAACCCTCATTTGCCAAACCGTCGCTGAACAAGACATTGAAGCCTATGCCGCCCGCGACCAAAACCGCCCCAAGCGCGACGCCAAGGTCGGCATGTTGCCGCCCAAACTAGCCCAAATTATTATTAACCTCACCGCCCCCACCGCCGACGCCACCGTGCTTGACCCGTTTTGCGGCACCGGCGTCGTCCTGCAAGAATCACTCCTCATGGGCTACAGCGTCTATGGCACCGACCTCGAACCGCGCATGATCGAATATAGCCGCGCCAACCTCGATTGGCTGCACCAGCGCTACGACGGCAACTTCGGCATCCAGCTTGAACCCGGCGATGCTACAACCCACACCTGGAAACCCGCCCCATCTGTTGTGGCCGGCGAAACCTACCTCGGTAAGCCCTTGTCAAAAGAACCCGACGAAACCCTTCTGCACACAATTATGCAAGAATGCGACCGCATCCACCGCGGAGCGCTCAGCAATCTGCACAAACAGCTCCCCCAAGGCACCCGCCTCTGCCTAGCCGTCCCGGCATGGAAGTACAAAAAAGGTTTCCAACACCTTAAAACGCTTGATTATCTGCGTGAACTAGGCTATAATCGTATAGAATTTCGGTTTGCGCGAAAAGAGGAACTTATCTACTTCAGAGAAGACCAACTTGTCGCCCGCGAACTCGTTGTATTAGTAAAGAATTAAGGAAATTGCCCCATGTCACACGTCAAAGCCGGCGGTACCGCCAAAAATATCCACAACAACGCAGGCCAACGCCTAGGCGTTAAGCTCTTTGGTGGCGAAAAAGTTAAAGTCGGCCAGATCATCGTCCGCCAAGTCGGCGCAACCAAGCGCGGCGGCGAAGGCACCAAAATGGCTGCCAACTACAGCATCCACGCCGCAAAAGACGGCATAGTTAACTTCTCCCAGCGCAAAGTCCGCACCTTCACCGGCAAAAGCGTCTTCCGCACCGAAGTCACCGTCAAATAATCCCCCTAGTATTAAAAAAGCCCTCCACCAAAGAGGGCTTTTTTATTTTCGCAGCAAGATTTCGTCTACTTCTGTCTGAGTAAGTTGACCGTTGTGAACACTTATCTGCAAAGCCTTAATATCGTGCCGTCCTGAGCTGTCCGTATCTGTACCCGTAAACTTAACACCCATTTCCGTACGTTCCATCTGCATATTTTCCTGTGCACCGTATATATCTATGTCCGATTCTATGCCCAAATTAATTAAATCTTTCGCCAGCTGGCTAATTACTGACTCCATTCCTATTTGAACTTTTTCTCCACCTATATCTAAGCCGCTTGCTTTGGTAGGGGTAGCGATTTTGCAGGCCTGGAAAACTATTTTTTTACGCCCAGTATCCGCGGATGCGTCGTCGATACCTTTGCTTGGAGCCATAAACTTGTCGACTAACCGTGCCATACCTTTCATTCCATGCATCGAATAACCTTTGTTGCCGGATGCTTTGATGTCTTGGTCTTCGTTCATTTTTGCCAAGAATTCTCTGTCACTAACTGCGGCGATCCTATGTTTTGGACTACTTGTATCACGCAAATCAGAAACCGCAAATTCACCGGGTGAAGTGTGCGCGCCCAAAACAAGTGTCGAAGGCTTAATCCCATGTTTAGCTAACCGCGTCATATAACGGTATATATCTCCAAGCTCAGTAATTTCAAAGAATAAATCACGCCCTGTCCCATCTTCTACATCTTCCGCCATGTGCCGCATGACCGTACCATAATCTCCTACTCTATTAATAAGTGTCACCGTAACATCATGTTCTTGTAGTTCTCTTGCAACTTCTGTTGGATTAACAGCAAATCTTTCCATTCTTTCTAGCTGTTCAATGCTATAGTCTTCGAGGCCTAATATACCAGTTGCTTCCGTAATGGTTCGAATTCTATCAGCTCCAAAGTGATTAACTGCGGCAACGACTTTATCAATATCTTCTTGCGAAAATCCTCTACTTGCAGAAAATGCGTAGTTCTCGGCCTCAGTAACATCCATGCCACTTATGTTGCTTATTACTTCGGCTATCCATCGACGATTTGCTTTCTGATCTTCTTTAAAAGGCCTACCTGGTACATCTATATTATCTACATTTTTAATCCAACGTAACCCATTTGAACTCTGAAGCAGCGGACGCATAAAGTCAGAAAATGTATCACCGCGCATACCAAGTAGCTGTGTCGCAGATTCTAAACCATATGCATTTTTTAGTGTTCTTAACTCACCGTCAATACTATCTTTGATTGTATTTGCATGGGCTACATTTTCTAGTAAGGCGCCATGCAAAATGCCATCAGTTGATTCTCTTGCAAAAGCTTTACATACGGTTTCTTCACCTAAAACATTAATAATGCTGTTAAATACAGTCGTATCCAAATCTTTACCGCGTATAGCAGCTTCTAGCCGTCTCTCTTGGCTTAACAGTGTAAAATACTCTGCTACACTGTCATAATCATCTTTTTCTGCAATCTGGCGTGATAGAACACTGTTAAATACTCTTGGCTCATCATCGTACCACTGCGGCCTTTCGTTCGTACCCATATGTTGATTTATTTCAGCTTCTAATCGATCTAACCGTGAATGCCACGAACTAAAACTTTCCTCAAGGGTAGGTATCTTTTCACCTGCTTTTAGACCAGTTTTAGTTATGATAACTTCTTCTTCAATCATGCTTTGGGCTACTTCGGCTGGTGAGGATTCAAACCCTAGTGCAAAATGTTCATTTTCGACTGGTACCACAACAACACCATCGACAGGTTCTAACAGCGGTTTTACGGACTCTGGTGGTGGCATGCCAAGAATTGGCTGCTGTTCTTCTGGCGCAGGAAAATCAGAAAATGAGATATGTTCGGTCATGTTTTTATTTTATGGTTTTACTCTTTAAAAATACCATAAACACACTAGAATGTCGATGTAATCTTTATGTTAACCTAGTTCTGGACGTGGAGCGGCTGTATCCCAAAGATATGACTCTTGCTGTAGTTTGTTTAGTACATCATTTAGTATCGCATAGCCCTTTTTACCGAGCAGCGAAGGGTCGGTTGCAGCGTTTGCGTCAAATACATTAATGTCTTGCTTGCCGCTATAGACCGCAAGCTCGCCTGCAGGGCCAAAGAATACACTAGCGGCCAAATCCGCCATTCTAGTATCCTGTTCACGTTTGTGATTGACGCTGGTGTCGTTAGGGTCAGGAGTAAGTAAGCCAAGAGCATTGCCAAGTCCGAAACGTACACCACGGGGGTCAACAGGTGTGTCTATACGAAAAGATGGGACTACCTCTAGCGAACGGTCGTTTACGCTACGGCCTGCATCAGAAAGACGCGAGCCAAATGGAAGTAGCAAAACCTGAGCTACATTACGTTCACGAGCGACGGCAAACATGCTGCCAGAACCCCGAGGAACAAACAGGTGCGTAATTCCCTTTTGACCGTTCATTACTAGAGGGTGACGCTCGGCAACTGTACCTTCGTAAGGCTTACCTGGACGTGCGATATTTTGTTCTGAACCTGATTTTTCCAAAGCTTTATTGAGGTCTTTTAGGTCTTTTGCAGAACCAACCATGTCTCTTGTTAGAGCATCGGCAGTCCATACGTTAAAATCGCGACGACCTTTGTGCTCTTGTCTGACTAGCGCTGGACCAGCGTTTCTGGCAGCATCCTCAATACGCTTCGCCCGATCTACTGATTCGGGTGATTTTTTGGTTGATGTATTTTCGCGGTGTAATAGTTTCATAACTGTTATGTTTTACTTAAGTTGTTATGTTTACATAATAGCATAAGCATGATAGATTGTCAATATCATGATACTTTAATACTACTACGCCACCTTTGTTATGTATATAAAATAATTTACCTACTGATTGTTTGTTTTCAATCAAAAAACGCCCCTTCCGGAGCGTTTTTTAACTTAAGTATCAATAAAGATAGAAATTATATGCTTAGCGTTTGCCGTACGAACGGTTTACGAGTTTATTAGTAAGCTTCCCTGCCACGTGCGCAAGTCTTTTACTAACAGGTTTGCGAGCCGATTCAATTTCGTTTGCCCATTTTTCGCCTAAAACTTCTTCGTGCTCTCTAGTTGCCGTAACGCGAACCTTAACATCTGCAGCTTCTCCAAGTGCGCTGAGCGTGATGCTGCCACCACGGTTGCGCTCTACATGAAGAAACTTTTCGGGGATATTATCGGGTAGCGTAACAGGATTACGTGGCTGGTCGGTACGCATTACGCTATCGCCCCAGGCATAAAAAGCTGTTCCCTGTTTACCACCTTTAATATCATCAGCTGCTCTACTGCGTGAACCTGCTAATGCGATCACATCTGTATAACGGGTTGTACTATGGTCTTTGCTTACCCATACACCCATTGCGCTGTTTTTTGCAAGAGTATTGATATACGTTTCAACTGGTATTTGGCCATTCCAGCGTTCTGAAAAATTCGGGTCGTCGATATCAATCTTAACAATATGCAAGCTTCCGGCTTCACCAAGATCCACCGTAGCCATAACTGGTGCGCCACCAATGACATTTCCTTTAAGTGGATCGGTCGCTGTAATGGATTCGCCCGGATTTAAAACCGCGTCAACAACAGTGGCATCGGCATATTCACTGCCGGCAATTCGACCATCGAAGTTATTTTGTTGATCTTGATTTATGGTATTTGGTGTACTCATCCCAACATTTTAGCATAAGCTTTGTATTTTGTCAATTAGGTGGTGACTTCAAACTAAAAAACGCTCCTTTCGGAGCGTTTTTTGGCGATTTGTTATGAATACTTGTTAGGCGAGGCCGAGGTGGTGCTTGATCTTTTCAATCACGTCGGCGATTACGACTTGGGATTTGACTAAATAGTCGTCGGCACCGAGGGATTCGGCCTTTTGGCGGTCGCTTTCCTGGCTAAGGGCTGTGAGCATAATGATCTTGATGTTGGTGGTTTCTGGGGTGTTGCGCAGAATGTCGAGCACGTCAAAGCCGTTTACCTGAGGCATCATGGCGTCAAGCAGGATTAGGTCTGGCTTGAATGCGAGAGCTGTCGCCAGGGCGTCTTCGCCGTTTGGTACGCGTTTGACTTCAAAACCTTCGGCGTCGAGCCGGGTAAGATAAACTTCCGCGAGTCCGTCGTCGTCCTCCACGTATAGAATTTTTTTCATTGGGCCTTGGGGGGTATTTTGATTGTCCATAGAGCTTATGCTACGCTATTTTACTACTTTTTGCCAGCGAGGTATTCAATAAAACCATTGAACATCGGATGCGGGCGATTTGGACGGCTTTTGAATTCAGGGTGGAACTGGCTTGATAGGAAGTAAGGATGATCAATGCCCTCGATAATCTCAACCAAATGGTTGTCCGGTGATGTGCCGCTGGCGCGGATGCCCCAAGATTCGTATTGGTCGCGGTAGTCGTTGTTGCATTCGTAGCGGTGGCGGTGGCGTTCGACGATTTTGTCGGCTTTATAAACTTTTTGGGCCAGGCTGCCGGCTGCGAGGTTGCAGTCATAATTGCCAAGGCGCATCGTGCCGCCGGTGTTTTCTTTGCCCTCTTGGCCTTCCATGGTGGTGATTACAAGGTCTTTAGCGGCAGGATTTAACTCTTTGGTGGAAGCGTCAGTAAGACCGGCATTGCGGGCAGCGGCGATGACTGCCATCTGGAGGCCGAGGCACAAACCAAGGTATGGCAGCTTGTTTTTAAGCGCGTATTGGGCGGCGGTAATCTTGCCTTCCAGGCCGCGGGTTCCAAAACCGCCAGGCACAACTATGCCGTCGCAGCCTTTGAGCATCTCGGCAACGTCATTTTTCTCGATTTTTTCAGCGTCAACCCATTTTAGTTCGATGTCGGTGTCGTTCCAAAGCGCGGCTGATTTTAATGCTTCAAACACTGACATGTAGGTGTCTTGGTTGTCCATGTATTTGGCGACGATGCCGACTGTTACTTTGCGACTGTGCTTGGTTTGGGCGCGCTTTACAACTTCGCGCCAGGCTTTGAGGTCGGGCTTTTTAACTTTTAGGTCAAGCTGTTCGGTAATAACATCGGCAATGTCTGTGTCTTCTAGCGTGAGCGGGACTTCGTAGATGCTTGAAGCATTTGGCAGCATGGCGATGGCGCGCGGCGCGACACCACAGAACAAACTCAACTTCTCACGGACGCTTTCGACCGGCATTTCTTCACTCCGTGCAACCAAGATGTCTGGTGAGATCCCAAGGCCGCGGAGTTCACGGACGGAGTTCTGGGCAGGTTTTGTCTTGGTTTCTTTGCTGGTGCCGAGGAATGGCAAATAGACAACGTGGACGTAGAGGCAGTTTTCGCGGCCGACACGGATGCCAAGTTCGCGGATGGCTTCAATAAAACTTAAGCTTTCGTAGTCGCCCACTGTTCCGCCGATTTCGACGATGTGCACGTCAAAACCTTCGCCGGCGTTGATGATGTAGTCCTGGATGGCAGCGGTGAGGTGCGGGATAATTTGGACGTCTTCGCCTTTGTAGAGCCCTGCGCGTTCGTCTTGGATAACTTTTAGCAATACACGGCCGCTCATGAGCGAGCTGGAGCTAGTGAGTTCCTGGTCCAAGAATCTTTCATAGTGGCCAAGGTCAAGGTCAGTCTCGGCGCCGTCTTTGGTCACAAAGCATTCGCCGTGTTCACGCGGGTTAAGCGTGCCGGCATCGACGTTGAGGTATGGGTCGCACTTTTGGAGGTTAACTGACAGCCCGCGGGCTTTTAGAATGTTTCCGATGGAGGCGGCAGTGATACCCTTTCCTACTCCGGAAAGAACACCACCTGTAACAAACACGAACTTAGTCGGTCGCTTCATTCTTGTCGCCGCATCACCTCTCACATTAAACTTATGCTACCAAGAGTACCATGCCTGTACTAATCTGAGCAAGCATAAGAGTATTGTGTTTATTACTCTTAGCTTTTTACTGCGGTAAGGGCCGCATTGAGTTGTGGGTCATTGCCGGCTTTGATGTCGTCATCGCTGATTTTAACTTCGGTGTCGGGCTTGATTCCTTCTTTGTCGATGTTCTTGCCGGCCGGGGTGTACCAGCGCGCAATGGTAACTTTAAGCAAGCTGCCGTCTTTGAAGTCGATTGGCTGCTGGACACTTCCCTTGCCGTAGCTCTTAAGTCCCATAAGCGTAGCGGCTTTATTGTCGTGCAGCGCTCCGGCGGTAATTTCGGACGCGCTGGCGCTGCCGCCGTCGATTAACACAACTGTTTTGACGCCGTTTAAGGTTGCCGTGCCTTCGGATGGATAGGTCTGGATAATTTTGCCGTCGCGGCGCTCTGTTAGCACCGTTTTATTCTGCAGCCAAAGGCTGGAAACTCCGACAGCAGCCGTCAGGAGGCCGCCCGGATCGCCGCGCAGGTCAAGCACTACGCCTGTCACGTTTTTACTCTTAAAGTCTTCTGCAGCAGCCGTAGCAAGCTTGACGGTGTCGTCGCCAAAGCGGCTAATGGTTAAAATCCCAACGCCGTCTTTTACTTCGCTTTTAACGCTTGGAATCTGGATAGATTCGCGGACAATGCTAATGTCCTGCGGGGTGCCGTCGCGGACAACTGTGAGCTTAACGGTTGTTCCGGCTTTGCCGCGGATTAGCTTAACGGTGTCATCGATCGAAAGGCCGCTGGTGCTTTTGCCGTCGACGCTGGCGATAATGTCTTTTGGCTTAATGCCGGCTTTTTCGGCTGGGTAGCCCGCAAGCGGCGCAATGATGTCGATGTTGCCATCGGCATCTTTGCCAAGTTCGGCGCCAATTCCTTCAAATGTCCCGTCAAGCTGGCCGTAGAAGTCCTTAGCGTCAGAGGTGCTGAAATATTCGGTGTATGGGTCGCCTGCGGCGTTGGCAAGGCCGGTTTTGATGCCGTCGAGCAGTTTGGTTTCGTCTAGTTTGCCGTCGTAGTTGTCTCTGATTGAGTTATAAATCAGGTCCACGGACGAATAGTCGAGCTTGGCCGGCAAACCATTGTTGGCTTTAACTGGTTTAACTTGCCCAATGCTTATTTTGCCCGCACCGGTTGCCCAACCAACATAAAATACAATCAATGCACTTAAAAAAAGCGCCGCGAGATTTTTAAACTTAAAAGATTTACGTTTTTTAGGCATTGGCGTAGCATCATCTGTTGGTTTCAAAGTATCTAATTCCCCTTATGTAGTAGCACTATTGTAGCAGAAGAATAATCCTGCGTCCTGAGGCTTTTAAAATTAAGCTTAAGGGTAACTTAGTTAAAATGAATGAATTCAACGCCCGAAGTGACGTAAAGGTCAAGTTCGCTGTAATATCCGCCGATTGGCCAGTTCATTTGGCTAACGTGTATCGTACCGTCGTCGTTAACGTGCTCAACAATTCCTACGTGCCCTGGGTATGCGAGCGGCATGTAAACAACATCACCGTGCTGCGGGTTGGAAGTTATAGAGCCATAACTGCCGTCTGGGTGGTTTTTGGCATTTTGCGGCCACTGGTTCGCGTTGCCGCGACCCGCAAGATTAGGCACGTTTTTGCCTTCACGGGTTAGGTAGTCGGCAACATAGTGCACGCACTGGCGTGACCATTCAAGCCCCCAGGTGTTTAAGGTTTCAGTTAGGTACTGGTTGTAATAGGTCCAGCAGTAGCTATACCCGCCACCGCAACTCATTCCGCCTGTGTAATTTTTGTATTTTACAGGTGAGCCGGTTGCGCTTTGGCCGTTCGAACCCATAACGGCTGCCAGCGCAGCTGCACGGGCAGCCTCAAGCTGGGCTAAGGCAGATGCGTTTGCTCTAATCTGAGTATCGAGGGCTGCTTGGTCACTCTGGTTTTGGCCTAATATCCTAGCTTGTTCGGCCCTTTGCTGAGTTTGCTGGTTTTGTAGTTCTGTTTCTTGCTTAATAAGATCAGCCAGCTGTGTTTGCTGGTCTTTAAGCTGGGCCTTAAGAGATGTAACCCTGGCAAGCGTATCGGTTATTTTATTTTTAACCGTATTGCGGTACTGCTGCTTGTCAAAATATGCGCTGAGGTCTTTGCTGGTAGCCAGCATTTCTATGGTGCTTATGTCGCCTTCCAGGTACATTGACTTAATGTTTTCACCGAGTATCTTTTTTTGCTGGTCTAGTTCGGCTTGGGCGGCGACAATCTGGGTCTGTAAGTCATTGCTTTTGGCGGTATTGGCGTCAATCTGTGACTGGGATTCGTTAATTTGCTGCTGGATAGCATCAATAGTTGCCTGTAGGCTGTTGGCGTTTACCTGCAATACCTTAATTTGATTTTTTTTCTGGCTATTGTCGGCTTGGATTTGATTAATTTTATCTGTGTAGTTGTCGGCACGAGCTATTGGGACAGAGACGGCGGTTCCGAGGACAAGCATAATAGAGGCAAACAAAGCTGTCTGTCTCGTGAAGTGTTGGGCTAGATTGATTTTGAAATTTTTATTTCGCATGGTTTTGACCTGTTTGCGACTTCTCAATAATACCACGGATTCTCCTGTTTGGCAAGATACTTATGGTTACCCTGCTGGACTATTTACTATAGCACACCACCAATATTATAAACTGAGAGACCCCACAAGGGAACCTTGCGGGGACCCCATATGATAGTTAATTTTAATTTGTAAGCTACACACTCCAGTTACAGTCTCTTTCGCTTCAGCAAAAAGGCAGGCATAGCCTGACCTTTTTGGTTAAGACAAGATTCCCCATTTTATCGGGTATGGTTATTTTCGTTTCATGCGGAGGTAGCGTTGGGTCGCTACAAATGACGAGCCGACGCCGATGATGATACCAAGCAAAAGCTGGGCACCGACGATGTTCCAAAAGTGCATGGCGAAATATTTGCTGGCGTAGGTTATGTCGAGCAAGCCAAAGCTGCTGGCATTGAGTGTGCTGTTGGCGACCGAGAAAACAGCGTTACACATGACAATAGAAACGACTGCGGACGAGACGCCGATGAGGAAACTCTCGACCAAAAACGGCCCGCGGATATACCACTTGCCCGCGCCAAGCAGACGCATAATGCTGAGTTCGTCACGGCGGTTGAAGATTGCCATTTGGATTGTATTAAAGATAATTAAGACTGATATAAACGCGAAGATTATGACTCCAACAATGCCGGCTTTGCGTATAAAGCTGGTGGCCTTGGCGATTTTGTCGATGGCTTCTTTGCGGTCGCCAGAATAAGACGTCTCATCGGACTGAAGGGCTTTAATTTCAGGCTTTTCGAGATAAGTTTTAATTGATTCAATATGGTCTGGATCATTAAGCTTGATCTGTAAACTTGCTGGAAGTGGGTTGTCAGTTTGATTAATGGCGACCTGGAGGTCGACGTTGTCTTTGTTGATATTAATATAATTTTTGAGCGCCTGGTCTTTGCTAATGTAGCTTATTGCTCTGACGTTTTGGATTTTTTTGAGGTCGGTGATAAGTCCATTGCGGCGGGTGTCGGTAACGTCGTCTTTTAGGTAGACCGAGATGTCGATTTTGTCGCGGATGGTTTGGACGGTGTAGCTAAATGTGGCGTTGGCGATAACGGAAAAAAGCACGATGGTGAGCGTAATTATCATAACGGCCATTGCGGCCGCGCTGAGCCAGGCGTTGCGGACAAAGTTGTTCGTGCCGCCTAAGAAAATTCGCCAAAGTGTGGTAAGTTTGCGCCTCATGATGCAGCATGCCGCCTTTCTCCCGTTTTAAAGCTCATAGCTTCACTGAGTGAGGCTGAGACGAACATCAGGCGCGAAGGCGTATTTTTGGAATACGTCGACAAGCGGTATGTTTGGCTCAGGCCGCTCATGAAGTTAGGAGCTAAACGGGAGGAATGCGTCATGCTCTGTACGTCCCGCCGGAATGGTCGCTGGTTACTTTGCCGCCTTCTATCGTGATGACACGGCGCTTAAGCTTGTTGACTATGTCTTGGTTGTGGGTGGTCAAAAGGACAGTGGTGCCGAAGCGGTTAATTTTTTCGAGTACGCGGATAACGTCCCATGCGTGTTTTGGATCGAGGTTGCCTGTTGGCTCGTCCGCAATCAAAATTTTGGGTTGGCGGACGATGGCACGGGCGATTGCCACACGCTGACGTTCACCACCGCTTAGCTCCATGGGCATTGATTTTTCTTTTCCTTTAAGGCCGACGATGTCGAGTACGCGCGGGACTGTGTGTTTAATTTCTTTTGTGCTGATACCGATAATTTCGAGCGCGAATGCCACGTTTTCAAAAACGGTTTTGTTGGGCAAAAGTTTAAAGTCCTGGAACACTACGCCAATTCTCCGGCGGAGTCTTGGGACGTCTTTGTCCTTGAGATGTTCGTAGTCAATGCCACCGACAATAATTTTGCCAGTGGTTGGCTTTTCTTCACGGGTTAAAAGCTTTAGAAGCGTAGATTTGCCTGCTCCGCTGGGCCCGACTATAATTACAAATTCTTTGGGTTCAATGTGCAGAGAGATGCGCTCCAGCGCGGTGGAATCGCTTTTTTTGCTGTAACTCTTGCTGACACGGTCTAGTAATATCATCAACTGTTAGTATAGCAAACCGCTCACGCTCGTACGACCCCTAAAAGCCTTTGAACTCCAATAAGCGTTTTTGCAAACGAATGTGACGCACTATTAATAAGGTGGCCAAAATAAGCAGCAACCCGCCGATTACAGAGCTTATCGTTACCGCAGTACCTTGGTTTAAGCGCGCCCACCGGGTAAGCGGCGACAAAGCGCCTTCAGGGTTTTGTACTGTTATGGTTGTAGCTTCGTTGATGGTTGTGCCGTTGGTCCGTGAAATTTGCATGGCAATTTGGTGGCTGCCGTTGCTGAGCAGTGTGGTGTCGAGCATGTAGCTTTTTGTGGTTGGGATTGGCTTGCCGTCGGCTGAATAGACAACTTTTAAAACTGCCTCTTCGTTTTGGCTGATGGTTGGGCTTGGAATAATGAGACCGCTTACGGGACCTGTACTTGGCGATGGAATTTGGGTCGCGCCGCTTATGTCTACGGCGCTTGCGGCTACGCTGTCGGACTGGCAGTTGCTGCCGTCACCTGCCGGCACGCAGTCGGTTTTTACTAGTAACAGGCGATCTATTTTTACGTCTTTTTCGGTTCCAATAAGCCTAGCCGTGTTTTTGTCAGTGCTGTCGAAATTAAAATGGACTTTTGAGCTTAGATCACCGTCCTGGAACGAAACCCACGTCCACTGCCCTGGCGTAATGCTGCTCCCGCCTACTGCAAAACAACTGCCGCCATTAATTTCAAGATTGTATTGGTTATGCTCAGTGTCTGGGGTTTGCATACGCGTCCATAGGTTATAGATGCCGCTGCTTGGAAGCGTTGGGATTCTAACCGTAACAGCGCCAAAGCTGGAGACGTTTTCGCAGGCAGCAATTGCGCGGCTATGGCTTGATGCCACCATAATTAGACTCAGAATCCCTAAGAAAAACGCGCGCTTCTTCATGCTTGTGTTTAATTATAACATCTTGGCCCAGTACTGAAGTCTCCCTTTCTTAGCTAAACCCCTTCCATCCTGGCATGCCGCACCCACCTTTAGGTAAGCTCCCGGTCAAGAGACACAACAAGCCTGCGGAACTTGATGCTATACGCATCTTCAAACAGTCCTCGGCTGGAATTTGTTGTGTCCTTGACGGAGCTTAGCCTCAAAAAGTGTGTGAGCATGCCAGGCTGTAAGGTGTTTAGCTTGCGGACGCTTAACACTTTTTTGCTACTCATTTCTCATAATACTTTAGAAACACACATATCGTACGGAGGACTATTCCCCCAATACTCTCAAAGGTACTAAAGAACCCTGAGAGGAGCCGGGAAATGGCAGATGAGACCAGGCTATTTTATATATAGGCTCATCTGCCATTTCACCGCGCGTGAACGGTACCTTTGAGAGTATTGGGGGAATAGTCCTGGCAAAAAATAACGTAGGGAGCAGAGGGTTTTAAGCTTCGATGGTGGAGTTGGCGTAGGCGTCAATGAAAGGGTCTAGGCCACCTGCCAGTACGCCTTCGGTGTCGCTGGTTTCGTGGAGGGTGCGGAGGTCTTTGACCATTTTATAGGGGTGTAGAACATAGCTGCGGATTTGGTTGCCCCATTCAGCGGATTGGTTGACGCCTTTAAGGTCAGCGAGTTTTTCGAGGTGCTGTTCCATTTGGAGCTGCACTAAGCGGGAGCGAATGATCGTCATGGCGGTTTCGCGGTTTTGGAGCTGTGAGCGTTCGTTTTGGATGGCTACGGTTATGCCGGTTGGGACATGGGTAATACGAACGGCGGAATCTGTTGTGTTAACGCTTTGCCCGCCTTTGCCGCCGCTTCTATATACATCGATCTTGAGGTCTTTTTCGTCAATTTCTAGCGCATCCGGCTGATCAATTTTAGGTACCACTTCGACTTTGGCAAATGATGTTTGTCGGAGGCTGTCGGAATTGAATGGACTTAATCTGACGAGACGGTGGACACCATGCTCCCCTTTTAATTTGCCGTACGCCAGAGGTCCGTCGATTTCCATGGTTACACTTTTTAGTCCCGCTTCTTCGCCTGCCGACTCGGCAATGGTTGTGACTGTAAAACCGTGAGCTTCGGCCCATCGTACATACATGCGTAGCAGCATTTGCGCCCAATCTTGGGCGTCAGTGCCGCCAGCACCGGCGTAAATACTCATAATGACGTTGCCTTCGTCGTGCGGTTGGTTGTAGCGGAGTTCGCCTTTGAGCGCGTCGAACTTTTTGCTGAGGTTTTCTAGCTGCTGCTCAAGTTCTTTTTGCATTGAAGCGTCATTAAGTTCCGCAAGTTCTTTTAAATATGTAGCTTCGGTTATAAGTTCTTGCCAGGGGTCAATCCTGGATTTTAGTGCAGATTGTTCCTTCATAATCCCGCCAGCTTTTTGTGTGTCTTGCCAAAAATCTGGATTTGTTGTTTGGTCAGCAAGAGTCTTTAGTTGAGTTTCAAGTTCGGCAAGTTTAATCCGCTCGCAGGCATCAAAAATAACCTGAGCCTGCTCGTTAATCTGTTTTTGTAATGGTTCCATTGGTGTTAGTATAGCCTAACTTTATTGAAGTTATTGATGCTTCAGTCTTTGTTTTGCCAGAGTTGGGCAATTTGTTCGTGGAGTTCATCGGCCATGGGTTTGCCAGCGCTGCCTAAGAAGCCGATGGCCCAGGTTTTGTCTTGGAACATTAGCTCGGTAGTTTTGATAATCTTGGTCTTAGTTACGGCTTTAATGCGTTCTGGAAGTGCGTAGTAGTCATCAATTTCGTCTTCAAAATAAAAACGGTTTGTATAGCCAGCTGCCGTTCCACCGATGGTTTGGCCACTGCGTTGGTAGCGCCCTAGCATGTATTGTTTGGCGGCTTCGATGTCAGCTTCAACTATTTCGCCTTCGCGTACGGCGTTAAGTTCGCGGACGATAATATCGAATAATGGCTTGGCATTTTGGGGCATAATCTGGGCGCCAAACCACCATGATACGTTGCTGGTCATTTGGTTAAAGCCGGAACTCATAGAATAGACCAAGCCTTTTTCGCGTGCGGAACCAAGAATCCGGGAATAAAGCGTTTCGGTAAGCATCGTGTTGATCAGCTGGCCGGCGTCCCATTCATCTTCGTTGAGCTTTTCTAGATGGAAAGTGTCCATAATAAAATAGAGGTTTTTGACACTTTGGTTGCGTAGATAAAGCGGCTTAGTACGAGCAATTGGCTCTTCGAGCGGCAACGGAATGCGGCCCTTGCCTTTGGCAAGCTCCATTTCCTCAAGCATGCGGATAATTGTCGCCTTGTGACCCTTGATGCTGCCGGCGAAAACAAAGCGCATGTTGCTGGTGGTATGGGTTCGTTTGTAGTGGGCTTCGATATCTTTTTTGGTGTTGTTTTGCAGGATCTTAAGCCGTTCGCGGTCGGTCATGCCTTGGTAGCCGCAGTATTTGCGCATCGCCAGGCTGAGGTGCCTAAAGTGGTTATTGGCGCGGCCGTTTAGCTCTTCGCGGACATTGCCCATTTCGGCTTCAAATTCTTCGTCCAGGAACAGAGGCTGGCTGATCGATAGCAGCATGAGCTCCAAAATCCGTTCCCACTCAAATGCCGCGCATTCTGCTTCGTAGGTAATGTCATAAACACCGGTGCTGGCGTTGTTGTAGGCGCCATTTTTTTCGAATTCGGCCTGGAAAATCCGGGCTTTTGGATGCAGTTTATTGGCGCCCAGCAAAATGTGTTCCATGAGGTGCGGGGTTTCCCACTTGGCAGGATCAACTAGGTATTCGCCGGCACGAAAGTTGAACTCAAAAGTCATCACTTGGGCATCGGCCACGTCAATCAACAGGCCCTCTGCCCCATTTGCAAGCTTTATTCGTTCAACGATATGCTTCACGCTATTTTTTGCGCTTTTTAGCTTTAGACTTGTTAGTGCGTTCTGCCTTGCGCGCTTTTTGCTTTTTAACTTTGGTTGATGCGGCTTTAGTTGCCTTTTTAGCATTTGGGTTAAAATCGGCTTCGTCAAACTCTTCGACATTAAGGATTTTGTCGGCATTATCTACAGATCCGCGGGCAGCACGGGTTAGCTCTGTTTCTGTTGGCTGGTCAATGTCGGTTGGTTCGGCGTTAAATAGTGTGCGCAAAACGTCGTGGCGCAAAACTTCCTGCATAGCCGCGAACAAAACTTGTGACTGACGGCGGTATTCTACCAATGGGTCACGCTGTCCAACGCTGAGCCAGTGAATGCCTTCACGGAGGTGATCCATGTTCTCAAGGTGCTGCATCCATAGGTTGTCGAGGACCTGGAGGTAAACATCGCGCTCAACTTTGCGCATAATTTCCTCAGAAAATGCTTCTTCGCGGGCATCATATAGTTCTTCAACGGCGTCTTTTAGTACATCCGCGAACTTGCTTGGCTCGGCGTCAAAAACACGGTCCAGCACAGCTTCGTCAAACGGGAATACTTCGCGCAGGATTGATTCAAACTTGTCGGTTGTTGAGTCGGGTGAAGCGACTAAAGCGGCAATTTCTTCTTTGATGAACTCTTTGATCCGGACTTTGATGGTTGCCTGCAGCAAAATTTCGCGGCGCATGGCATAGATTGCTTTGCGGTGGCGGTTCATGACGTCGTCATACTGGACGACGTTTTTACGCTGGTCAAAGTTAAATCCTTCGACTTTTTTCTGGGCGGCTTCGAGGCTCTTACTAATAATACGGTTTTGGATAGGGGTTGAGTCGTCGACCTTGAGGCGCTCCATAATGGAGCCGATGCGGTCACCGCCGAAAATACGCATTAGTTCGTCTTCGGTACTAACAAAAAACTGTGTCTCGCCTGGGTCGCCCTGGCGTCCCGAACGTCCGCGGAGCTGGTTGTCGATACGGCGGGATTCGTGTCGCTCGCTTCCTAGCACAAACAAACCGCCTAATTCTTTAACGTCTTCATCTAGCACAATGTCGGTTCCACGTCCGGCAATGTTAGTTGCAAGAGTAACAGCACCCTTTTGACCGGCTTTGGCGACAATTGCGGCTTCGCGTTCGTTGTTTTTGGCGTTTAAAACTTGGTGCGGGATGTTGGCCTTTTTAAGCATGCTGCCCAGTTCTTCGTTCTTTTCAATAGAAACAGTACCGATCAGCACTGGTTGGCCCTTGGTATGAAGCTTTTTAACTTCGCTGACAATGGCTTTAAACTTGCCTTTTTCGGTCTTATAAATCCGGTCAGGATCGTCTTTGCGGGCCAGTTTGCGGTTGGATGGGATCTCGACAACTTCAAGCTTATAGATCTGGTGGAATTCTTCGGCTTCTGTAAGAGCAGTACCGGTCATACCGCCAAGCTTTTCGTACAAACGGAAGTAGTTTTGGAATGAGATGGTCGCCAGCGTCATGGATTCTTCTTGGACTTCTACGCCTTCTTTAGCTTCAATGGCCTGGTGAAGTCCTTCATTATAGCGGCGTCCTGCCAGCATACGGCCGGTAAATTCGTCGACAATTACCACTTCGCCGTCATTACTAACCACGTAATCCTTGTCACGCTTAAAGAGCAGTTCTGCCTTTAGGGCTTGTTCTAGGTGATAGATATTGCGGATGTTTTCGGTTGAATAAAGACTTTTAAGGTTCAGGATTTTTTCGATTTTTTCGACGCCTTCGTCGTTTAGGATAACGGTGCGGCGCTTTTCGTCGATTTCGTACATACTAGGCTTTAGCTGTTTAACAACTTTACTGAATTGGCCGTAGCTAGCGCCGGATGCGACCGCTGGAGCGGAGATAATAAGCGGAGTGCGGGCTTCGTCGATTAGGATGGAATCAACTTCGTCGACAATCGCATAATGCAAGTCGCGTTGGCGGAGCTGGTCGGTTTCGCGCACCATGTTGTCTCGGAGGTAGTCAAAGCCGAGTTCGTTGTTGGTGCTGTAGGTAATGTCGGCCTGGTAGGCTTCTTGGCGGGTTGAAGGCTTGAGGTGCTGAAAGCGCTTATCGTCATGGGAATTGTCGGTAAAGTCTGGGTCATACAAATATGATTGGTCGGGGATAATAACACCGGTAGTGAGGCCTAGGAAATGATAAACGGGAGCCATCCAGCCGGCACCAATGCGTGCCAGGTATTCGTTAACGGTAACAAGATGTGCGCCCTTGCCTGTTAGAGCGTTTAAGAAAAGCGGCAAAGTAGCGACCAGAGTCTTTCCTTCACCAGTCTTCATTTCGCCAACGTTGCCTTCGTGGAGGACCATGCCGCCGATGAGCTGGACATCAAAGTGGCGCTGACCGAGGGTTCTGAAGGCCGCTTCACGGACAAGCGCGAACGCATCCGGCAAAATTGCATCAAGTGATTCTTTTTCAAGGCGCTTTTTTAGAACAGCTGTTTGTTCTTTTAGTTTGGCATCCGAAAGCTTCTTGTACTTTGGCTCAAGCTTGTTAACTTCCACGACTCTTTTGCGGAGGCGTTTAATGGTTTTGGCTTGTGGATCACCGAGCACACGCTTTAACAATCTATTGTTCATAAGGTCAGTCTATCTCCCTGTAAATTCAGTACCCCCATTGTACCCGAAACTTAGACTGATTGACAGATGTAATTTTGACTTTAGGCTGTTCGGCGGCGGAGTCGGCCGGTCATGCGTCGCAAAAGGTGCGGATTGGTGTGGGTTTCTTTATATTTTTTGAGCTGGTTAACCAATTTCGCCTCGACAATATCAACAGCCGCAAACATATTTACGGTTGATTCTTTGGCAGTTAATGTCTCGTGCGGCATATAAACAACGAGTTCGGCGGTACACTTTTTGTTGCTTTGAGCTTTGTTTTCTTTAAGTTTTACTTCGACATGCGCGCTTTCACGAGCCTTTTTTGGCATATAGCGCTCCAGTTTGGCTACGCTTTTGGCAATGTATTTTTTAAGCTTGTCATCGGTATCTTCGTGCACGCCTTTTACTTCGTATTTTTGAATCATAAAACAAGCTCCTTTTTATGTTGATGTTTACAGTATAGCCCGGCCGCCCATGTATGGCTGTAAGACTTCAGGCACGCGCAAGCTGCCGTCTTCATTTTGGTAGTGCTCGATTATTGCCACCAATGAGCGCGCAAGCGACACCGCCGTGCCGTTTAAAGAGTGCATCATCTCAACCGTACCATCTTTTCGGCGGACACGAATATTGAGATTGCGTGTCTGGAAGTCAGTACAGTTACTACAGCTGGTGAGCTCACGGTACGCCTCGTCTACAGGCGACCAGTATTCTATGTCGTACTTCTTAGCAGCCGGCGCGCCTAGATCACCGCTAGCAATGTTGATAATGTGGTATGGAATGCCAATTGCCTGCCAGATCTCTTCTTCGATTGCCAATATTTTTTCGTGCATTTCACGACTGTTTTCGGGCAAAGTAAAAGCGTACATTTCCAGCTTGTTAAACTGATGTACGCGGAACAATCCTCGCGTATGCTTGCCGTATGTGCCGGCTTCTTTGCGATAGCAGGGGCTAAGACCAGCGTAAAGCAGCGGCGTATCTTTCTCGTCAATTATTTCGTCGGCATGATAACCAGTTATCGGCATTTCCGATGTTGCAATAAGCGAAAGATCTTCGCCTTCGATAAAATATTCGTCACTTTGTTCACTACTTCGCGGAGCAAAGCCTGCCCCTGTTGCCGTACGACTGTTTACCATGTTTGGCACAATCATAAAGATAAAGCCTTTTTTGGTCACAAAATCGAGAGCAAATTGAGTAATTGCATTTTCTAGCAGGGCTAGATCGCCTTTTAGAAAGTAGAATTTTGCACTGGCTACCTTGGCGCCGCGTTCAAAATCTACCCAACCGCGCTTGGTCGCAAAGTCGAGATGGTCGGTTGCGCCTTTTGTTTGTTCGCCAAATTTTTTAATTTCAACACCGGCGCTTTCATCCCCCACTGGCACGTCGTCAAACGTAATATTCGGAATACTCTGCAAAGATGCTTTGTGCTTTTCTTCAATATCGCCTAGGCCAGATTCTAGTTCTGTAAGATCGGTTTTGATCTGTTTGCCTTCATCTATTTGGGCCTGGTCAGGTTTGCCGCCCCCTTGCATTTTGGCGGCGTTTTCGTTTTTACGTTGGCGCAAGGCTTCAACTTTATTAAGCAATTCGCGGCGTTCTGTATCCAGTTTTAATAAAGCCGGAATGTCTACCGTGTAGCCCTTTTGTTTGGACTTTTCGGCGACAAGTTCGGGGTTCTCCCTGATAAATTGAATATCTAGCATGGCAACAGTATACATCTGAGACGCTTCAGATTACAGGTTTAAGTGGTATATTCGGTTTTTTTGTTTGTAAAACCTTACTTCTCGGATATGCTTTAATGAACATCAATAAGGTAAAAACTATGGATTCTAAGCAAGACAATTCACAAGCCGACCACCCTGTGCCACAAACCGGCCCCATCCCTGCACCGACCGCTCCAACACCGTCAGATACGGCTCCATGGCTCCAAAGTTTTACTACGCCTAAGTCCGCACAAACTCCTGAGGCTTCAACTCCAACAGTTGCACCTGCAGAATCAATCACGGATTTAAGTGCTCTGGCTATTGCTGAAAGCCAACCTTCGGTTCCGCTAGAAATTTCACCCCCTGCCGCTCAGCCGCACACAAACGATCCGGCTCCAGATGACAAGCCAGCTCCGCCAGCTCCACCCACCCCAATGAAGCAGCCGGATAAGCACCCATCTTCTGCCAGCCACAAGACGCCGCCGCACCACTCTTCTAGTTCAAAAGCACCAATGATAATTATCATCATCCTAATATTGATTGTCGGAAGTGTCGCCATGGCAATTGCCTTTCATAAAAAAGCCCCGGCAAAAACAACCACGGCCACAAAGACTAAAGAAACGGTTGCAACACCTATAAAACCAGACGCCGTTGCCCCGACAATTACCGCTACGCCGCAGGAGTTGGCTACAGAGTTTATTAGAGCAAACCAAAACGGCAATAAAACGCTGGCCGACAATCTAATGTCAGCCAAAATGAAGGCTGGTTTAAAAGAGGCGACTAAATCTGAAAGTTATTACGATTACTGTAAAAATGACCAGTTTTGCGGCTCACTCAAATGGGTAAAAATAGACAACTCAATAATTGTTGTTTCGGATGATAAACTCCCTGATGGCTCCGCGGTAAAAGTGGTCAAATACGACATTGCGACAACCACAAACAATACGAAAAGTACTAACACCATCAGAATAAGCGTCTCCGCCAATGGAACATCCTGGCAAGTTGAAGATGTTGAGCAATCTTTTAGCGGCGCATTTAGCAACAAATAATATTATTTTTTCTTGAGGGCTTTTAGGGTAAGTTCGGTGCGGGCTTTGGCATACATACAGTAGTCGCATTCCCCGCCCATGGCAGCCGTACCAACTGCCGGCATTTCACCGTCCATACAGGATTTCATTTTAATAATTGTCGGCTCGACCCAATCGGCATTGCCGGTGTACGGGATAACTTTGGTGCGGAATTCTATCCGGTTATTAAAGCCTTCCATGTCCAAGCGGCCGTTCGCATAGACAAAATAGCCAGTGTCATTAACTTTTAGGCCGTTTTGGCGGAGCAGCCATTGGTAGACCTCCATTTGGCGCTTATAGCTTATCTGCCAGTCCGAACTTATGTCCACGTCTCTTGCCTTCGAAGTGGCCTTGTAGTCCACCACAATCACGTTCCCGGCAGGATCAACCCACAGGTCGTCTACCGCTCCAAAAATATGCAGGTTTGTGGCCTGATGGACGGCTACTACGCCGACAAAGTTTTCGCGCCATTGGTTTAGGCTGTCATGTTCAAACGGGATGGCGTCAACGCCAAATTCGACCATCAAAGGATGCGGTTGTTTTTTGCTACGGTAGCCGTCAAATTCTTTTTTAAAAAGTTCATCGATGGTTTTGTTGATGTTAAACGGCGGCGTGTTTGGGCGGGTAATTTTGAGCCGGGCGTCCAGCCAAAAACACCTTGGACACTGCATATATAGCTCAATTTTAGAACGCGAAATCTTATAGGCCGTGGTCTGCCCCGGCTTATACGGCTGCGATCGTTCCCTCCAGTAGTTGTTGGCCATGCCTAACTATTGTATCAGCTTTGTCGTGGCAGCAATGGCGGCGGTTTCGGCGCGGAGGATTAGGTTGCCAAGGTTTAGGCTGCCTAATGAATTTTCTTTAAATAATGCCAGTTCGGCTTCGGTCCAGCCGCCTTCTGGTCCGATGAAGATTCCTGTGGGTTTGTCACTTTCTCCAAGGGATGTTTCGGATGGTTCGTCACAAACTAGCAGTGTTACTTTGTCTTGATACTCATGAACTGCTTCTTCAAGTGTTAACGGTTCCCGGACATGAGGAATGTCGCTCCGTCCGCACTGCTCTGCTGCTTCAATGGCGATTTTTTCAGCTCGTTCGACATTAAACCCAAGTTTTTCACTGCGCTCAGCGATGATTGGCACAAAGTTACTTATACCAAGTTCGGTACATTTTTGGATTACCCACTCGGTTTTGTCTTTTTTAAGCAGCGACCAAAACAGATAAACATGTTTAGCGGGCAGTTTGCGCTCAAATTCGGTAATTAGCTGCAGCTCGACAGCATCAGGCTCAATACGGCTAATTTTGTAAAGCCGCTCAACCGCCACACCGTCAAAAAGCACCACTTCATCGCCAACGCGATAGCGGAAAACTTTAAGCCACTGGTTGCGAAGTTCAGGCGACTTAATCCACATGCTTTGTTCAAGCTTGATGTCATCCGGCGCTACATAAAAACGGTGTACTCGCATTAAAGCGCCTCGCCGATGATATTTCGATGATATATGGGTGCCAAGCAGCGGTGCCAGGCAAGGCTAATATACCGCAGGCGTACAGTAAAAGTACGTCGAGGATATATTAGACATGGTTGGTGCTGCTGTTTGGTATCCAGATACATCGTAAATATTGTTGGTGAGGTGCTCTCTATTGTACCGTAGTTTTTGGAGCTGGTGTGACCGGGTCGCAATATTGTTTGTAGGTACTGTAATATTTCCCTGCTGGGTCGCAGTATTCGTCAATGCCTGTGCTAGAGCCCGAACCATTATCAATTAAACTATTGTAGCCGCTGAGGTATGGCTTAACTTTCTGGCAATCTTCGCCTTTTTTGTGGGTGTAGCCAATGTAGAGCGTGCTTTCTTCGTAGGTTGACGATGAAGAGCCAGAATATGCGCTTCCGTATGCCCGGGTCATCGCCGCGCTAGTTAGCGCTGAAGATATATCGCTGCTGCCGTAGCCCTTTGCGGCTTTGTAGGTCACGCAAAACTTATATTCTTCGTCAGAAATCTTGCTGTAGGAAATAGTTTTTGGAGCATCTTTTACGCCAGCGGCAGACAGGCTGCTTGGAATTTCTTGTTTGTTTTCAACATATTTATTGAGCTTGTCGGCAATATCCTGGGCACTTTTTTCGGTTTTAACGTCTTGGCTAGACTGCACGCCGAGCACAATTACATACACCATGAGGCCAAATGTCAGCAAGCCTAGGACCATGAGCCCTATGTAGTATTTTTTCATATCTTTCACGGGTTTATCTCCTGACGAGCTTATGTTCGTCGATCCAGTAGTAGGCTAAGATTCCGCCCGCAACAAGCAGAACGGCCGCGGTTGAACCAATGAATTTAGGTATCGAGACGCTGCTGCCGCCACCGATCTTTTCCATAATTACAGCGATGAGCGCTACGATGTTTGAGAAACAGACTAAAAAAGCCAGTATCTGGGTAATCTGGGAAAATCGGCGCTTTGAGGCTTCGAGGCGGAGTGATGGATCGCTGAGCTCGGCACGACGCAAACGAATGTAGAAAAACGCAAAAACCGGTACGGCTACAATGAGAAGTGAAACTGGGAAAGATAGCACCGAAAATGATGCACCGCCGTTGATGAGCGTAACCAAAATGCCAATAAGTGAAGCGCTCCAGATCCAGAGCATGATAGACATCATCGCGTATTCGATGCCGCGGACGCTCAAGACCCTAACTACAGGCACTGGGCGGTCGTCCATTGGCATGCTCAGGCTTGGGCTGGCAGTAGCCGGTTCGCTGTTCCACGAGGCTGCTGGTTTTGGCTGTTCTGGGATATAAATTGGCTGCGGCGCTGGCGGTTGGTAGGCAGGTGCCGGCGGCTGCATTGGTGCGGCAGGAGCTGGGTCTGGTGAGCCGTGCTCTGGGATTTGATGCGCGTATGGAGTGTAGCTCTCGGGCGCGGGGCTAGGCTCTGGTGGGTTTGGCTGCCATGAATTTTGACCGTTGTTATTGTCCATGCTGGAGGTTTCCTGTTTATGCTTTTAAGGTAAGTATACGACCAAGCCTGAGAAAATACTATTACCCTTATTAATCTTATTTAAAGACGAATATTAAGCAGCTCTTTGGGCTTGTCGATTATAAAACTTGGATGCTGTTTGCTTAAAATTTCACGGGTATTAAAACCCCAGGTAACAGACACGCCCTTGATAAAAGCCAGCCGTGCCGCCTGGATGTCGCGTGTTTCGTCACCAATGTAAACAGTGTGTTTGCGCGGCATATGATGCTTTTTCATAATTTTACGGATATGTTTGGCTTTTTTGAACAGCCCAGCGCCTGATTCTATGTCGGCAAAATAGTCGGGTACTTTGTTGAGGTTTAGAAATTTATCAACGCTGTCGCGGGTGTTAGACGTAACAATATAGAGCTTATCCCCCCTTTCGTGAAGTGTTTTAAGAGTCTCTGGAAGCCCCGGGAAGCTAGTAAGCGTTGGGATAAGCGCCTTAAAATCTGGCAGCCCGCTTAAAAGCAGCTTGGGCAGCTGCCACCAGTGAACCCCAAGGCTGCGGATTGCGCGGCGGGACGTCATCCCCCGCAACGCCTGGATTTCATCGGCGCTTAAAGGGTTATCGTTATTGCGGATGTTTTTGTTATAAATGGCAACCATAGCCACAAAACTGTCAGCAATGGTCCCGTCAAAGTCAAAGATATAGTTCACAATTTAATTATACAGGCTATGCTACTGCTTCGTAAGGAATATGGCACATGCCTCTGCCTGTACGCTCGGCAAATTTTTGATGGTAATCTTCGGCTGGCCAAAATTCTGATGCTTGAGTTATCTCCGTCACAATTGGTTCGTTAAAGTTGCTTTGCGCTTCTTTTTTAGCTGCTTCGGCCTGCTCTTTTTGCTCTTCGCTGGTATAGAAAATGGCGGTTCGGTAGCTGTCGCCCACATCTGGGCCTTGGCGGTTCATTTGGGTTGGGTCGTGCATTTTAAAAAACTGCTTTAGCAAAGTTTTATAGCTTACAACGCTTGGATCAAATTCGATTTTTAATGCCTCGGCGTGCCCTGTTGTATGTGTGCAAACATCTTCGTAACTTGGGTGGCTAGTGTGGCCGCCTGTATAGCCAACAACCGTTTCTTTTACCCCCGGTACTTGGTCAAAATAAAACTGTACTCCCCAAAAACATCCTGCTGCAAATATTGCTGTCTCCATTATTCACTAACCTGTATATCCCGCCAGAAAGCTATGTAGTTGGCGAAGTCTTTTTTGACGATGGCGATGGCACCTGGTTTTGGTTCTGGGTAACTAAATGCCGAGTCTTTGCTGACTGTGTCGCCGGCATGTACATCAAAATATTGGCAGACGCCTTTCCATGGGCAGGTGTACGGTGTGTCAGACTTGGTTAACATTTCGGCTTTGACTGAGCTTGGCGGAAAGTACCAGTTGCCTTCAATATAAATTAAATCTGCCTTGTCGGCTTCGGCGATAACTTGGTCGTTTAACAATGCTTTCATAGTTTAATCCTTACATAAATCATCTCGTGTTCTTCTTGAGAATCATTGGTTATTTTATGTTGTGTACTAGCCGGAAAAATAAATACATCGCCTGGAGCGTATTCATATTCCCCATCCTCGTCGGACACCTTTCCTTCCCCTTTTAAGACAACCATAATTTCTTCAACGCCTTCGTGATCATGCCAGTCAAAACTATTTCCAGCCGGCAAAAATCCGTGGGTCATGGCTTCAAGATTAGTACTTTTTAAAAATTCAGGCGATGCAAAAACCTTGCGCGACCCTGTGCCGCCATGGGCTTCTTCTTTGGGAATATCTGCAGCTGCCCGTTTGATTATCTTCACACTTTTAGTTTAGCAGATAAATCTATTCGGTTCTTAATGCTTCTATTGGATCTAGCTTTGCGGCTTTGCGTGCTGGAAGCAGGCCTGCGATTGTCGCGACCAACATTAGGGCTGCAATAAGTAAAGCCATCTGCAGCGGACGATATATCAAAAGACTGTTACCCGCTCCAAGATCAAGCTTTTTGGTGAGATATGGATTTAACGCAATTCCTGTTACAATGCCAGCAATCGATCCCAATGCTCCGCCCAATAGGCCGATCCAAGTTGCCTCAATCATGAAAAGCTGGCTAATTTCACCGCGCGCCATGCCAAGAGCTTTCATAAGCCCGATTTCGCGGGTGCGCTCCAGCACACTTATATACTGCGTGTTCACAATGCCAAAAACAGACGCGATTACGGTAATAAACCCAAAGACGCCAACCATAATTGTCAAAATGTTCACGAACTGCGTAATGGTTTTCTGCAGGTCCTTACTACTTTGCACATAAAAACCTTCACTCCGTAGATTGTCTTCGGCGGCATTTAGTTTTGCCGCGTCAGCCCCGTCCTTTACCTGCACCGAAACAAAAAGATATTTATTATAGTCGGTAGTCCCCTTGGCGCTAAAATCATAAACTTCACGCGCGTCAGTGCTGCTTATACGAATCGGCTCAACACCAATTGCAAGGCTCGTAGCGGTTTTTTTGGTTACAGCGGCAATGGTATAGCTAAATACTTGGTCTTTTGCTTTGACGGCTTCGCTATTTGCAAGCTGTGCTGCGGTTTGGTTGCTTGTTAATAAAGCCTTGAGGCTCTCGGTAGAAAAAGGCTGCTGGATATCAACTTGTATGGTTTTGCCGATTGCGTCTTGGTCATTTTGAAAGCCCAGTAATTTTACATACACCTCTGGCAACAAGACGCTGCCTGTTTTTATGTCACCGCCTGAAGGCACTGCGCCAGCACCCAGCTCTGGTTTTTGCGAAGGGTTATACGGCTCGGCACCGCCCGTATATTTTTTTTGGCCCTCACGCGTTATATAGCGGATAGTAATCTGAAAGTTTTCGCGTACTTTTTCTACGTATGGCTTTTGCCTGAGTCCTTCGGCTTCTGCCTCGGTAATCCGCTTAACTTGGACGCTGGATTTGGCACCAACAGAAACAGTGGAGATAGAGTCGTCATACTCTTGCGGGTCGCTGCCGGCCGCGCTGCCAGAGCCAATGGTTTTGTCACGGCCAACAATTAGCTCGCTCGGGTCAAAGTTGTTGCTAATTAGTTTGCCAGTATAGTCATGCAGGCCGTTACTGGCCGCGAGTGTTAATGACAAGACAAACGCACCGACGGCAATGGCAAGGGCGGTTAAAAGTGTGCGGAGTTTTGAGGCACGCAGACTTCTACTTCCCCTTTTGACGACATCTCTAAAATACATTATTTAAAGCCTTTCATAGACTCAATTTTGCCGTCTTTAATCCGTACCTGCATTTTGCATCGTGCGGCAAGGTCGTGGTCGTGCGTAACTATAATAAGCGTGCTTCCAAGTGTTTTGTTTAGCTCAAAAAGCAGATCCATAATTTTGTCGCCCGTAGCGCTGTCCAGGTTCCCGGTTGGTTCGTCGGCAAAAATAAGACTCGGCTTGTTTACGATGGCGCGTGCAATTGCCAGGCGCTGCTTTTGCCCGCCAGACAGTTTGCTGGCATCAGTGTCAATTTTGCTTTCCAGCTCAACATCCAAAAGCGCGTCCTTGACCATTTCCCGGCGTTTTTTACGCGGAACTTGGGCAATCTCGAGCGGCAGCATAACGTTTTGGTAGCAACTTTGGTTTGGCTCAATAAAAAAAGACTGGAAAATAAAACTCATTTCGGTTGCGCGGAAACGGTCCATGGCTTTTGGCTTTAGCTTTGCCAGCTCTTTGCCATCAATAATTATGCTGCCCGCGGTAATGTGGTCGAGCCCGCTCATGACGTGCATAAGCGTCGACTTGCCCGAGCCGCTTTTGCCCACAATGGCGAGCGTCGCCCCATCCGGAATAGTCAGGTTAATGTTTTCGAGAGCCGTAAACATGCCCTCTTTTTTGCCATACACCTTAGAGACATCTTTAACCTTAATCATTATTATGAGTATAGCGCATCGTTCACCCGAGTGTAAGACAGTACTAATTATCCCTGTTAAATGCTATACTTGGGTCTTATGCTCCTCCGTGTTGATATCGAAGATAAGCTTATGGGAAATAAGCACCTGCTGCACAACCTGCAGTTTTTTGTTGATGATGGCGAAAAAGTCGGCGTTGTCGGCCGTAACGGCGTTGGCAAGACGACATTATTCAATGTACTAGCCGGACTGGACACTGAATTTGAAGGACAAATTGACCTTAAAAAAGGCCTGAGGATGATCGCGACCGCTCAGGAGCACCACAACATTGGTGATGTGTCGGCGCTGCAGTATATTTTGGACCGCTTGCCAGACTATAAAAGGCTTAAAAACATTATTGATACCTACCCCGAAACCATGGGCGATAATATGCGCAAAATCCATGAGTATTCCGAAGCGTTGGAGCTGTTTGGCCATAAGAATTATTACGATGTCGAAGATAGATTGATGCAAAACTTGGCCAAATACCAGATTGATGAGAAAAAGGCATTAATGCCAATGACGGGCTTGAGCGGCGGTCAAAAACGTTTTGTTGAACTTATTTTGGTGCAGTTTTCCGAACCGGATTTGGCACTCATCGACGAGCCAACCAACCACATGGACTACATCGCCAAAAAAGCTTTTATCGAATGGCTGGAAGCCGCCAAACACGCTTGTCTTATCATTACCCACGACCGTGACGTGCTCGAAAAAGTGGACCGGATAATAGACCTTAAAGATAAAAAAGCCTTTCCGTACAAGGGCAATTACAGCGCATATCTTAAGCAAAACACGACTAACACAACCAACCAGCTGCAAAGCTATGAGATTGCCCAAAAAACTATGGCTAACCTACGCAGCCAGATTGCTTACGCCATTGCCCGCGCGCCTGGCTATGCCGGCAAATCTGCCAACAACCCGTTTATTGTTATGCGCGACCGCTTGCGCAAAGAGCTGGCTGAGTTAGAAGCCGCTAACCCCAAGCCGAGCTTTTGGATTGACCAAGAATCGGCCGCGGCCCTTAACCCTAAAACCACTGCGAATTATGAGAAGTTTAAGGCTAAAAATATCAAGATAGACAAACAAACCGAGGGCGAACGCGCCACTACCCTTTTGACGCTAAATGGCGTCCAGCTGGGCTACGATGCAAATCCACTGTTTGCCCCTGCTAGCTTTGCATTGCAATCAGCTGAGCGCCTGCACATAATTGGCCGCAACGGCGCAGGTAAAACTACTTTGGTACGTGCCATTGCAAATGGTGTGCGCGGTGAAAAAATCCCTACGCTAATTAAGGGCACGATTACACCCGGCCATCACATCCGCCTCAATATGTATGAACAGGAAATGGACGATAAGTTATTAGAATTAACACTTTATGAAGCCATCGAAAGCATCTACCGCGACTTTGACCTAGCCATTAACCCCCAGAACATTATGCGCAGCATGGGCGATTATTTGTTTGAGCCGGCCGTTGATTCGCAGATTTTGGTCAAGAACCTAAGCGGTGGCCAAAAAGCCCGGCTGCAGCTAATTAGAATGCTGATCAACAAACCAAACCTGCTAATTTTAGATGAGCCAACCAACCACCTTGACCTGCCGAGTATCGAAGAGCTAGAAAACGCCCTAAAGCCATACCACGGTGCCATAATCTACATTTCACACGACAGCTACTTTGCCCGCAATCTTGGCGGTAAAGAACTCAAGATCAGTAAATAGTTAGCTATTTTCTGAGTTATTTACGGATGTTTGATTGAGCGTGTCGCCGGGTTCTGGGGTTGAGTGATTTTTCTTAACTACGTTGTATGTGTTTTCGGATTTAATAACAACTTCAATGTCTGTAACCTGATGGTTTGGTTTTACGATAAAACAGTTTCTGTCTTCATGGATCGTTCTGTAAATGCTTAGACGCACCGGAATCCGCGCTTCGCAGTTTTCGTCCGAACATTCGCACTTAAATTCGAGCCGCAAATCGTCATTACGCACAAGATGCGGGTTGCCGTCTTTAACGTGCATTGCATCGAGCTTATCCAGGCCCCTGCCAACTTTTTCGTTGACGCGCCGGAAAATCATTTCATTCTCGATTTGTTTGCGTTCCTCAACCGGTAACTTCATGCTTAAAATATACCAGCCAGCCAAAAATATGTCACTAGGTTAAGTTAATTTTGTTATTTCCAGAGTTGGAAGTTTTTGGTTAATTCTTTGGCCTGTTCATTGTCCGCAAAGAAGCTGACACCGAAGAATTCAGTTTCGGAAGCTGTCTTGTTCTTAAGGCTTTCTACAATTTCGGCGTCATTGGTAGTATCCTGCATTTCCTTGATAAACACATGATATATAAGCCCGAGTTCTTGGGCTTTTCGCTGGAGCTTATGCAAGTCTTTTTCGTCGCCGCGCATGATGATTATTGGATACTGGCTGTTACGCGGCAGTTCAACACCGTCGCTCCCGACGAAGTAATCACCACTTGTTAAAGACTGCTTTGGAATTTTGCTGCCAATGATCGCTTCCATATGCGCGACCGCATTAACAACGCGCCATGGCTCGAGGTCTTTGCGCACAACTGCGATAATCTTTTTGCTAAAGTCTTGTTTGCGCTCTTTTACGCTTGCAGTGGCTTCTTCTTTGCCGTCTGCAAATACTTCCGGATAAATGGCTTTGGTAACGTTGTCATATTCTGTCTTAAGCTGTGGGAATGGAACGCCTTCACGCGCCGTTACACCTTCAAAAATCCAAAATACCCGCTCGCTAAAGCCTAGGCCGCAGGTTGGCGGCATGCCGTATTCCAGCATTTCGACATAATCAATATCAAGCATCATGGCTTCGTCATCGCCGGCGTCACGCATGTTTTGCTGTTCTTGGAATCTGTTGAGTTGGTCGACTGGGTCGTTCAGCTCGCTAAATAAATTGCACAGTTCGCTTCCGGCAATCACAGCCTGGGCGCGTTGGGTAAAATTAGGATCTTCGTCGTTTGATTTGCTTAGCGGCGATATAAAAGCTGGTGTGTTAATAAGCCACACTGGCCCCACCACGTCTTTGCGGATGTTTTTCCAAAGTTTATCGATCCCGCGCGGAATATTTTCGGCCTTTTCGACTTCTAGTTTGTGCTTTTTAAGCTCAGCCTGGATCTGCTCGATTGTGCAGTTAAAAATATCAATGCCATAGTTGTCTTTGATAACCGTGGCATAGTCCCACTGCTCCCACTTTTTGGTCATATCAACTTCTTTGCCGCCGACTTTAAAATGCAGCGTGCCAAATGTTTTTTCTAAAATTGTGCGGAACATGTCTTCCATCAGCGCCATACCATCTTGCCAGTCGGCATAGGCCCAGTACCACTCCATAGCCACGTGCTCTGGCAAGTGTTCGTCGGAGTAATTTTCGTTCCTAAAGCGCGGGCCAACATCGTAGACCTTTTCAAACCCTGCGCCGATAAGTCTTTTGAGCGGTAATTCATGCGAAATACGAAGGTAAAAATCTTGATCCAGCGCGTCCATGTGCGTAACAAATGGGTTGGCGTCTGCTCCGCCGGTTGTGTGTTCTAAAACAGGGATATTAACTTCCAAAAAGCCGTTGTCGTTCATAAAATCACGCGTGGCCTGCCAAAACTTCGTACGGCGCACAAAACGCTGCCTTACGCCTGGATTTACATTCATGTCGACATAACGCCGGCGCATACGCTGCTCAATATCTGTAAAGCCGTCGATCGCACTCGGCATTGGCCGGAGTGATTTAGTGAGTAACCGCATTTTTTCGACATCAACCGAAATTTCACCGGTTTTTGTCTTGATGACCTTGCCCTTGCATTCTACAAAATCGCCGGTGTCCAAAAGCGCGATGTTTTCTATGCTAACTTCGCTATTTTTAACATCTGGTTTGCTTTCGGCGGTCCGCCAAAACAGCTGCACGTCGGCGCCATCATCACGGATAACCACAAATGCCAGTTTGCCAAATTTACGGATTGAAACGATGCGCCCCACCACGCTGACCTGCTTGTTTTCAAGCTCATCAAAATCGGCAATAATCTGCGCGTTTTTATGTGTGCGCGTACTCTTGGCCGGGTATGGATTTAGCCCTAGTTTTTTAAGCTCTTCGAGCTTGCGCAAGCGTTCGTTCCTAAAGTCTTGAAGTGTAGCCATGATTTCCCTTAAGTTTACAGTATTTCGTCGCTATAGCGAAGGCCTGCTTGAGCAGGGCTTTTGCTTCCTTAGCGCAGCAGTTGAGTTGGTGACGGGTGATAGCTTGGGGGCAGCGGCCCAATGAATAGCCAGGCGGGCAGCGTCCTACCCCCTACCTCTGGGGCTTCCGGTTTAAAATAAGTTAGTCCTTGGCAAACTATTCCCCCCACTGCTGCTGCAGTACTTTCAATTTTACTACTAGCTTCTGCTGCGATTTCTATACCACCTTCTTGTTGCTGAATTTGTTCTTGTACTGCACTCATTTTCTTGTCTCCTTTAAAATATTGTTTGAAAAATAAAAATCCCCCGGACGACTGCCGGGGGTGTAATTTCTTTTTTGGTAAATAAAAATACGCTAGGCAGCCGCCGAGAGATTGGTATCCTTATTATTCTTGGTTGTTTGTGCAAAATATTTCATAACCATGGGTATTCTAGCACTACATTTTTAAAAATCAAATATTATTTTTACTGAATTTCGCGCGCCCCGCCCCAAATTGTCTGGAACTGGGCCATAAACAGATTAACGGCCGTCTTGTTGTCGGTGACAATACTTATCCTGTTTTCGGTGTTTTCGGGATCACTAAAGGATAACAATAAGATTTTGCGGTCAAAGATCATCAAGTGAAACCCACGTTCACTGGGCGCGTGCCGCACTTTTACGCCCGCGTGTTGCCATTTGTTAATGATGTAGTAATTTTCGGCCTTAAACTGCTGGACGGCGTGACGGATAGAAACCCCGCGCTTGATGGCTGCTTTCTGCGTGGCATAAAGCGACTTGCTGAACGCGATGCCGATGGCATACAGCACAATTTCCTGCTTAGCTTGTGCGGCTAGCTCTTCATAGCGGGTATACATTTCCTGGCGTCCGACAACCAGCTCAATGTGTTCGCCTGGTTGCTGAGAGGTAGTCAGTGTCCCGACAAGCTCCTGCAAAGATTTCTGATGCAGGTTAAGCGATGATTTTATACCAAGCGGCAAAGGATAAGCTTCATAGCGCATCGGTCGCCCGCTCAACTTATGAATTAAACCCAAGTCCTCCAGCTCATACGCCAAGCGGTAGTTGGCCGATGGAAAGTTTTGCAGCTTGTCGGCCAGCTGGCTCATGGTTTGCGGTTTTGATTTAAGCAAGTGCTGGTACATCTCGGCTGCGTCATTGCTAACGCCAATGGACTTTAGATATTTCTCAACGTGCTTCGTTTCATTACTTTCAATCACACCCCCATTTTAACATTATTTTGTTAAAAGATACAATAAAACTATTTATGTTTATTTGCAATACTCTTATGATTAATGGTGGCAATCAGTTGAGGTTGCAATAAGGAGTTATTGTGAGTAGATATGAATCACCGCTCCCCTTTGGGCGCGTTAAGGACCAAAATATACAGTTAATGGAGTTCTGCCCGGACCCCGATGGATCAGTCTATAGGTGGTTTCGATCGACCAACTTAACTATACCTTTGCAAGGTCTTGTGCAAGTTGGAGAAGTTACCCGCCAAACAAACGGATCTTGTTATAAGGTCGGTGAATTTTATAGTCCCTTTGCAGATATGCTGTTTGACGCACTTAGGGAAGCACCTGGAAACGCTACTCTTGCTGCATTTAAAAGAGGCGGCGGCGTAGGGACAAGAACCTTTACTGAGATTGCTATCGCAAGCTTTTACGCTCCTGCGACCACATTAACTACAGCCCAAGCAACGGAGTCTTTAAATGAGTAGATTAGATGTTTCTATCCCTTTTGGAATAATAGAGGAAGATAGGATAGACCTTTTCGAGTTTTTTACGGAAAGTACCGATATTGGCAACGGCAAAAAGTTTTATCGCCCTTGGTTCAGACCCAACGGTGAAAGTTTATTCTTACAAGAGCTAGAACTCGTACCCATTAGACAAGAAACCCGGACAAGTGGCGGTTGGTCTGTTTTGGGAAGCGGTACATTTAGGGACTTGCATGACATGTTAGAACATCCCACTCCTGGCAGCGAATTAGCAACATTTGCTACACATAATGAATACGTCGGTAAGTTCGTGATTGAGGCTGTGAACGTGTTGTATTTTGGTAAACCAACAAACAACTAGCTAATGTCGACGATTTTGTAAGTGGTGGTGTCGGCTGGCGTGTGGATTTCGACTTCTTCGCCTTCTTTTTTGCCAAGCAAGGCTTTGCCGATTGGTGATTCGTCGGAGATCTTGTGGTTTAGTGGGTCGGCTTCAACAGTTCCAACTACTTGGAATTCTTTGGTCGCGCCGTCGGCGCTTTTTAGCTTAACGGTGGAGCCGAGCTGGACTTTGCTGTCGCCTTTTGGCGCTTTGATGATTTCGGAGTTTTGCAGTATGTTTTCGATTTCTTCGATGCGAGATTCTTGGCGGCCCTGCTCTTCTTTGGCTTCGTGGTATTCGGCGTTTTCGGCCAAGTCACCCTGAGAGCGGGCGGTGGCAATGGCTTCGGCAAGTTCGGTACGGCGGCCTATTAGCGCGGCTAGTTCAGCCTCTAATTCTGCGTGCCCCTCTTTGGTCAAATGAAATTGTTTCTTCATGTTTATCCCCTTATATACCTATCAAAAGACTGAAAAAAAATACTGGCTCATTAGTGATTGCCAGATTAATTACAGTATACCAACTAAACTGCTGAATCCTGCAATAGTTTTTTAAAATCCTCTGTTGTAATTAAATCTGTCTCTGATGCGGTGCGGCCTTTTACCTCTATTTTTCCCTGTTCCAGCGTCTTGTTGCTGACCACAATCCTGTATGGCATACCAAGCAGGTCGGCATCGGCAAACTTCTCGCCCGGGCGGACATCACGGTCATCATAAAGCACGCTTATGCCACTTGTCTGTAAGTCTTCGTACAAATCATTAGCGGCCTTAACAACAGCTTCGTCTTGGCCCAAAACAGCTAGATAGACTTTGTACGGCGCGATATTTACTGGCCAGACAAGGCCTTTTTCGTCACCCAAAAGTTCGGTAATAACGCCGACCAGACGGGATGGCCCAATGCCGTAGCAACCCATCAAGACATTTTGGTCTTTGTCGTTTTCGTCTACGAATGTTAAGCCGAGTGGCTTAGAATATTTATCCTTTAGAGTGAAGATGTTCCCCACTTCAGCGGCTTTGACTTCTTCGAGATCTTCCCGTTTGATGTTAAGGCTTTTTAATACCTCGTCGTCGAGAACCTCTTCGTTTACGGCAATCTTCTGCTTACGGTCGAGGTAAATTATATCTTCGCCGGCATCACAAACCGTTTGGAATTCGTGACTGTATTTGCTGAACATACCACCGCTCGCGAAGGTAATGAAAGTTTGATCGCCAATTCCCAGGCGCGTGTAGACCTTAAAATAGGCCTGCTTGATCTTTTCGTAAAGCTCTTCGTGCTCGGCTTCGGTTCGGGCAAAACTGTAAAGGTCTTTCATCAAAAACTCACGCCCGCGCATTACGCCGCTCTTAGCACGGACTTCATTCCTAAACTTAGTCTGGATTTGGTACGCCAGGAATGGCAAATCTTTGTATGAGTTTACATATGGCTTAACAGCGCGCACCAAAGGCTCTTCATGGGTTGGAGCCAAGCCAAGTTCGGTGTCATTTTTTAGCTTTGTCTTGAACCAAACATCGACTTTTTCGTCGTCCCAGCGGTCCGTAGCTTTCCAAATTTCGGCATCCTGAAGCGCTGTGAGTTTCATTTCCTGGCCGCCAATGGCATTCATTTCTTCGCGGATTACCTGGTTAATGTTCTCAAGTACTTTTAGTCCTAGTGGCAGAAAAGTATAAACACCGGCCATTTCTTTATGTACATAACCCGCTCTAATTAGGAGCTGGGCGTTCTTGCTCACTTCGTCGGCTGGGGCTTCTTTCTGGGTTTTGGTAAAAAGTTGTGAAGCTTTCATAATTTGTCTCGTTTCTATCTATTAAATCGTATTGTTATGCATAACGTGAAAAGTGCGTGAAAAGTATAAATTACCGCACGGGCGGCATAGTTTGCACAACAAAACGTATCGTATTCATGCGGCTATTGTACCCTGCTTGGCCTTCTCTGTAAAACCCCTAAAAACGAGTGTGAAACAAAGCCACGAAGGCGACGCCGTTTTTTAGCGCGTGCAGGTAGATCCCGGGCCAGAGGCTGCCGGACTTTTCGCGCAGCGTACACAGCACGCATGATAGCGTAAAGGTGTCGAGCGCGGCGACCCAGAGCAAAGGCGCCCCACTGCCAAACTGAAGGTGCGCGATGCCAAACAAAATACTGGTTAAAATGACAGCGTAGCGGAGGCGGAACTTTTGGCGGAAGGAAGTAAATAAATATCCTCTAAACATTATCTCCTCGGCAATCGGCGGGAGGATGACAAGAGACGCAAAAACGTAGTAAAGCTGCTTGCCGCTTGCACCGTCGAAGCCAATCTTTTGTGATTGGTCGACGTTGAGCGCCGTAAAATGGCTGGCGACGGCCACAATAATGAAATAACAGACAAAATACGCCCCATAGCCACAAAGTGCATACAGAATATCTTTAAATGCCGGGCGGATCAGCCCAATCTTGCTCTTGGCAATGTGAGCGCGCTTGAGCAGCCACAGCACTAGCCAGACGGCAAAGGTTTCGGCCAGTAGTATGTAGATAAACTGGGCAATAACGGAGTTGGACAGCCAATCTGCGCCTTGGGATGACGTCCAGTTTTTGAGCGCGGGATAGATGGCGATAATTAACCCTGCCCCAACCTGGCTGGCGAAAAATACCAAGATTATAAAAAAGGCGCTGGTAAGCGGGTCGCGCTTATAAAATGGCCTCTTGCCGTTTTTGCCCAGCGGTTGTTCGGTAAAAACTGGCTTGGCGATCTTAAAGGACTTAGGTTTAACTGCAGGCTTTGCATCATTGGTCGGCAATCTATCGCGCATTTAGAAGAATCTCTTAATGTCTACAATTGTTATTACCGCAAACAACAGCATCAAAACGGCAAAGCCTGTGCCGTGGATGCGCTCTTCGGTTTTTTGCTTGAGCTCTTTGCGGCGGACGCGGTACAGCAGCATAACAAACAGCCGGCCGCCGTCGAGCGCCGGAATCGGTAGGACGTTCATGACGGCGAGAGTTAAGGACAAAATGGCGATGATGAATAACACCAAACCAAAGCCTTGCTTAGAGATCTGGTAAAGAACCGTGAATATGCCGACCGGCCCAGAAACCTGGCTGCCAGCTTCTTCTTGGCCTGCCTGGCGTGCGGTTTTGTTGCCCGTAAAGAATCCGGCGGTTAACGACCCTAGGCCCTTTATCGCGCTTCCAAGGCCTTTAAACGTGGCAATGGTAAAGTCTTTCATTACGCCAACTGCGACAACTGGTGCCGACCATGTGGAGCGGCGGATTTGCTGGCCAGATTCGGCCGAATAGGGCGAAACACCAAGGTGCGGTGAGGCTTTGCGTAGAGTAATCTGTTTGGTATATTCTGCCCCGCCGCGCTTCATTACCACCGTAACTTCTTGTTCTTCGAACTTATTAGTCGCTGTGCTTAGGGTCTCTGGCTTGTCTATTTTGATGCCGCCGATGCTGACAATCTGGTCGTCGGCTTTTAACCCGGCTTTTTCTGCTGGAGAGTTTTTAACGACATAGTTAATTTTAACTACGCCCTTGTCCTTCACATCTTTGATAATCTTGGTGTCGCTGTTAACTGTAAATTGATGGTCGAGCAGCTTTGGCATGCCGATCAATGCCACGATGGTAAACAGTACAAACGCGGCCAAGAGGTTCATAAAAACGCCGGCCATCATAATCTTAGTCTTGGCCCAAGTGGTGGCAGCACCATAAGTACCTTTTTCGGTGTCCGAGTCGTGTTCGCCCTTTAGTCTTACAAAACCACCAAGCGGCAGCCAGTTTAAGGAGTAAATTGTGCCTTTGCGCGTAGCCAGGATCTTGGCGCGTGGCGGAAAGCCAAGGCCGAATTCTTCGACCTCTACCCCGTTGCGGCGCGCCAATACATAGTGCCCAAACTCATGGAAGATAACGAGGCCAATAAACATCAGCAGACCGAGGATAAAAAAGAAAATTGCCATTCAAATAAGTATACAGTAGACAGCTGGTAGTAAACAGTTCGGAAAGTTCTAAAATCTGTCAGCTGTATACTGTCAGCCTTTAACTGCTCTTAAACTTTCATAACTTCGGCTTCTTTGGCAGCCGAGAGCGCATCAATCTGCGCTTTGTTTTTGTTCATCATGTCATCGATCTGGTTGCTGAGGCGCTTGGCTTCGTCTTCGGACACGGCTTTGTCCTTTTTAGCGGCGTCAATGCCGTCCATGGCATCGTGGCGGACTCCACGCATGGTAATAAGTGCTTCTTCTACCTTGCCGCCGAGCTGTTTGACGATTTCTTTGCGGCGGTCTTCGGTTAATGCCGGGATTGGCACGCGGACAACACGGCCGTCATCGCTTGGGTTTAGGCCGAGTGATGGGTTGTCGCGGATGGCGGCGGCAATGGCTTGGATGTTGCTGGGGTCAAAAGGAGTAATCTGGAGCAGCTGAGCTTCAGGAGCCGTTACGTTGCCAACCTGGATAATTGGCATTGGGGTGCCGTAAGCCGTAACAATAACGCCGTCCAGCATGCCTGGGTGCGCGCGGCCGGTGCGGATTTTTTTAAGCTCTTCTTCGAAATGCTCAACGGCACGCTTAAACTTGCTCTCTGATTCTGAAATAATTTGGCTTGGCTGCATACGTAACTCCGTTTACTATTTTTAGTATAACTTATTTATTCTTAACATTATCTATTAAGATCGGCCAAACGTTGGTGAGCCGCCAACATAATAAAATTAGCAATATCAGGTTCGATTAAAGATAGGCGCTTTAGTAAGAGGTCTTGTTTTTCGTCAACAACAGTGTGATTTTCACTTATAGGGTTTCCATAAAATCGCCAGTTTGGCTTTAAATAAGACTCAACTATGGTCGCCACATCCTCGTATACAGTCATGCCTCCGTAACTTTCGACTGTCTGTATCCCTTCGCTAAAGAACTTTTCCTGCTCTGGTGTTCTATGCCAAGATGGCATGTAGCCGACTGGCGGGCCAATTAACGCATTAATATTACGCCAATCAAGATCGTTTAAAGGATTGCACTCTTTATCAAGAACCGCATGACCTACGTATTCGTGCCATAAGGCCGTTAATATAAAGTCAGTCTTATCATTCACTGCATCGAAAGATAACGTAACTGTGTTGAAGCTATTTTCATACAGACCCCCATAATACCCGTAATTTTTCTTAGCATCAGGGTTATTGTGTGCAGCTTCGGTTTCTATCTCTTGTTTACTTTTTGGGAGCGCAACATATGGCGAAATAATAATAGGTGCTTCAGAATAATCATACATGCTTTTGGGAATGGTATGCAGTGCCACCACTAGAAGTAATAATCCTTCTTTGGTCATTTGCTTATAATTTCCATCTTTGTCATAACCGTCAAACAAAATAGATAATGGTAATCCCCTATCAAGCATATAGTCTGATACCTCCCTTGAGGCCTGGTCTACAGTTTTTGCATCCTCGATATCTACAAGAAGTTTTCCTTCATCGGCAAAGCTACCTATTCTTTTTGCTTCTAATGAGTAAGCCAATTCTTGGACCGTACTGTAATTAGTTAGGTCAAGGCTAAGATCATCTGGATTATAAGTGCCTTCATTACATTCAACATATTTAACTGCAACCGGTGTAACAACTGGAAGATTTACAGTGTCCGCATCACCTCCCAAAAACAAGCCAGCCACAATGCCATACCTAGCAAGCATTTTAAGTGGCGCTTCGACATGCTTACGAGCAAAATTAAACCCGTCGGACGCTAGTTCGCCAAGGGTGCGTATATCGCGCGCGATATGTTGCCGCGGAAACTGCGTATCGATATTTAGGCTAAGCTGTTCTGGCATTTGTGGAGCCACAGTTAATATCTTCCTCCACCGTTAACTAATAATGAATGACTCTAGTTTTGGTTATAGGGATGCAGAATGGTGGCGCCGGTGAAGAACGGACTAAGCCGTATCAAAAAATACGGTGAAGGAGTACTGGAGCCGGCAACGCCATTATGCGCCCTAGAAACAAAAACTAGGCGACTTCGCCGAGGGCGATGCGTGAAAACTTACGCACCAAGACGTTTTCACCCAAACGCGCACCGTGCTCTTTAACAAGCTGGCCAACGGTAATTTCCGGGTTCTTAACAAATGGCTGTTCAAGCAAGCACTTTTCTGCAAAGTGCTTTTTTAGCATTCCGGCAACAATGTTTTCGATCATGTTGTCTGGTTTGCCATCAGCTTTAGCTTTTTCGGTAAATTCTTTTTTGGCGGCTTCTTGGACTTCTGATGGAATAGCATCCATGGACACAAATTCTGGGTTGCTGGCAGCGATGTGCATGGCAACGTCTTTAACTAACCCTGTAAAGATTTCGTTGCGGGCGACAAAGTCGGTTTCGCAGTTGATCTCGACCAAAACGCCAATGCGGCCGTCGTGGTTGTAGGTTCCGACCAAGCCGGCACGGGCTTCGCGTTCACCGCGCTTGTCGGCTTTGGTCATGCCTTTTTTGCGCATTGCGGCCAAGGCTTTGTCAAAGTCACCATCAACTTCGTCCAATGCGTGCTTGGCATCTGTTAGGCCAACGCCCGTAAGGTCTTTTAGTCTTTTAATGTCTTCAATTGATACTGCCATTTTTGTAACCTTTCTATTTATCGCCCAATTAATTTATCTACTATTTGACCTAGTTCACCTACTGTTGCATTTACTCCTTCTGTATCTGTCGGCATTGCCTCACCTCTAAACTTTGCAGTAACAAATGCCACTACAGAGCCTAACTGTGTTAATACTTCAGGATTTGCTGAGGGAAAATCTTTCGCCATATCAGTGCGCGATAAGATTGCATCGTGAGTCATTCGCTCGTGACCAGAAACATCAAACATTATTTAGCCTCGGCTACTGCTTCTTTTTCTTCGGTCTTATCAACAGGCTTTTTAGCCTTGTTACGGCCTTCTTCGATAGCGTCTTTGACGTAGCTGGCAATAAGAGTCAGGGTCTTGATTGCATCGTCGTTGCAAGGAACTGGATAGGTGATCTCTGATGGGTCAGCATTGGTGTCACACAGCGCGACTATTGGCACGCCGAGCTTGGTTGCTTCCAAAACAGCGTTCTTGTCCTCAGATGGGTCAAAAATAAATACGGCGCCGAGCTTGGCGTTCATGTCCTTGATACCGCCGTACTGAATGTTCATGAAGTCGATTTCTTCTTGGTAGCGCTGGATTTCAAGCTTGTTGTACTTGTTGGCGAGCTCACCGTTTTCCATCTTGGTTTCAAGGTCTTTGAGGTGCTTGATACGGACGTTAATGGTGTTGCTGTTTGTCAGCATGCCGCCCAACCAACGCTCAACGACGTATGGCATGTTAGTTTCTTCGGCCAAAGTCTTGGCGATGTCATGAACCTGGCGCTTGGTGCCAACGATCAACACTTGCTTGCCAGCTGCGGTGGTTTGAGAGATAAAAGCCAAAGCTTCTTCAAGCTTTTCGACAGTTTTGGTCAAGTCAATAATGTGGCTGCCATTACGCTTGCTGTGGATGTATGGCGCCATTTTAGGGTGCCAACGTGATGTTTTGTGGCCAAAATGCGCTCCGGCATTCAATAGCTCTTTGATGTCTACATTTGTAGCCATATTGGGTGAACTCCTTGTTCTTCGGTACGGTGCTAACCCGGTCATTCCTACACGGATATGATCAGGAGGATTCTGCTCCGCCCTGTTTAATTAATTACCTATTTATTTTAACAGATTAAGAGATATTGTTCAATAAAGATTAAAAATATATCTCAGACACTTGCTGATAGCTACTTTAATTTTGTAAGTAATTAACGGATCACTATTAACGAATGTAAGCTTTCAGGCATTGTTTCTTTCACTTTACTCGCTTCTTCCTGAGAAAAAACCACAATTTCTTGAACCATTGATAAATCTACACCTCCTGAAATTTGAGCCTCAATATAATCACTTGTTGCTTCACCACCACGACCTTTGTTGTCCTTCGCATGACGTAATATCATTGCATCTTCAGATGTCAGTAGAGTGGCCCCATGAAAGCTATCTTCTGGTGTAAATGTTATCCTATCTTGAGGCAACTTACTTGGATCTAAGATTATTACCGCTTCTCCATATCCTCTTGCTCCACGTTTAGTACTTTCATTACCTAAGAATATACCTGTTCCATAAACTGGGTGGTCGCTGGCATGATCCAATGAGCGAAGTCCCATTGCTATTTCAACACCACTTCTATGAAGCAAGTAGTTTTTATTGCCAACATGCAGCTTCTTGCTTCCACCTTCAAATACACCTGCATCAAATAGACTTTTTATATCCCCACCTTGAGTCGCGATTTTAGCTAAAACATCATATCCAGCGTTAATAATGACCCTGAAATTATTCTGAATATCATGAGTCTCAGTTACGGCTTGATCAATTTCTTCAGATGTCATGCCAAGTCTTAAAGTCATGTAATCATTCAGAACCTTCCTACTAACAGTTTCTCTGTTTTCAGGGCTGTTAACCCATTTGAAAATGGCTTCCGGACTATCTGCAGTTCCCTCTGCGACTGCATTCTGCCTTGCCGAGAGTATGGTAGGCAAAGCTGAATATGGCATATTGCTACCTTCGAACCAATCGAGCAAAACGGTTGCATCTTCAGTTTTTAGAGGCTTGATATTATATCTGATCACATTTGCAACTGAATCTGTTGATTCATAAGGAAAGCCGTCTTTATCCGTCATTTTAGATGCACGCTGAAGTGCTTTGAATAGGATCTGCTCATTTGCTTCGCGTTCTTCGCTATAACCATCTGGAAATGCTTCTCTGAATTCGACTAGCTCATCCGCTAAGCTGCTAAAATCAAACCAACCTCTATTTTCAAACGTTTTCCATGTGTCAAAAAGTTTCTCGGTTTCTTTTAGGCCGCCTAATTTTACTAACTTAGACAGCATTAGGTTTTCCATACTATCAGCCGAAAATATACTATTGGGTACGCGTTCAGGCAGTCCATGTTCCTCGCTACGAATACTCGCATACACATCCGATGTAACGATATTTATCAGATTGGTAGCTTCAACCTCATTGAGCCAAGATGCTAGTTCTACTATTTGTTCGAGGCTCAGATTACCACTGGTGGCTGTTGGTTTTAGAATCTCAAGTTTACTTAAATATTCACGTACACCATCGAGCCCTTTCATTTCGTTCGATTTACTCATACTGTGGTAAGCCTTCGAAATAGGTCCTTCGAGATTTATATTAAATAATAAAGCGCTACCTTTATCTTCAAAAAATACTTTTTCTTTTAATTCTGGGAAAGACCGTAAATAATTTGCCGTTTCAATATAGCTCTGGAGAGATGGAACGGTAGAAAAAAATCCGCTTATCTTCACCATATCGCACACCCATGTCGCAAGCTCAGGGTCTGCATCATTGAGCTCTTGCATACTTTCGCCAAGCTGTTTGATACTCAGTACTCTGTTTTCAGTTTCTTCAAACCTGCCTGAACCGTGAATAAGGTCATCTATCAACCTACTTGCTATTTTCCCGTCAAGTTGCGCCAAGCTGTTCAAACTGTCGCCAATCTTTTCAGCCATCTCAAGTGCTGCAAGCTCTGGGCTAAACTCCTCTCCAGGTTCCCGGTTATAATTAGAAATTACACTTGGATTTAACCTATCAAGTAATAAGTCAGTAATCTGTTCTATAGGGAATCCAGCTGCTTTTGTTTTTTCCAACAATGGTTTTATCAGATGTATATATTCACTATATTTTTTTGGTTTTTCACCAATTTCACTAATAGCAATGTCGCGAAGATTTTTGCCATCGTATTCATATACTCCTTCGCGCTGATAAAATAGGTCAGTTTGAGCTAAAATCTTAACCAGTTCAAACGCTTCACTATCTTCTTGTTTTTGAACATCTGATATTAATTGTAATCTTTCACTATTACCTATAAATGTCAGTACATTGACCTTTGTTACCCCTGCTTCTTCTAAGCTTTGAGCTACGGCCTTGAAATCATCCAATAAAAGTTCGCGACCATAACCACCGCAGTTGATTATCTCTCTAACGTTCTGGGCTACTTTATTTTGTAAGTCTTTATCCGATTCATCAGGTATAAATGAATCAATTATTTCAATATCTTCAAATAACTTTTTTCTATTTTCAGGCTCATTAAGAATGATAAGCCTAGATATGGGCTTAACACTTTCCAACCGCTCACTCACTCTGCTTACCTCTTCTGCAGCAGGCTCAACTTCTAAACGTTCCACCGTTTCACTGTAATTTCTTTCGCCGTTGAAAATTCTATCGTAATCATCTAAATGCCTATAGTTCACACCGGCTGTAGTTAAACGCGGATATTTTTGCATAAGTTTAGCAACCTTAGAATAACCACCTGGTACGTCTTCGCTTAATGAAGCTTCCAGTTTTCCATATTGATCACGTAGTAATTCACGCTTCTCTATTAGTTCTGGCGGCTCTTCTATCTCGTCCCCCGGTAAGCTCATGGAGCTATATTTTAGCTCCCTCAAAGCAGCGCTATAGCCTTCTCTTAAGGCCGCTCGTTCCCATACATTTAATTCACCTTTTTCTAGCAACATTTCTATCTGTTTTGAAATCGCAGGAAGCTGCTTTTCGAGTATTGATCCAAGTTTTGTTTTTGACTCAAAATCCTGACCATTTTCAGCCACATACGACACGAGTCGATCTATAAATGGCTTCAGTTGGTCGTCATGATTAAGAGCTTCCGATATTGAATCGAGACTTGACTGCATAGTCATTTCCTCAGGTTTTGATATCGTAGGTAATTCTTCTATATTTTGTCCTTGCTCTGGAGAAGGATGTTGATCAATTGCTATGGCCTCAACTTCGGGTACAACGGTATCCGTCGCAATGTCACCCATATGAAGCACCCTTTCTATGTGTTCGTGTAAACCTGGATGATACATTTCAGGATGCTCAGTAAAATGCGTAGCTAGGTCGACTGTTGATACAGCCCCTACTTCGTGTGGATATTGGTAGCCTTGATCTATCAGTTCCGGCATGGGGTGTTTGTTTTAGTTTCTTTCTAAAAACAGTATATCGCTCGCATAAGCGTTGTTCAAGCATAACAGATTGACATATCTGTTGAAATGATATATATTCTTATGAATATGAAGAAAGATTTGCACCACAAAGATTACCGCGTTGTTGTTTTTGAAGACCTCAACGATGGCACCCGCATTTTGACCCGCTCAACTGTAGCGAGCGAAGAAACAACCAAATGGGATGACGGCAACGAATACCCTTTGATTAAAGTGCACATTAGCAGCAGCTCTCACCCATTCTTTACGGGCCAGGAAAAGCTTGTTGATATCGAAGGCCGCGTTGACAAGTTCCGCGCCCGCACAGAGGCTGCAAGGGCCGCACGCGAAGCAAAAGCTGCCAAAAAGCCGCGCAAATCCGAAGAAAAAGCCGAAACTGCGCAAAAACTCGGTGCCTAGCTACGTCTAATAAATAAGCCGCTGTCCTTTTGGATGGCGGTTTTTTGTATATAATGAGGAAGAATTATGGAAGAAAAAGCTAAAAACTACCGCGAAGAACTGGATGGCCTCAAGCAGCAGCTGACTGACCCGGGTATTTTTAGCACGCCCGAATATCCAAAACTTGCTAAGAGAATGAGTTTCGTTGAAGGCATTGTGAAGCTTTTTGATGAACAAGTCCGTTATAACAAGGAAATTACTGAGGCGCAGGAAATGGCCGCAAGCAGTGACGCCGAAATGGCGGAGATGGCTCGCGAAGAATTAGTGCACCTAAAGGCTTTCCGTGAAAGCATTGACGCCCAGCTGCAAGAAGCACTGGTGCCAAAAGACCCCAACGATGAACGCAACGCCATTTTTGAAATCCGCGCGGCGGCCGGTGGCGATGAATCTTCCCTGTTTGCAGCCGAACTATACCGAATGTATGCTCGCTTCTGTGAAACGCACGGCTACAAACTAGAGCTCTTAAACGAAAGCCCGTCAGACGCTGGCGGCTATAAAGAAATTAGTTTTATAGCCCGCGGCGATGAACCCTTTGGCATGTTCAAGTTTGAAGCCGGCGTCCACCGCGTCCAGCGCGTGCCAGAAACTGAAAGCCAAGGCCGGATCCACACTTCTACCGTGACTGTTGCGGTTTTGCCGGAAGCCGAAGAAAAAGACATTGAAATTAACCCATCCGACCTGCGGATTGACGTTTACCACGCCAGCGGCCACGGCGGCCAAAGTGTTAACACCACTGACTCTGCCGTGCGCATTACTCACCTTCCAACTGGGCTGGTTGTAACGCAGCAGGACGAAAAATCTCAGACAAAGAACAAGTTAAAAGCCCTCGGCGTCCTTCGTTCACGGCTTTTGCAGGCGCAGATTGAATCCGAACAGCAAAAACTATCAGACAGCCGCAAAAAACTGATCGGCTCCGGCGACAGATCCGAAAAAATTAGGACGTATAACTTCCCCCAAGACCGCATTACCGACCACCGCATAGGCTACTCCCGCAGTAACATCCCGGGCGCCATGACCGGCCAGATCGACGACCTATTTGAAGAACTCCACAAGGCCGAACACGACCTTCTTAACCAAGAATCCTAATGAATGTTGAGGAATATTTAAAAAACGCTATAAATGCCTTGGCATACAAAGAAGTGCCGACGGCCCGGCTGGACGTTTTGGTTTTGCTTGAGGATGTTTTGAGTAAGGACCGCGGATGGCTTTTGGCCCACCTGGATCTGCCGCTGGACGAGCCGACTATTAAGAAACTGAATGAGCTGATAAAGCGCCGGGCTGGGCATGAGCCACTAGCTTATATTCGTGGCCACAGCGAGTTTTATGGGCGGGAGTTTTTGGTAACGGCGGACACTTTGCAGCCGCGGGCTGAAACAGAGATTATGATTGACCTGTTAAAAAGTCTTAAGATTAAGAATCCCATTATCGCCGACATTGGTACCGGGTCTGGGTGTTTGGCTATTACCACCGCGCTGGAGCTGCCCGATTCTGAGGTGTACGCTACGGAAATTAACGCCGCAGCATTGGCGGTGGCACGTAAAAATGCTAAGAAGCTTAAGGCCGGCGTGACGTTTTATAAGGGTAATTTATTAGAGCCAGTTTTGAGCGCGGATGTGCAGCCCACTGTCCTGCTGGCTAACCTGCCTTATGTGCCGGACGATTATGAAATTAACCAAGCGGCTGGCCATGAACCTAAAATTGCACTGTTTGGGGGCAAAGATGGGCTGGACCTTTACAGAGAGCTTTTTGCCTTAATTGACGATTCTGCCAAAATTGCAACAAAGTTGCAATTTCTATTAACGGAGTCGCTGCCCTTCCAGCACGCAGAACTTGCCAAAATAGCCAAAAAACACGGTTTTAAACAAAACGTTGAACAAGACTTTATCCAAGTTTTTGAACGCATTATTTGAGATAAGTTTTTATTTTTGGAGTAATAATCCAGGAACATTTATTAGGTCTGTAAATATTGCCATGGCAGTATTACTTGCATCATCGAGACTATTAGTTCCAAGAAAAATGGTATTTGGGCGAAGGCTTCCGTCTTGATCGCCGGTTGTTAGGAGATCTATATGGTTGTTGGTTGGAATATAGGTTATGTCCCAGCTATCTACGCCTGAGGCTGAGCCAAAGTGCTTAAAGTTGACTGCTCTGTCTGTTGGCAAGTTTAGGGCCTGGCCTTTAATGCTTGTAACAGCGTGCTCCGCAAAAACTACGCTTGTTATAGATAGACCACCTGTGAGTGATGGGTATTCTGAAACCGTTGCATCTACCTGCGTAAGCTGGCCGTCTTTGACAAACCATTTAATTATAGTTGTACCTATACTTCCATCGCTATTATTGTCATCGATAAAAACTTCGGCATCTGTGGCTTCTGGATCGGCATATGCTTTAATGAGCGATGCTTTTTCTGACACAAATTTGGCTGTTTCTGTATTTAATGCTGCACGTGTTGCTTCTGGTAATGTAGTTGGTGGTTTAATTTCGGGAAAGATGGGCAGTGTGCTGGCAAGTGCAACTGTTTCTGTTGGGGCAGAATTTTTAGTTTTTGCTTCGCTGCAGCTTATTAGACTAAGGGCTGCGATGGTGCTGGCAGCGATGCGGCGACTGAGGTGGTTTGGGCGTGAAGAAGAACTGTTTGGTGATTTCATATCACTAAATTATACAATATAAGGGGTTACTATACAACTAATGCTTAGCAAGTTGTATAATTTTATGTTATAATATATTTAGATGATTAAATATAACGAAGCTAGGAATGGCATGGAGCCTTCTAATCCGGCCTTTTCTTACGAGCTGTCTCCAAATGGGGCAGTATTTGAGCACCAGGATATTGGACGAGTTCCAGATTATGCTCTTGAGGGCGGCCATAACGTTTGGAAAGCAATCGTGACTAAGGTTCGTCGTGGCATGGAACCGGGCAGCCCATATCTATTTTCAATTGTTAGTGGACTTGCTAATACGCATACGCAACTTGCCACAGCCATTAAGTGGCCTACCCCTGAACCATCACATATTTTAAGTGAGCTTAGTGTAGATAAAGTATGGTTACGGCTTGAGGCCGACGAAGTAAATTATAAGGTTACACAAAGTGCGGAGCTTGTCGCTCAAATTGCTTATAGTAAAGGATTGCCGAATTTAAACGCACTCAATATAGGAGCTTCGCTTATCCAGGCTGCGCGAAAACTCCCGCCTGCCTTTGGCCTGCCTTATGACAGCTTTAAAATTGATACAGTAGTTACGAGTAATTTGGAATCTGGTTTCTGGGATTTTTCGAACAGCACAAATTTTGCTACTTGGGGTTAACCCTGAGGGGCGGCTTCGAGAGTGACGTCGATCTTTTGGTCTTTGCCGTCGCGGTTAACTGTTAGAGTCACTTTGGTGCCGACTGTGAAGCGGCCAAGGAGCGAGACTAAAGAGTTGTTTTCGTCGATTTTGGTACCGTTGATCTGGGTAATGACGTCTTTTTCCTGCAGGCCGGCTTTTTCGGCTGGGCTGCCTGGAAGGATTGATGGGCCGGCCGTGTTGTTTGGAGCAATATAGGCGCCGCGCTTTACATCGAGGTTGTACTCATAGGCATAGTCGTCCGTGAGGGTGACGTAGCGGATACCGAGGTATGGGCGTTCCAGCTTGCCGTCTTTTTCGACGCTGGCGATCAGGCCCTTAATGTCATTAACAGGGATAGAGAAGCCGATGTTTTGGGCGTCGGCGATGGCAACGTTGATGCCGATTACTTCCCCGTTGACGTTTACCAATGGCCCGCCGGAATTGCCGAGGTTAATGGCAGCGTCGGTTTGGAACAAGTTTTGCAGGGTTTCGGTGCTACTACTGCCGCTTTGGTCGCCGGCTTCAATGCTGCGGCCGTAGCCTGAGATGATGCCGCTAGTGACAGTGTTCTGGAATTGGCCGAGGGCATTGCCGATGGCTACGACTTTGTCGCCAACTTGGACTTTGGACGAGTCGCCAACAACAGCCGGCGTTAGAGTTTTGCCTTTGAGGTCTTTGATCTGGAGGAAGGCGATGTCGAACGGGTCGCTTTCGGCTGTACGGCCAACAACTGTGACGTTGTCCAGCTTGGTGCCGTCAGAAAGTGTGACAGAGACAGTGGTTGTGCCGGCTGGAACCACGTGGCGGTTGGTGATGATTAGGCCGTCCTTGGTCAAAATTACCCCTGTCCCGGCTCCTTCTTCGGTTTGCGGCTGGGAGATGCCGAAAATGTTTTGAGTGGTGGTTTGGGAGCTAACATCCACCGACACCACACTGGCGCCGACGTTTTTGGCGATGCTGTTCACTAGCTGGCTTTCGTTGGAGATAATCTGCTGTTTGGCCTGGGCACTGTTGGCATCATAGCCGTTATTGCGGGCGCCAACGTAGCCGCCGCCAAAACCAGCTGCGACTGCGACAATTAGCATAAGAATGGTGGTTGCTAGGCTGGATTTTCTTTCGACAGACATGGGCTGGCGTGGTTTAGTGGAGCTTGAGCTCATTGTTGGCGCAAAAGCGCTGATTGGCGGCAGCTCGTTGCCAGCAGGCTTAGTTTTTGATGATTTTTTTGGTGGTGATTTAAAAGGATTAAGCATATGTATTTATTATAGCAAGCAACCTGAGACTCAGCTTAGAAAACCCCACAAAGCTACAAGGAAATGATGGGGACTTCTGAGATATACAGGCGGCTCATGTATACAACGTGCGGGATAAACTGATAATTAAATGGCAACTCACCTGTGCCGACAAGGCTTTTATAATAGTCAATTGTTGCTTGTGGAATGTCCTCTAGCTCAGACGGATCAACATCTTTAAGCCACTTGACCGTCACATTTTCTTCGCCCGGCGCTATCTTAAAGAAGACTACTGCTTTGCTTGGATCCAGCAAGCTGGTGTCTACTTCGAAGAATTTGTACGGCGGGACTTCGGGGATCAGCCCCATTTCGACCTGGAGTTCAAAAACTTTTTTAGGATGCATTGGCAAAAACTGGATAACATCGTTCCAAAGGCAGTTGAGTAGCGGGATTTTACGCTCCAAGATTTCTTCGCGACCCTCGTATTTTGAGAGATGCAGCGCGTAGAGTTCGGGATAAATATCCTTCATCTCGTTGAGCGGCATAAGTTCGTTACCCATCATTGGGTCTGGCGCACCATGGTAAAGCTTCATATTAAACAGCTTTATCGCCCCAAGAGGAAAAGAGGAGGACAACGATGATAACGGCTGACATTACGAGCAGGATTTCGCGGCGGACAAACACCGAAAGCCGATCGTTGGTCTCAAGATAATACAGCGTTGCGATACCAACCCCAAGCACCGACAGGATTAGCATTGGTTGCGAGATAAAGGCATAATACAGCAGCCAGTGCCCAAGCACCCAGGTGAGCGCGGCACCAAAGTAGCCCCAAGCGTGGGAGATCATTGAGCTGAGCGGTTCGTCAAAACTGCTTAAGAAGTGGCGGGCTGCCAGGTAGCAAACGGCCCAGGTTGCAACAACAAGAACCAAGAGCGACGACCTCCCCCATAGCGCATAGATTGAGGCAAGACCTAGAATCTGCCCGGCACCAGCCTGTATGGCGTTCCAGAAGGTCGATGAACGCGGTTTGATAAGCGTAAGCCATATGCCGTAACAAATAGCCCAAACAAGCTGCCAGGACTGCTGTGACGGCGCACCGGCTATAAAGCTGACAAACGACAGGCCAACAATAATATCGATGGCATTTGCCCGGATGTTTGCCGGCCAGTGCCGCGGCCGGACTGCCAGCATGCGCCACTTGGAAGCCAAGATGACGGCATATGCCAGCGGTACAAAAGACAACCGTACCAAAATAAACACAATCAATGGCAAAACTGCTACCAGCAGAACGTGAACGATAGCACTAAAGCCACCAGCCGGCTTTAATTTGTCGAGCCTATTCATTGAAACTTACCGTTTTAACAAAACTCAAGTGAGATCCTTTTTGCTTAGTTACTCGCACCGGACTCGTTACTGCCTAGTATTATAACAAAGTCAGCAGTTCCTGGCACGATCGACGGATCTGGCAGCGTTGTCGTAGCCGTTACGCCGAGCCGTTTCTCGAGGTAGTTCTTAGTATATTTCTTAACGCCTTTGGTCATATCTACCAAAACAGTCTTGGTGTAGGCCTTGGTTGGAGCGTCGGCAACCTGGGTAACGTTGTAGCCGTAGGACTTAAGCTCTGTGCTCTTGAGCGTAGCCAGGCCCGGTGTGTTGGTTCCATTTAGGATCACAATGTTGGCGTTTTCACTCTTTAGGAAGGAGTCGCGCAGTGTGTTACGGACATATGACTGGATGGCGGTGTAGACAAATGTGCCTTCGCGCGGGATAACTACTGATTGGCCGTCGATGTTGTCGGTGGTTACGAAGTTGTTAGGCGGATCTGCCAGGCCAATTGAAGCAATCTTGGCAGATGGAACATCTTTTACAATGTCATAAACACGCTTGAGCTCGTTGGTTGTAAAGTCGGTCGAGACATGGTCACCAATGGCATCGATCAGCTGGTTGACTTTAAGCGGGTTAGCGAATGTGCCCAGGCTTAAAACCTTGTCTTTTAGAGCCACAATCACTTCGCGCTGGCGTTCGGTACGGTCAAAGTCGCCGCGCAGTGAACCGTGGCGGGACTGGGCGTAAAGCAGCGCGTGCTTGCCATCAAAATGGTCTTGGCCAACTGCCGCGATTAGCGGATTATTGTTATTGTCAGCCTGGATAAAGGTGTCGTAGACCTCTGTTTTTACATTTATATCAATCCCATGTACTGCATTGATTGCCTGGGCAAAGCCTTGGAAGTCCACCATGCCGTAATAATTAATTGGGATGCCGAGAACTGAGGTAACTGCGCTTTCAATCGCTTTAACACCGGCTTTTTCGGCTGCGGCCTTAACGGCGTCGGTTTGCTGTTTGGTGGTGTAGTTATTGAGTACGGCGTATTTGGCATTGGCATAAATGGCATTAATTTTGGACGCTCCGCCAGATGGCGTTTTTACCCACAAGTCACGCGGAAGGCTCACCAATGCGACTTCTTTGGCGATGGGGTCGATGCTGGCAATAATAATCGTGTCAGTAAGGTCTGGGCCGTCATGGCCGGTTCCGCCTTTGCCAAGCATTAAAATGTTGACACGGCCGTCTCCTTCGCCCTTAAGCAGCGTTGGATCGACGTTTTTGTTTAGCGCGGCGGCGCCGTTGCTGCCGCCCTTTAGAATACCGTGGGTTGTAAGATAGATCTTTAGCGCTAATACGCCGCCCGTAAGCAAGATGACTGCTGCTAGCACTCCAGCCACGCGCAAGCCGATCTTTAGCTTATTACGCTTAGAAGGCTTTTTTGGTTCTTTTTGTTTGCGTCTAAAATGCATAAATCCCCGCCGTTTTTTTGGCATATTTTTCTTGGCTTCTTGTTGGGCGCGGCGTTCACGGCGGCTGGCTGCATGTGAGGCATAAATTTCACCTATTTCGGCTGGGTTTTCGGCGGCTGGATTCATAATTGGCGCTTGGGTTGCGGCCGAAAAACCTTCGGCCTGTTTAAAATCGTCGATACGGCTTATGCGCAGCGAATCGGTGTCCACGGCCGCGGCACCTTTACTACCCTGATAGTAAGTATTGAACGACTGCAGGTCACCTGGGCTTTTGCTACCATTTGTCTTTGGTTTAACAAAGCCGTCGATTGAACCTACGGTACGTTTTTTGTGATTTTTAAAATTATCCATGAGAAGATTAACCTTCCTAGTATAGCGGGTTAAAGGATGAGCGTAAACCGTTATGGCGTTCAAGTTTTCCACGGTTTTTACAGTCTAGCAATAAACTGCTGAGAAGCGCCTTAGAATATTTTAATTCTGAATCTGGCGTGAATGATTTGGTATGGTATAGTTAGACACTGAATCTACTATGAATGATATTATCGAACCCAAAGGTGTTACAAACAATAGCGGCGAACTGCCAGCGTCTCCGGCTGCTCCTGCGGCAGTACGTCCGGGTACGCTAGATAGCTCCTCCGCGCCTGCTAATGACTCTAAGGAGTCCAAGGATACTAAAGAGAAAAAGCAGTCTAAAACCCGCAGTGTACTTTCGACGATTGCAGTGCTATTAATTGCCCCGATCTTGGCCCTAACAATTACGGCATATGTTTTCCAGTCATATGAAGTTGACGGACCGAGCATGCAGACAACGCTGCACGACCACGACCGGCTTATTATCTGGAAAGTTTCACGAACCTGGGCACGCCTAACGCACCACGACTATACACCCGCCCGCGGCGATGTGATTGTCTTTATTAAAAAAGGTCTTTATGAGGCCAACAGCACCAGAGAAAAGCAGCTTATTAAGCGGGTGATCGCGCTGCCAGGCGAGCGTGTGACGGTAAAAGACGGCAAGGTCACAGTCTACAACACCCAATATCCAAATGGCTTCAGCCCTGACAAAACCCAGCCCTACGGCACTGTCATCACCACCACCGATGGCAACCTTGACCTGACCGTCCCAGCCGGTGAAGTCTTTGTTTGCGGCGACAACAGGGCAAACTCACTTGATTCACGCTACTTTGGCCCAGTCCCATTGCACGACATCGTCGGCAAACTCGCCGTCCGCATTTTGCCAATCGGCGACGCCAAGAGCTTTTAGTCTTAACTTTTTGCATTCATATTCTTTCTGAGCTCAAACGGGACCATTCCTTCTTGGTGCGCTTCTGTCAAACATACAACAGCCAAGGATGACTCCCTACGGTCGGCCATGAAGCTTTAAAGTTGAGTTCATGGCTAAATCCTTGGCGATAAGTTGTATCTTTGACGAAGCGCAGCCACGAACGAAGATCTTTATGTTCGATCTCAGAAAGACCATGAATGCCTGGAGTGCGTTCGCGCAAATCAGTGTAAATAACGGCTGAACATAGCGGCATTTAACGGCTAAGCTTCGTCAAAGCGACAACAAAAACCAGCCGAAGCTGTTTGAGGCACGATCAGTGCCGAGTTCTGCAGGCTTGTTGTCGCTTTGACTAGAAGCTTACCGTAATGACGGTCGTTCAGCCGGTATTTATCACTGATTTGAAAAAAAGCAACTTAATTCTATTTAAGAGTTTCGAGGAGGGCGATGAGTTTGTCTAGGTCTTCTTGGCTGGTAAAGCCAATTTCGAGCCGGCCGCCTTTGGCCATGTTTTTGATGCTGACTGGGCGGTTCCAGGATTTGCTTAAAGCTTCGGTTTTGGGGTTTGACGGAATCGTGCGCTTTTCGGCGGCTTTGGTATCTTCGGCGCCAGCTTTGGATGCTACCACGAACTGTTCGGCTTGACGGACCGACCAGCCGTTTTTTTGGATAAGCAGCAAAAGTTCGGTTTGGTTTTCGGGGGACTCTTTAAGTGCCAAAATTGAGCGGGCATGGCCTTCGGAAATTTTTTCGGTATTGAGTGCTTCTTGCGCGGCTGGAGATAATTGTAAGAGTCGCACAATATTGTTTACGGTCGATGGTGCCTTGCCAAGCCGCTTGGCAATATCGTCGTAGCTTTGGCTAAACATCTCATGCAAACGCTTTATCGACACCGCTGTTTCCAATGGTGATAAATCCACACGCTGGATGTTCTCTACCAGAGAGACTTCGAGCTGTTCCAGTTCTTTACTTGTTCGCACAATTGCTGGCACTTTTTGGATTCCGGCCAATTTTGCGGCGCGCCAACGGCGCTCACCAGCAATTAACAGATATGTATCTGGCGTTTTGCCCGGTGAAACAATCAATGGCTGCAGTACACCGTACTGTTTTAATGAATCGGCCAGCTGTTCGAGCGCCAAATCGTCAAAAAAGCGCCGCGGCTGGTCTGGATTTGGGAAAATGGACGAAACGAATAACTTTTGTACTCGTTCGCTATCTGTTTCTAATAATGTTGTGTCCAGGTCGGTCGGCATGAGTACATCAAAGCCTCTACCGAGCGCAGATTTTTTAGCCATGGTTAGTTTGCTCCTTCAAGCCTGGTTAGAAATTCTTTGCTTAATTGTTTGTAGGCCCGGGCGCCCTTAGACCATTTGTCATGCTCGGAAATGGGCTGGCCAAAACTCGGGGCTTCGGCCAAACGGACATTGCGCGGGATAACTGTGCTAAAGACCTTATCGGCAAAATGCTTTTTGACTTCGGCCATAACCTGATCACTCAGACTTGTCCGGCTGTCGAACATTGTCAACAGAACCCCCAATATTTCGAGCTTTGGATTAATTGCTTCTTTGACGCGTTGGACAACACTAAGTAATTGGCCCAAACCCTCGAGCGCGTAATATTCGGTTTGGACTGGGATCATAACAAAGTCAGATGCGCTTAAGGCGTTGATGGTCAAAAGCCCTAAACTTGGCGGACAATCTATGAGGATAATGTCATGATTAAACTGTTCTAACATCGTGCGAAGCTGGAGTTCACGCTGAAGCGAACTAACCAGCTGGACTTCTGCGCCGGCTAAATTAGCATTGCTCGGGAGTATTTGTAGACCTTCAATATTGGTATCCATGAGTATGTTCGGAGCAGCCGCGTGGTTAAACAGCGCGTCGTACAATGTTTCGTTTAGAGACTGTTTGTCTATCCCGAGCCCAGAGGTGGCGTTGCCTTGGGGGTCAAGATCGACTAGCAAAACCGACTTCCCTGCTTTTGCCAAGTAGGCACCAAGATTAACAGCGGTGGTTGTTTTGCCCACGCCGCCCTTTTGGTTAAGAATCGCAACTGTCCTGCTCACCTATTTACCCCTTATATCTACCCCTTAGGTTACCATAAAAACACTTACATTTCACGGACTTTTCACGCATCCCCCACAAAGCAGGCTTTGCGGGGACCCCTGATGGAAGATAGGCATATGCTAATGCTATTTGAGCGAGTTACAGTCTATTATAACCCGATAGTTAACTAGCCGTATAATACTAGCATTCCACTATTACACTTAACACCCCTGTTTTCCCCGCCTACTCATTCAAATTTGCAGGCGCGGCACTAGTAACGTAGTCATAAACCATCTTGGAGATTTCAGATATGTGCCGGCTGGCTTCGGGGTCGCTTTGTTTTAGCATGACACAGAGCGAGTATTTGCGGTTAGGGACATAGAAGATACCGCAGTCGCTTTGGACTTCTTTGTTAAACGTGCCAATTTTGTGAGCCACAACTACACCGTCTGGTATCTGGGCGGTTAGGCGGTCGTTAAAGCTGGACTGGCTCATGTAGCTAAGTATCTCTTGGGAGTCGCTGAGCTTAAGGTAGCAGGAGAAATACAGGCATTTGAGGAGGGATGTGTATGACTGAGCGCCAATCTGGACTTGGTCAGTGCTGGTTAGTTGAAAATCAATGTCCAGATAGTTAATGGCTTCTTCTTTGGGCTGCATTTTTGCGTTTTGCAGTGCGTCCAGGATCATCAGAACGGCAGTGTTGTCGGAGTCTTCCATGGCAAGCTTGGCCGCGTCGCGGTAGGTCAGCATGTAGCCAGCACCTTTTTTATAAAGCTCGCCGTACTGGTCGTTGAGCCATTCGGTCTTGAGAGCTACCTTTTTATCAAGATTAACTTTGCCCTCTTCGGATAGTTTGTAGAGGTTCATGACAAACGGTACTTTGATCAATGACGCGCCGGTAAAAGCGCGGGTTTCGCCGTAGCCAAAGGATGTTCCGGTTGGCAAATACTGAAAGTAAATGCTGGCATTATCCTTGCCGATGTTTTTGTCGGCGTAATCTCTTACTTGGTTGCGCACATCGGTAAAGTCGAGGATAACGTCGCTTTGCTTGTCGGAAAGGATGGACCGGGAAAGGAGGTTGTAGGCAGCATTACGCTTGTCGCTACTGTGCATGTCTTTGTTATGCTCGTACTTTACAGCCCCAAAGCCAACACCGGCGAGCGCGCCGAGCACCAAAACAACCGCAACAATTAGTTTCTTATACTTCATTAATACCCTCTTTGCTAGGCTGCAGTATGACAGATATGAGGTGTTAAATCTATGGGTGTTGGATGATAAAAGCCCGGATCTAGGCTCCGGCTGGTTGCCAGGCATGGAGGTAATGCTTTAGTATGGGGCTATATGGATGAAGAGACGGCGAAAGCTAGCGAGCCGGCAGTAGCTGTAAAAAAACCAGCGCGCACGCGCAAAAAAGCACATGGCAAACTGCCGGTTATTTTGGCAAGTGTTTTTGGAACATTGCTTGTTTTGGGCGGAGGCTATGGAGCATGGGTGTTTTTACACCGGGTGGTGAGCCCCGTGCCAAAAGCCATCCGCGCCAGCGTTAACTTCCCTGTCTACTACCCCGACCAAAAGAAGCTACCCGTGGGCTATACGCTGGATTTACATTCATTTAAAAACCCACACCCCAATACCTTGCTGTATAACGTAACGTACGGCAATGGCAAAAAGCTGGTGTTTGCATTGCAGGTAAAACCATCGGACGATGACATCCAGAGCTTTTATGCCAACCTAATTCCGCTTAGGAACAAAATGGATGTCCCGGCTGGGCACGCTGAAATTGGGGCCTATAACAACGGTGGCAAAATCGACACCCAGTCGGTAATTAGCCTGCCGACAGCAACTAATACGTGGATAATAATAACTGGTCCCGGTGACATTGACCAGGGCCAGTTAAAGCAGGTTTTGACGTCTATCCGCAGTTAGATGGCAATATGTCCAATACAGGTGTTACCATTGTCATTGCTGTTCGTTAGATCTGGGCAAATAACATTGTCCCAGGTTGCTCCTGTGAAGTTTGCTCCAGTGTAAGTGCTTGTTGCCTCAAGGTAATAACCTTGTGCAAAATGTGCGTTAGTGAAGTTAGTATTTGTGAAATTGTCATTATCAAATCCACTGCCGCCAATAAAGCTCTGACCGCTAAGATTAGCCCCAGATAAATTACTATCAATTATTGAAAATCCTACACCCGTTCCAGTGCCAGATAGGTTTGCATTGGAAAAGTTACTCCCAGCCTGAATATTAGTACTTTCAAATTTACTACCGCTTAAATCTCGTCCGCTTAAATTCTGACCATTGAATTGTGCTAAGTAAAAATTTAGCCCAGTAAGATTAACACTATTAAGGTTAGTATTACCAAAAATGGCAGAAATCGTCTGGCCTGAACCAAACGTAATACCCGAAAGATTTGCATTTGTTAGATCAACATTACTTAAATTTAAACTAGATAAATTCCTTCCTGAGAGATCTACTGAGTTTAAATTGGAGTTAGTAAAGTTAGCATTGCTCAAGGTTGAGCCTAGAAAAATTGCGGCTTTCAGATTAGCCCCAGTGAAATTCGAATTGCTCAGGTTAGAGCTAGTAAAGTTAGTCTTTTCGGCATTTGAGCCAGTCATATTAGCACTACTTAGGTTTGAGCTAGTGAAATTGGTATTTTTTAAGACAGACCGAGAAAAATCTGTACCTGTAAAGTTAGTGTTGGATAGATCCCAGTAAACCATATTGGAATCGGATAAATCTGCTCCGGCGGGGTTTGTGCGTAGGGGGGTTTTGCCTCCTTGGCTCCAATTTAGGGCAGTTTCGCTGCCTGAGCAGGTGGCTGAAGCGGAGTCTATTATTTTAAGTGTCCCGGTGCTGTTTTTGTAGCAGCTATGGATTGTGCCGCTGGCATCCGGTATTGCTGCCAATACAACAGCCGAGACCAAGCCGCCCACCAGCGAAGCAATTGCCAGCCCCAAAGCATAGCTTCCCTTGCGTGTTAAGAACTTAACAAGCTTTTTCATACACACCCCTTTATTATGTTTACGTTCTCAGGATAGGCTTATTGGGCTTAAAAAGACATAAGATTTTTATCACATTATTAGTAAGGTAAGTCTACCGATTAATTTCCGGTTACGATATACTGTTCCATCGTTATATTATTACCGGCAGCACTTGCACCAAATGCAGGAAATAGATAGAGATTTTTTGCAGAAGTAGAGACAACTGTTGTAGCTGTGGTAGTGTACATACTCACACTGGTACTTGTGGTTGTGGTTGTAGCATTACTAAAATAGCCCTGCCCCATCATGGTTGTAGTACTGTAGCAGATTATATAGTAATCGAGATGCCAACCTAGGTTAACTGCTGCAGCACCACTCGAGACCGGCACCGAGGCAATCCCGATAGGACTAGCACCATCGTTTGTACGTGTGGTACCATCCGTACCGTAGTAGACACCCATTCCCACCGTCACAGCAGCTGTAGTGTTGTATACACCACTTGCAAATATATGAATTGTTTTACCTGGCTTACAGAAGTTTGCCGGAACTGGTGCAGTTCCAATCGATGCACAGGTCGCCAAACAGGTAGAGACGGATCCACTAGCAGCAGTATTTGAATACAATAACCCATTACAAGGCAACCAGGAGCCCGCAATACCACACATTGCCCTGTGGTCTGTGGAGCTATAGAACATACCTCCGTCTACTTCGGTACCAGCTGTAGCTCCAGTTGAACCATTCAAGAATGTTGCATCAGTGTCCCAGTCCAGTACGAGAGGTGTGGTATTTGCGTCTTGTACGCCAACGACGACGTTGCCGTTTAGGCTGTCGACTGTCAGTAGGTTGGTGGCGGCGGCGTTTTGGATCTTGAATTCTTCGGTGGAGTTGGAGGTGTTTTTGAACACTGTTGGCGAGGTGATGGTAGCATTAATGAAGAGGCTGCCAGCTGCATATTCGGATGCGGTGGCTGCGGCTTCGAGCTGGACGCCGTCGATCCAGAACGTGTGGGCGGTAGCGGCTGTTTGGACAATGGCAATGTAGGCAGTAGCGCTTGGGGTTGTAACAGCAGTGGTAAACGAACAGACATAGCGGGTCCAACCGTTAAGGTTCACAACCTGAGGAGTTAAGCCACCGGTTGGTGTACAGTCAATAAACGTCGTACCGCCATCAACCGAGTAGCGGCCCTTGATGTCAGTAAATGTACCGCTGCTAAGCTTGGCGTACCACGACAGCGTATAGGTGGTTGATATGGCAAGCTGGGTGGGTTGGACATTGCCGGTAATAAATCTAGCTCCGGAGTTTGCAGTTGCACTTGTAACTTCTCCTAAGGAAGCTGTTCCAAGCCAGGCCTGGCTTGTTTCACGAGTCGGGAGGGCTCCACCCAGCTCTGGCCCCCAGCCTAGTAAGTTCACTTCAAAACCAGGGTTGGTAATAATGTTACTATCAGTTGTATCAATATTAAAGATATTAGTACCGGCGGCGTTTTGAACAGTTAGAGCGTTGGCTGAATTAAAGCTATTTTGAAGCGTTACAGGACTTGTAATAGTGCCACCTAAGGATATTTTACCCTCACGGTAGTTAGCGTCACTGTTAGCATCGGTCTGCAAAGTTACTCCGTCAATATAGAAAGTGTGGATATTTGCATCAGTTTGCTTAACATAAAAGTACGGTGTTCCGGATGGTGCCAGAGTAAAGAAGCTACAAGTAACACGTACCCACTGTCCTGCCCTTAACGTTGATGTGTTTATATTACAGTTTCCATCAGTAACACCGTCCTTCGCATAACCTACCGCAAGAGTTGACATACTCTTGCTTGTGCTGTCGAGCATGATGTATAAGCTCGCCGTCCATCTTCCTGAAGGAAGCGAAACGTTATAGATGGCGCCCTGGTCAATGGTTGCTTGGGTAGTAACTTTGAGCGAGCTGCTGCCGCTGTAGCCTTTGTTTGGCTCACGGGCGAAGGTTGTAGGCGTTGTGCCCTTGGCTGCCCAGCCGGTGGTGTCTGTTTCGATGCTGGCGTTGGTGATGACGTTGTTGAGGTTGCCAACGCTCGTGTCCACAGATAAGACCGTGCTGGTTGAGCTGCTTCCGACCCTAAACGCGTCGGTTGTGCTGCTGGAGATGTTTAGGGCGCCGCCAATGGATAGGTCGCTGGTAAAGCTTCCTGAATATGCTTGGACGGTATTGTTGACGATAACTGATCCTGCGCTATTCATGGCATACTGGTAAATTGCAGCCCCGGTGTAATCTGTTGTGTAAAGGTAACTCCCCTGGATGTAAATATTGTCCGTAGAACTACCATTTGTAGTTGTGGCGGTAAGGACTGGCAAAGAAGGCGTGCTGATGTCGATGGTGTAGATTTTGTTATCAGCACCAGCGACGTAAGCATAACGTCCTTTTACAAAAATGCTGTACGGCATACCCCAGTGAGCGCGTGAAAGATAGTCGTTATTTGTGATGTAGAGAGTTCCGACCTGGACCGGTGTGGCTGTTGGATTGCTGACGTCTAATATGCGAACTATGCCACCGTCTGTCGCGTAGACATACTTGCCCTGAACATAGAGGCTTAGCATGTTAACCTGTGTGCTCGTTGACACAATAACAGGACTAAACGGATTGGAAATGTCTACAATCTTTAGAGTTGAAGCATTCGAAGCACCACCGCCTGCAACATAGACATACTTGCCCTTTAGTACAATGGAGTAGCTTGCTGACATTGCCGTTGTACTTAGCGATACCGGCGTTACGGGGTTTGTAATGTCGAATATCTGCATGCCAGTTGAGCCCACAACGTAGGCGTAATTACCCTGCACCCAAACACTCGCATTGGTCTGGTAGGTTGTTTCGGCCGATCCATTTTTTAATACTGGTGCAAAAGGATTTGAGATATCGTAGATAAATATCTTGGCGACAGTTTCATCAACAAGATAAGCATAGTTTCCAGAGATATATATCCCATTAAGGCTACTTGCTAACGGCACTGCTGTTGTACTTGCGACTGACGAAGTGGACATATTAGTGATCTGGAAGCTTGTGCCATTATTGATCGTGTAAGCATAATCACCAACGACAACAAGCCCCCACGGAGTCGCAGCTGTGGTGACACTAGAAAGCTGTGTTAGTGTTGGCGCGCCGCCAACAGAAACTACGCCGTTGAGAGTGTCGGCAGTTAACAAGCTCGTGCCAGCGGCATTCTGAACTTGAAGTGCGTTGGTTGAGTCGGACTTATTACGAATGAGTGTAGAGGTATTTATAATGCCATTGAAGCTTATGCTGCTGTCTTGGTATGCGACAGGGTTAACGATGTTGGCATTGTTTGTAAGCTGCACATCGTCAATCCACCAGTTGCGGGTTACAAGGTCGGTTTGCACAATGTATATAAATGCGCCAGCGGCAGGAGCGGTGTTGTCAGTTGTAATAGTACAGCTAAAGCGGCTCCAGTTTGTCGTGACTGTGCCCAAAGATGTTTTACAGTCAGAAACTGTAACGCCGTCACGTTCGTACCCAGCGGTAAAGGTACTGAATGCTGCAGACGCCTTGGCCCAGAAACTAAGCGTGTAGCTACTGTCTATATTAAGCTGTGTTGGGTTTGTGTTTGCGGTTATGTAGCTTGTTCCGTCGCGCCCACCGGGAGTTAATACGGTCATCTTTAGGCTGTTTGCGCCGTTATAACCAGTTGTAGTATCAAGTGTCATATTGACTGGAGCGCCAGAACCAGTCTTCGTCCATGGAGCCGCAACGCCTGCTGTTTCAAAGCCTGTGTTCCCTATTTGAGCCTGGGTGATGGCCGTACCGGCTTCAAGCTGGAGGCTGTCAATATAGAGACTTCGGCTCGTGGTGTCGAGCTGCTTGATTGCAAGATATGCGGTACTAGCAGGCGCTGTGCCGTCGGTATTAATTGTGCAGCTTACGCGCGTCCAACCACCTGAAGTGATGATGGTTGTGGCATTATATACAGCACAATCAGTTTGTGTCGCTGTCGTACCATCCCGGGCATAAGCAATGGTCAGTGGATTTGGTAAACTCATGCTGCCAGAGGCGAGACGTGCATAGAAGCTGAACGTGTATGTGGTACTGGTTGCAAGCACTGCACCGATATTGTAGCGAGCACTGTTATTAGCTGCTGTGCCTGTGGTAAAGAGTAAGCTGTTGGTAGCAGCATACGCCTGCGCACTTGTTTCCTGTACGCTTGCATTTGTTCCGTTTGCCGTCCAGCCCGTTAATGCTCCTTCAAAACTAGTATTGCTGGTAAGTGTGTTTAAGGTGGTTGTGTCTACATTAAGTACAGCCGAACCGATGGAGTTTTGAATCTGGAAAGCCGCACTTGAGTTTATTATATTTTTTAGCGCAAGCCCGCTGTTGGACAAATCAAACAAGCTACCCGTACCTGATGTGTTCATAACGCGCAGCCGGTTGTTAGCAACTGTCGTCCCAGAAAGAACAGAGAAAGTGGCAGAATTTGTATTTATGACCGCCAAATCCAAGTCATTATCGTTATTAAAATCACCTGTAATGATAGCTAACGGCTGCGATCCTGTTGTGTAATCAGTTTTAGAGGTTGCTACTGGTGGGCTGGCACCGAATTGGCCAGATCCTAAGCCTGAGTTAGTGAAGATGGATACAGTATTAGAAGATGTATTCGTGACAGCTATATCCAAGGTGCCGTCTTTGTTGAAGTCGCCGGCGATGATGCCGCGTGGGCTAGTACCAGTGCTATAATCAACTCTTGTTGTCGCAGTAATTGGGTTTGCGCCGGATCCAAACTGTCCAGTACCCACGGCTGAATTTATAAAGATAGACATGGTAATGGAGTTATTATTAGTAGCGGCAATATCCAGCTTACCGTCTTTGTTGAAGTCGCCGGTGACTATGCCATATTGAATACTGCTCGTTGTATAGTTTGCTAGAGTCGTGGCAGCTGGTGGGCTGGCACCGAACTGGCCAGTGCCTAGGCCGGAGTTAATCAAAACACTTATAAACAATGAGCCGGCATTGGCTATGGCAAGATCAAGCTTACCGTCGCCGTTAAAGTCGCCTGTAGAAATAGCTGTCGGGTTGGTACCAACGGTGTAGCTCACTAGAGTTGTGAATGTAGGTGGGGAGGTACCAAACTGAGTCGTACCTAACCCGGAGTTAAGAATAATTGATATGGTAGCTGATGAGAAGTTAGTTATGGCAAGATCAAGCTTACCGTCGCCGTTAAAGTCGCCTGTAGTGATTCCCTGTGGCGAGCTGCCAACTGAATTGAAATCTGTTCTTGCACCGAAAGTTCCATTCCCTATACCCATAAAGATAGATACAACGTTATCCGAATTAGCAACAGCAAGATCAAGGTTGCCGTCTTTGTTGAAGTCGCCGCTTGTAATGCCAACCGGGAAATTCGCAGTATAATAAGCTACTTTTGGACCAAATGTTCCATTGCCCAAACCTAGAGAAACATTAGTGTTAAAAGTAATTGATTCGGTAGAAGCAATGTCTAAAATTCCGTCTTTGTTGAAGTCGCCGGTGGTAATGGCCTGCGGTGTGCTGCCTGCGCTATAGTCTACTTTTGGATCAAACAAGTTTGCAGAGCTACCGCCTATAGTAGTGTTACCTTGGCCGTCAACACGCAGCAACTGGCTTGTACTCTGCCCGTATATACTAAGCGCGTCGTTAACACTATTATTATAAATACTGAGGCTTGGGTTAGTAGTTTGAGTAACACCAAGTTCTGCATTGATCATTACTGTGAGACTTGGACCGCTTGAACCAGTCGATGATAGGTCAAGATTTCCATCGTTATTGTAGTCCGCAGCCGATATTCCACCGAGTCCCAAAGCAGCAGTATAATCAATTTTCGCACTAAATGTGCCATTACTGTTACCCAAAAGAACAGAGACAATATTTCCCCCTCCTGCACTAGTTACCATAAGATCAAGATTTCCGTCTTTATTGATATCACCGGTAACGATTTTTACTGGTGTACTGGCTGTTGCGTAGTCTACTTTTGTACCAAATGCGCCATTGCCTAGTCCTAAAAGAACTGACACTGTATTTGAACCCTGGTTCACTACTGCTAGATCCGGACTACCATCTTTGTTGAAGTCTCCAGATATAACACCCTGGGGACCGTTAGTTACAGGATAGTCAACTTTCGTACCAAATGTGCCATTACCGATACCGAGTAAGACCCCTACCTTGTTAGTTACAAATAACGTGGTTGCTATATCAAGTACACCATCTTTGTTGAAGTCTCCTAATGTAAGTGGCCCAGGCTGCGATACGGTCGGATAGTCAACTTTCGCGGCAAATGTACCGGTACCGTTATTTAACAAGATAGAGATTGCATTTGCAGAAGAGCTCGTATCTGATACTGCCAAATCTATATCACCGTCCTTGTCAAAGTCACCTGAGACTATATAGTCAGCTAATAAACCGGTTACAGGAGGTGATGCTTGAATAGTAAAGACACCACTTCCATTATTAAAGAATATTGCCACTGTATTATTACCGTTATTTACAGTGGCGATATCAATAAATCCGTCTTTGTTAAAGTCACCGGTAGCAATACCGTCGGGGCTTGTACTTGCACCGGTAGCATAGTCTACTTTGGCTGCAAAAAGACCACTACCTTGGTTTATAAAGATCGAAAAAGTATTAGCGCCATAGTTTGTTACAGCTATGTCAATTTTACCGTCATTATTAAAGTCGGCGCTGGTAGCTGTAGTTGGATTATTACCAGATGTATAGTCTACTTTAGGTTTAAACAAACTTTGCGTACCCGTTGAGCCAACGGTAATTGCAGACGAATCTGTGCCGACTGTAAAGACATTTGCGCCATAAACGTTTTTAGCAGTAAGTTGTACTGAGCTGCTTCCCTGCGTATAAACAGTTCCATCACTCTTTACCTGCAGCCCTTGATAGAAAATACTAAAGGCTGATGAGGTGTGGGTGCGGCTTGTGTTTACTGTAATATGGGTGGTGTCATTAAACGCAGTGATGATGTCAGAAACACCATCGGCATAGACAATTTGGCTGCCAACCATAGCTGCAGTAAATGTGGTACCTACGCCCACAACTGTTGTGCTGGCTGTTTGGCTAGCAGTACCGGTTGCATACTGTAGTGGACTAACACCAAACGAGTTCAGCGGGACGCTTGTACCAATGCCAACGCGGCTGTTGAGTGTGTCGGCAGTAAGAATTGCGGTGCCTGCAAGGTTTTGGACTTGGAGTGCAGAAACTGAGTCGCTCGTGTTCTTAAATACTGTAGTTGTACCAGTAAATGTTTTGCTGCCAGCAATAATCTGCGCGACTGTACTGACAAGGCCTGGGAAGCTACCATCGGCATACTGCAGAATTAGGTTAGAGCCAGAAACGCTGGCTCCGTTGGCTGCTGTTGGTACGACAAGTAGAGTACCAACGTTCGTAATACCTGTGCCACCAGCACCAATACAATCTACCCAGGCGCTATTTTGGTAACAACGGAAAGTACCACTACTTGAGTTATAGTATATCGCCCCATTTACCTGGGTAGTAGTTGGATCTCCGGGGTCTGTTTTGACTGGCAATCCTAAGAATGTTGCCGATGTACCCGTTGCCACACCAGAGAGTTTAATGCTGCCAGTGCCTGCTTTGAGGTTCAGGGCACCGGCGTTTAAAATGTTACCAATGTTAATATTTGTCTGACCTGTGCCTGCTGGTGTACCAGTACCGATGTTGATGGCTTGGGTATTGCCCGTCAGTGTATTACCAATACCGATATTAATTGTATTCGAGGCTGTTGACTGGCCGACAGTTATTGCATTGGCCAGCGTTGTTGATCCGATGGTGATGCCCGATGTATTGTTCACTGTGCCGATGAGGATAGAGCCTGCAGTGGCGCCCGATGTTCCGACGTCCACTTTGAGATCACCAGAGTTGCCCGTTGCGTTGCCCGTCTGAACAGTAAGCGCACCACTAAAGCCAGTTGCCGTACCAGTTGCTACTGTGAGTGTTCCTGAGTTGCTGGTGGCACCAGTAGCATCGCCAGACTGGACGAGATTATTTGCCGAACTGGTACTCGCGGTAGAAGTATTACCTGAGTTTACGTTAATAGCTGTTAAGGCGGTAATTGCGAGTGGAACAGCAGTTGTCTGGATACGCGGTGTCATTTCGGTATCCCAGGTTGGAGTAGCTGTTTGGTTGTTGCCGCCAACACGCATGGAAAGGTAGAGTTGTTGAGTCCAGTCCATAGTGCTCGGGAATGCGACACCGCCGTTGCCCGTGTCACCAAGCACCACGCTATAGTAGCCATTGGTAACACGGACACGGTAGTCGTCACCGGAACCAATTGGAGCCGCACCATCATGGTCGTAGTGGACTTCTGTCCAGAGACAGGCTGTATCTGCAGTAGTACCTGGCAGCATAGTACACGCGCCAGGGTTGGGAGTATTTCCTGAGGTAGTCGCATTATAGAGCTTAAATTCCATGTTGTAGTAGCCGTCTGCCACTAACGCGCCGGTGTTGCTGAGGAGGCGGCCTTGGAAGTTAAGGGTTTTATTTGGACTGAGGGCGGAGGCGGTTGGGTGTGAAGCGTTAAAAGTACCAAAAAGCACACCAAGGGGGACGAACAAAACGGCTATTACGAGAATAGCCTTTCTGTACCTTGGTGTGCTTTTACGTACTTTTAGTTGGTTAACAGGGGTCGCGCTCAGTTCTTTAAAAACGCCAATAAGACGGTCTAATGACCGCCTTATTGGCGTTTTTAACGGTAGTGAACTGAGGGCGTCCCTTCCCTGGGTGTTCATTTTTTTCCTTTAGATTTTTGTTTTTGTTTCTTTGAGGGAAACAAACTTTACCTTAATCCAGAACTTTTTTATTTTTGATTATTTTTGTTTAGGATTAACTCCTACTATTGTATATAGTCGCCTACTCTGTTCAACCCCAATAAATACTTTTTTTGTATACATTCTAAAACCCTAAAATACCACGTGTTGTAAAATAAATAGTAGCATTTGTAACAACGTTAATTCACCCTAACACCGCTTAAGCTTTTTTCTTATCTGTAAACGATATATTTGAAACTCAGTATATCGTAGCAATAAATACATCGTTAACTTTTTTGTCTAAAACTTATCCACAGGCTATATGTAAAAGCTCATCATGATCTGCTTTATCCGCCTATAGTCGTACCGCTGTATATAGAAGTTCCACCACCGATATTTATCTGTGTTGGTAGCGCTACGCCAGTCGTAAACGTATTGATACCACTTGCGGGACTCCAAAGATTAGTACCACCCGGGTCAATAGCATAAGCGCGCCACCAGTACTGCGTAGAGGCGGTTAATGCAGTTGGCTGGTAGGTATGTACGCCCAGTTGGGTAACAGCTAGGCCGCTCGTATAGGCCGTACTGCTGCTCAGGCTTTGGGCCAACCAGCCAGTTTGAGATAAAGTTTGATCTATTGTCCTAAGAACAGACGAACAATTGCTCGTAGTACAGACTTCAATTTTGTATTGCAGGTAATCACTAGAATCGTCGGCACTTCCCATTCTAAATTCTGGCAGGACGCTTGTACCAATGGCGCCACTTGCTGGCAGAACGAGCGTTGGCGCGCTTGGTATTGAGTTATATGTAAGGGATATATCTGTTATATTTGACTGTCCGCCGCAAGCGGAGTCGTCTAAAGTTGCAACAAACTGGATGTAACGCTGAGTTGCAACAGTAATAGTCTGGGAAATCCCTGGATAAACATTATATATAGTGGTGGCTGATCCATAAACAAAACTACTCCCTGCCGTCTTGTAAGCGACGGTATAGCTACATTTTGCTACGCCATTGATGACAAATGAGTTGAGAGTATTGCCGCTGGCGCCAGTGTCTATGGTTCGTTCGTAACGGGCAGAATCTGTCATGGATTTGGACGCTAAACGCTGAACGTCGTTTTGATAGGCACTGGCTGTAGCCAAGCCGCCAACAACATACAGATAGCCGTTATAGACTACAGAAGCGTGACCCGTTCGGGCAGTAGTGAATGCGGATGTTTGCTGGACGCAGGAGCCAACGCTACCGCTAACGTCTATTGGGCAATATTGAATGTCATTTTGATAAGCACTACCTGATGCAATGCCGCCAATAATATGCAAGTAGCCGTTGTATACAACGGCAGTAAAATCATATCGTGCGGTATTAAAGGCTGAAAGCTGTTGGACGCACGTACCTATACTGCCATTTGTGTTTATTGGGCAATACTGGATGTCGCTTTGATAGACGCTGCCTGTAGCAAGGCCGCCAATAATGTACAGGTAGCCGTTATAAGCCACAGAGGACTGGGAGGAGCGGGCGGTAGTAAAAGCCGAAGTTTGCTGCGTAAAGACCGTTCCGCTGCAGGTGGCATGGTTGGACGGCAAACAGGCGGCGCCGGTTGAAGAGTCAAGCCAGGTGTATTGGATATCATTTTGATTTGTCCCGCTAGCGCTCCCCCCTATGATATATAGAAATCCATTATAGACAACAGAGCTATGGGCTTGGCGGGCACCTGTGAAAGCGCTTGTTTGGCGGGCAAACACGGTGCCGGTGCAGGTTGCATGGTTTGACGGCAAGCAAGCCGCTCCTGTCGCGGGATCAAGCCACGCATACATTATATCGTTTTGGTTCGTTAAGTTTGAGTCACCACCCACAATATAAATATAACCGTTGTATACAACTGAAGTATGAGATTGCCGTGTATTCGTAAAAGCGGATGTTTGTTGGGCAAAGACGGTGCCGGTGCAGGTTGCATGGTTTGACGGCAAGCAAGCGGCGCCGGTAGCAGGATTAATCCATGTATACTGAATATCACCCTGCTGTGTCGTACCATTCGTACCCCCAGTTATGTACAGGTAACCGTTGTATGCAACCGATACATGATATGCGCGAGTCGTGGTAAAGGCGGCGGTTTGCTGCGTGGCTGTCCCGGCCCCTGAATTAGACGGCCCAATAAGCATACGCTGAATGTCGCTAAAAAACGTCGTACCATCCCATCCACCTATTACATATATATAGCCGTTATAAGCAACTGAAGTATGGCTTTTCCGGGCGGTTGTGAAGGCCGATGACAACTGTACGCATGTACCCACCGCATGACTGGTACTGTTTATTGGGCAATACTGTAAGTCGTTAAGGACACTACCACTACCATTATCGCCCCCCATAATATACAGATATCCGTTTATGGCTACAGCGCTGTGATTATGACGGCCAGTCGTAAAGGCGTTAGTTTGTTGGACGCAAGCGCCAACAGAGCCGTTAGTGTTAAGGGGGCAGTATTGGATGTCATTTTGTTGTGTTGGATTTTCACCGCCCGTAATATATAAATAGCCATTATACACCGTAGTTTTTAAAGCCTGGCGCGCGGTTGTAAATGCATTTGTTTGTTGTGCAAAGACGGTGCCTGTACAGGTTGCGTGGTTAGACGGGAGACAGCCAGCGCCTGTCGCAGGGTCAAGCCAGGTGTACTGGATATCATTTTGGTTAACTGTGTTAAAGTCACCGCCTACAATATATAGATAGCCGTTGTATAAAATCGAACCATGACTTTCCCTCGTTCCTGTAAAGGCGGTTGTTTGCTGGGTGCATGTTCCAACAGCGCCAGTAGTATTATTTAGTACGCAGCGCTGTAAGTCAGACTGCTGCGCAACGCCGTTATTTCCTCCCACTATATAAAGGTACCCGTTATAGGCTTCGGATGAATGAAACGCACGGGCGGTTGTAAAAATGCCTGTTTGCTGTACACAGGTTCCGATCGAACCATCCGCATTAATTGGACAATGACTAATGTCATTTAGATAAGACCCGCACGAACCAGATGAACATCCGCCAATAATATACAAAAAGCCATTGTATACAACCGAAGTATGCCCATTACGAGCGGTAGTAAAAGCGGCTGCTTGTTGGGTTGACGAGCCTGCCCGCCCTTTGCCGAGCGGTATGTACTGGATGTCGTTTAGCTGGGTGGGAGTCTCACCCCCTAAGATGTACAGATAACCATTATAGACGACTGATGTTTGAGACTGTCGGGCCGTCGTAAAGGCTGCGGTCTTTTGGACGCATGTCCCAACACTGCCATTGGCATTGACTGGGCAGTATTGGATGTCATTTTGGTTAGTGCTAACTACAACGCCACCAATAATATAGAGATAGCCGTTATAGACTACTGAGGTATGGCTTTCTCTGGCATTTGTAAAGGCACTTGTCTGTTGCGTACATGTACCAACCGAACCATTGGTATTGAGTAGGCAGTATTGGATGTCATTCTGCTGAGTACCGTTTGTTCCACCAATGATGTACAGGTAGCCGTTATAGGCTACTGAGGTATGAAAAGCTCGTGCGGTGGTAAATGCGGTTGTTTGACTGGTGCAGGTTCCCACCGAACCATCAGCATTGAATGGGCAGTATTGGATGTCATTTTGGTACGTCGAGCAGGCACCTGCTGTGCAGCCTCCAATTATGTACAGGTAGCCGTTATAGGCTACTGAGGTATGGCCATCGCGACCAGAAGTAAACGCATTTGTCTGCTGCGTGCAGGCGGCGGCACTCCCGTTAGCGTTAAGCTGACATCTCTGAATATCGTTATAGAACGTAGATACGTGATCCCAGCCGCCAATAATATACAGATAGCCGTTATAGACTACTGAGGTATGGCTAGCGCGGGCGGTGGTAAAACCCGTGGCGTTCGTAGTGAAGACTCCGGTGCTACAGGTGAATCCACTCGGGCATGTAAGACTACCACTGGTGTTAATGGCTGAGAATTGGATGTCGCCATAAGCTGACGTACCATCATAACCTCCAACGACATAAATATAGCCGTTATAAGCGACTGAAGCGAAGTTATGCCGCGCAGTCGTAAAAGCCGTTGTCTGCTGTGTCGTAGCCCCCACTGCCCCACTCCCAATAGTCCCCCTGTTAATCTGGTCTGTTGTGCTGTAGTCAATGTTGCCGGTGTCGCCCGTTCCCAGGGTAAAGTCACTGGTGGTAGTCACCACAATAGTTGGGTCAATGGTAAGGGGGTAAGTTTGGTTTTTTAGGTTACGGACATGTAGGGTTAAGATGTTGTCGGTGAATGTGTAGCTCACATCGTCGTAGTTCTTTATGCCTTTGTCATTCAGCATGAATGGTTTTGGGAGTTCATAGACCAACGTGTCTTTGGCCCCGTTCTTGCGAGCTTTATCTATCAGGGCTTGGCTCTTTTCGTCTCCAACCTGCAGGTTACCAAAGAGGGCTGGATCAGAAGAATAGATACCAATACCACCGTCGGACAGCATTCGGGCTTCTAGATCAGTGTCAGCATTAAGTTGCCACTGGTAGTCTTTGGTGTTTTCGCGAGGGCGCTCTGGCATAGTGATGTCGCTCTTAATTCCATTTTTCTTGAAGGTGTAGACATGGTGGTCGCTGCCACTTGGGTAGATAACTCGTCCATCAACTTCTTTTGGTTCGGTAACGCCAAACTCAGGGATGAGGGTAAAGGTACGCTTCCCTTCACTGTCACCAAAGGTAATACCTTTGGATGGGTCCTTGGCCAGGCTGGCACTGTAGGGTTCTTTGCCGGTGGCATCTTGTTTGGCTGCAATAGAGAGGACTTTTTGGACATCATCTGGAGAGGCTTCTTCGGCACGGTTGTAGGTAAATGCTGTGTCGGTAGTCTTAATAAGTTTGGTATCGACAGTGGACTTACCAACTAGAGAGGTTTCTTGTTTGCTTAAAACATAGCGATGTTGTTGGAGACGGTCCATAACAAAGGCTCCAAAGGTAGTAAAAACAATGAGGAAAGCCAAAGACAGGACGGTGGCACGGAATGCCACCGTGCGCAATGCGCGCGGGGCACGGCGGAAGAGGTGGGAGTAGGAGCGCCAAACTTTATGCAAGCGTTTTTTTATAAAACGCCAACTCTTACTAAATAATACATATAACTCACTCATGGTTTTATAATGACCCCGCCACCAATATTAACATTACCACCACTAATTTTGACCTGGTTTGGGGTCGCGCTTGCGACAGTAGTAAACGTATTTATCCCACTTGCTGCGCTAAATGTGCCTATGCCCCCTGGGTCAACTGCGTACGCCCGCCACCAGTACTGGGTAGACGGACTTAAAGCAGCTGTTTGATATAAATGGATCGCAGTCTGGCCGCTTGTATATGCATTGGCAGTCTGTACGCTTTGGCCCGTCCATCCTGTTTGTAAACTTGTTTGGTCAATAGTTCTTACAATGCTCGAACAGGTGTTGGTTGAGCATACGTCTATCTTATATTTTAGATAGTCATTGTCTGGGTCGGTTGAATAAAGACGAAATTCGGGGGTCAAAGATACGTTTGTTGAACTATTAACTGGTTGAGTAAGGGTTGGGACGGTTGGAGTGTAGTTGGTAGTAAAAAGCTGGGTTGACGATGCTGTGCTATAGCTATTGCTACCGCCCGGGTCAATTGCATCAGCTTTCCAGCAATAAACCGTCCCGGCAGTTAATGTGCCTTGGTACGTGTAAGTAGCAAGCGTTGAAGAACCAATAACAAAATTACCAGCGTACGCGGTGTTACTACCCGCCCCAGCATCCTGCCCTGTCCAGCCAGTTTGTGGTGTACCGCTTGGCTCAGTAAATGGACTAGAGCCAACCGCGGTAGAACAGTCACTCTGATAAAGATAAATACGGTAGCGTATATAGTCATTGTCAGCATCGGTTGATTTTAAAGTAAATACAGGGGTAAGGCTTACGCCGGTAACACCAGAGGTTGGGGTAGAAATAGTTGGTGCATTTGGAGAACAATTTGGTTTATCAAACTTAATATCATAAGGCGAACCAGTACCACTTGTGAACATATAAAACGGGCATAGAGCGCTACTGATTGTTGCCGCTGATGTAAGCCATGTGTTTGTACTGGTTGAATATGAACTAGCTGGCGAACTCCAACTTGTATACGGCGAGCTAGACTTTGAATAATAAGTTGTATTTGACCTTATCCAGAATATATACAGATCATTTGTGGACGTATTGAGCGTAATAGACGTATAAGCATTGCCAGCATTCGAATCTAATATAACCTGGTTGGACCACATTGGCATCTGATTGTAATATATGTCAGTACCATCAGAATACAAATAATCTAGGGGTTTGTTTTGATTATTATTGTTATAAGCCCAACGTACACTAACGTCAGTAAAGGTACCATTTTGTAAAGTGTTTTCTCCTCCCCATGTACTACCGTTATATGTATCGACAGCTATATCGTCAAGACTATTGATATAGATTATATATACTGTATTTCCTGAAACAGCGACACTCGTCTCTTTCCCTACGTTAGAATTAGTTACTGCTGCTTGCCATGTAGACCATGGGTCTCCGTAATTATGCTTAAGCAGAGTCACGTAGTTTGTTGCCGAGTCTATATATGTAGCCCATGTATTTCCAATTTTATCTACTGCTAATGAGCTCCGGCTGACACTACCGCTGCTATTATTAATATTCGTATTTAAATCTTGGATAGTGAAAGATGAGGCATCATTTTGGTTACCTATGGATGCACTTATAGTGGGGTTGGGCGGAGGATCATCGTATAAAATCTGAGGTTTATCATCCTTGTCCAAAGTGATACTTGCATTGAAACTTGATCCTGATAAATTTGTACTGTTTACAGTTGTTGGTGATGCGTCCCAACTACCTCCCACCCGATTTGAATACTTTATGGAATAAGGTGGTGATGCTTCCCATTCAAAGACTACGTGAGGCACATTATTTGAATCAATCGATATATCAACTGACCTATTAAAACTAATGGCAGCTCCAATTGGTATATTCTCAACTGTCCCGTATGTATCGGATGTCAAAGTATTATATTTAAAAGAACTATCTCCATTTGCAGCTAAGTAGACTAAATGAAGTTTATCAGTATTGTCGACGGCTATAGCTACTGAATGATTTCCGCTAGATGTATTTGTACAAGTAGGGTGATGTGCACTATCAACCTCTACCCACGATAGGCCATCGCTAGACTTCCAAACCCCACATGTACCCCCACTATCTATAAAGCTATATAATGTACCGTTAGATGTTCTTACTATTGATCTTGCCTTTGCATCGATTGTGCCGGGGTTTCCCGAATCATTAATCTTGGTTGAAGTCATGTTATTGCTGTTTATCATTTTTTGGAATATTGTTTTGCCACCCGAGTCTATGTAGCTTAAATAGGCTTCGCTTGTCGATGAGTTGCTCACTAAAGATGCGTTGGTAGTGTAACCACTCGTTCCGCTTGAGATAAGAACGGGATTTGTGTCCCATGTCCCAGCTGTATTTTTATAGCCTTTTATGACAGATCCTTCAGAAATTACCGAATAAATATCTCCTGACGACAGACTTGCAACGTTTGCATATTGTGTAGAAGTTGTAGTCGCAGGATTAATATTAGAAGCCGTCCATACGCTTATATCGTTTGCATTAGTCGAAACGCTACTAATTATTTGATAATTCGTCCCTCCATTGAAGTATTTCGCCGTGACTCTTAGTTTATTGTTTGTGTCTTTTGTCATTGATATAAGCGTTCTGGTTGAACTTGCAATAACTGATCCTAAACCAATACTAGCTGGCGCGGCTGACCACGCCCAGTTGTTACTTGCAGGATAACTCTGAGCAGATCCAGCTTGCACTGCTGAACAAGTACTTGTAGCGGTTGTTACGCAGTACGCAAGAAAGATATAGCTAGAGTCACCATAGATTGTAAAATCACTAAGGTTGGTTATGCCAGTGATAGCCGCACTACTATTCTGAGTCCACGTACTTCCGTTAGATGAATAATATAAACGTATTGAAGTTGAGGTATCCATAATAGCCGCCCAATATAGCGTTCCGTCATACCAAGTTTTACGCTGATGCGAGTACTGAGTGGCGGTTGCGCTTGTAGAAGTATTAATTGTAACTGCGGCTTCTACCCCTGGTGAAATAAAATAAAAGGTAGTTAAAAACACCAGTAAAACCAAAATGGCACTCAATAAATACTTTTTTTTGATAAATTTATTTTTTGATAAAAATCTAGAAAAACGTTTCCCCATGCTTAAGCTTAATTATAACAGAATTAAAGCTAAATAAATCACCATTTTATATCTGTTAATTTGCATATTTACAAGCTCTTGCTTTAGTATGGTTAACTATATGGCGGGAGAACAACAAAAAGTTGAATACATGACCGATTCTGACGGCGTAAAGTACCAGGTAGTCCGTACGCCACTAGACGATACGAAGGCAAAACGCACGCGTAAAGCGCCAAGGCTAGCAGGTCGAAAAAGTCTGTGGCCGTTGGCTGCAATCATAATTCTTCTAAGCTTCACTATCATAGGCCTGCTAGTTTATAAATATAAGACAAATCAAAAACGCGCTAATAATGTGCCCGTTGCCATTCGGCATGATGTCGATTTCCCAATATATATACCGCTAGCTTCTGGAATTACCATAGATAAAGATTCGTTCGACTATTCGGTCAGTGTGCTACAGTTTAATGCCAAAAATTCCGGAACACCGCTGCATTTTGCGGAACAGAAAAAGACCCCGGAATTTGACATTAGTAAATTTGCAGGTGGTATCCAAATTTCAGGGGTGAAGCAGCTTACACTCCCTCAGGGCCAAGCGGTAATTGGAACAATACAGGACAAAACTATAGCTTTTATGGATACTGGCAACACAATTATCACCGTAACCGGCAGCCAGTCCGAATCTTTTGCCGAGACTATCTTTCGATCTTTGCAAAAGCTGTAGTTTCATATCTTACCACCACTCGAGGGTACTGCCTGCTCTTATAACGACACCACTAGCTGTCGCCGTTTCGGGGGCGAATAGGAACTGGAAAGTACCACTTGCAGAAGGTACTATTACACCATCTACTTCATCGATGTTACCAGTTGTAGAAAATGAAGCAGTAGATGCCGTACATGTACTTATTGCGTTTATATTTTGAGTAAGAAGAGTCGTTGCAGCACTTGGTGTATTCTGGATTTGTGAAAATAGAGTTGGTGAAGCAGGCGCTGAAACTCCATATCCAACACCAATTGTTGTAGCTGTTCCTGTATGTAATATGTGAGCATGATATCTATAAACCACGCCAGATGTTACGGAAAATGTTAGCGCAGTGACATTCTGACATGCAACTGATGCAGTACTAGGTATATCTGAAGCAACAGTTAATAGGTGGCGATATCCCAAACAATCAGCCCAGGCACCATTTTCATAACAACGGAAGCGTCCCGCATTTGAGTTATAGTACATGCCGCCATTTACACCAGTTGGGTCACCAGAGCCTGTTTTAGTGTCAAGAATCAATAGTGTTCCGGTTGTATCGCTTGCGCCTACTGTTATCCTGCTATTAGTAGAATCTAATGTAAGGAATGCGGTGCCGCCAGCAGTTTGCAGGTTATAGGCAGCCGTTGACGAGTTCGCCACTTTTTCGGTTAAAGTAGCTGCGGTATTTCCGCCAATAACAATACTGGTTGCGTTGGTTGGAGCTATATTGAGCGCGGCCGCACCACCGGTATCAACGTTTAGCACTGTAGCGCCGCCACTACTTACCGTAAGTGCCCCGCCGCTTGTGAGCGTACCGCCAGCCTTAACGGTTACAATTCCTGCGGTTGAAACCTTAAAGACATCAGTTGCGCCACCAGTTTGTGCCAAGAGCAGGTTGCCCGTGGCGCTTGAGTTGGCTTGGTTCAAATACAGCAGATTTGGCGCGCTTGAGCCAGAAGTAAATGTGCTTAAATCTTCTACAGTCATTAAATTACCCGTAAGCGCATAAGAAGTACCTGTAACATTACGCCTAAAGTAGAAATCGTTCGTACTATATGCGGCTGTGGCAGTAAGTCCTGTACCACAACTTGTACTACTAGATTTACAAGCTATGAGTTGATCGGTAGCATTCGTTAGCAGCAAGTTGATATTGCCACCACTACCGGTACCACTACCGATCTGGGTAGTGCCAGATGATGAGGCAATAATACCAGTGCTGGTTGCGTTATCGTAATACATTTCCAAATAATCCGTGCGTGTACCGCCATGGTTATAGACGCGCAGGCGGTTGGTTGAGCTGTCGAATGCAAGGTTGTTGTATGTAGCCGTTGAATCTTGCAATACAAATGCCGACGACGAATCCGACTTTTGCAAAAGCGTACCGGTCATAGTGGTGTTGCCCGTCCAAGTTTTGTCGCCATCAAGACTCTGCGTGGTTCCATTTAGTAAACCCGGGGTTGAGCCTGATGCAGAGCCTAGGGTAATCGTATTACCTCCGGTAATGGTAGCGCCGTTAGCATATGAGGTTCCGCTCGAAAATGTTCCAATTGTGTTAACGCCACTACCGCCAACTCCCGCACCCTGCATAGATGTCCAGCCTGTGCCATTCCACATATAGCTGTTGCTGTTACCCGCCGCTAAAACAACTCCGTACAGGGTAAAGCTGACACTACCAACGTTGTTTACATAGACAACACGGCCAGAGGTTGCCACTCCAGGAGTTGGCAATGTAAGTGTTTGGCTACCCGTGGTTTCGGTAATATCAAAGGTTGTTGCAACGTCTACGGTTGTACTTGCACCGGTTGAACCACTACCGCCGGATGGGATGTTACCGCCAGCAGACATACTAACTGGAATTGAGGTAAACAAGGTACTGCTTGCGTTGGTAAACGTACTACCCGTCGCAACCGTTAGGCTCTTGCCGCCAGTAACAGTTGTGTTGCCGTTGAGTGTAGCTGTGCCGGTGCCGGTACTAAAGCTGCCAGATGATGCAGACTGGTTAAAGTTACCGCTCGCCCCAAAGGTTATGTTCTTGCCGGCTGTAATAGTAACGTTACTGTTAAGGTTTACGACTCCGGCTCCTGATGAGTTACCGATGGTGATATCACCTCCTGATGCAGCGGTAAGTTTAATCGCCGCACTCGCGCCTGTGCCCGTGCCACCTTGTAATAGTAATGTGCTTGCAAGTGCCGTCGACCCAATGTTTACGGTGTTTACTCCGCCTGCTGGTGTGCCGTTTGCGATGTTTACGGTCTTGGCGCCGGTACCACTCGTGTTACCTGTAGCTATATTTATAGTGTCCGTACCGCTTGCTGTTGCTTGGCCAGCGATAGTAACGCTGGAACCGGTGGTGCTGCCGTTTACGATGTTAACGGTAGGTACACCAGTACCAGCACCAATGTTAACGGTTTGAGTAGTCGTGGACGAGCCAAGCGTAATAATACCGCTTCCGCCAGTCGCGCCGATGGTAATCGTACCTGTAGTCTGCGGTGTTAGGGTGATGGCGGTACCGCTACCACCTTGGATGAGCGTGGTATGCGCAGCGTTTGCATTTGAGCCAATAATAACCGACTGGATAGTGGTGGCGTCACTTGTATCGGCAATGTGAATGGCAGACGCGCCAATCACTGCACCGACCGAACCAATGTTGATGGTTTTCTGGACGGCATTAGCGCCAATGTTAATTGCACTGCTGGCGCCACCGGCAGTCTGAAGAGTGATGGCAGACGCACTTGTACCGCCCTGGATTAAGGTTGTGTGCCCACTGGCACCGTTACTGCCCACGACTACCGCGATTGTTCCGGCAGCACTGGCATTATTGGCTATGTTTACGGACAAAGTAGTTCCGGCTATGACAGAACCGGTTGCGAGGTTAATGGTCTTGCCGGCACCGCTTAGACTCAAGTTACCGCCAGCGATATTAACCGTTTGCGTGGCCGCGGTAGCAAGGGCTGAACTCAAAATGCTGACACTCGCACCCGTGGCCGTCGACTGGCCGAGTAATATCTGTCCTGTTTGCGTGGTCGATCCAATAGTGATTGTTTTAGCAACGCTATTTGAAGTGGCGCCAATGCCAATATCTGGAACGCCGGCTGAGCTGGCACCAACATCCAATACGATGCTACCTGCTGTACTACCGGCTGTAACTGAGCCGGATTGCAAGGTTAAGACACCAGAGCTGCCGCTTGTTGCGCCGCCAGCACCGGTAGTAAGTGTAATACCACCACCAACACCGGTTGCTCCGCCCTGGCCCGCCTGCAATGTTAGTAAACCGCCAACACCTGAACCAGTTGCATGTGCCGCACCGGATGAAATAGTCAGGCCGTTACCGCCAGTGCCAGAATTAGACTGTGTTTCCACTCCTATTGTTCTGGCTGTGGTGGCACTAGTTATTTGGCCTAGTGACAGGTCATAGCTTACATTGGTGGTGTCGGTTGTGCCGCCATTGTTAATGCCAACCCGGCCGTTACCTTGTACGACAAACAATGAGGCGCCAAAGGTTGAAGCCGAAGCTGGAGCGCGTACACTAAGCAAACCTTTTGTAGCACCAATAGTTCCAGATGACTGGTCTTGGATATCAAAGCCGTTTCGCGTAGCGCTGTCTAGGATTATTTCTGGCGTCGTACCGCCCGTTGAGGCATTATATGCATCCTGCAATTTAACGCCCGTGGCACAGGTTGCGAAGGTCAAAATACCTGCTGTGCCGCTATTTTGCAGACATTGGTTAGCCGAACCAATTGAGGTTGGTAGTGTTAAGGTGTAGTCACTGCCCACCCCGCTTGATGTTATGTTTACAAAGTTAGACGAACCATCGGAAACAGCCAAAATGCCGGCAACGGAGCTAGTACCAAGCGTTTGCGTTCCGCCCTGAACAGTTAAGTTACCTACGTTTGTAGTGGTAAAGGCTGCACGGCCTAGGAGCAGGCTCGAAGCGCTGGTTGCACCCAATGATATTGTTCCTTTAGTAGCGCCGGTTCCAGCATCGATAGTAATGTTGCCGGATGTGCCGGTTGCATCACCCGAACGGATATTTAAGGCGCCCGAGTTGCTGGTTGTGCCAGAAGCATTGCCGGACTTAATTAAAGCAGCAGCCGAGTCGGTACTAGCCGCATATGTATTGCCACTATTCACATTGTTAGCCATAAATGCGAGCGGAACTGCAGTGGTTTGGATACGCGGCGTCATTTCTGTGTCCCAGGTTGGGGTAGCTGTCTGGGTGCTGCCGCCGACACGCATAGTCAAGTAGAGTTGTTGGGACCAATCGATGGTGGTTGGGAAGGCTACACCGCCATTGTTAGTGTCGCCTAGGACAACACTAAAGTAACCATTAGTTACTCTGACTCGGTAATCATTGCCTGAACCTATTGGTGCTGCACCGTCTGTGTCATAGCGGACTTCTGTCCAGAGACAGCCAGGATCTGCAGTTGATCCTGGTGTCATAGTACAAACACCAGGGTTAGGAGTACCAGTGGAGGTGGTTAGATTGTAGAGCTTGAACTCAATGTTGTAGTAGCCGTCAGCAACTAGAGAACCGGTGTTACTGAGTAGGCGGCCTTGGAAGTTGAGGGTTTTGTTGGTTGTGAGAGCCAATGCTGTTTGAGGTGCCTTAAACCCAGCTAAAAGCACGCTGCCTGGGATCAGCAAAAGGGCTATTACGAGAATAGCCTTTTTGCAAAGCAACGTGCTTTTAGCCGGATTTAAGGTGTTATTTGCACTTTTAGTAAACAAATTTAAAAGGGTAGGAATACGCACCGACTTTAAAACAAAGTCAGCAAGTATTCCTACCCTTGGTATTCGCTTGACGCGGGGATCCCTTCCCGGTTTAAGCATTTTGATTTTCCTTTGATTGTTTGTGTTTATTTCTTTTTGTAGAAATAATTTTTGTCTTAATCCCAAGAACTTTTAATATTTGTTTAGGATTAACCCCTCTATTATACCTGCCCTTATTAGCCATGCTCAACCCTTAAAGACTACTTTTCTGTACTCGCCAAAAAGCTCTAATATTGTGAATGTTGTTAAAACATTAGTAGCACTTCTTACAACGTTAATTCATCACAACAGTTCTTAAGCTTTTTTCTTAACTGTTAACTGAGAATCCTAAAAATTGCATATCGTAGCAAAAAACGCATCATTAATTTAATCAGTCCAAACTTATCCACAGCACCCTACCTACATTTCTACAAAATTTTATTGGATAAGGATATAGTCGAAGTTATATGTTGTGCTGGCAGAAGGCGCGTCCAAGAAGTGAATAACAAAACCATCCGTGGTGTTAGTTACAAAATAGCGGGCCGTGGCGCTGTTGGCGTCTTTAGCTGTCAGTGCAATCCGCGGTGCAGTGGTATATGTCTTGTTAAATTTAACTGTTATCTGCTCACCCGCTGCCAGTGTATAGGCTGGAGTGTACAAGGTTGCAGCAGCAGTCGTACCAGATGTGTAGCTAACGGTACCAGCACTGTCGTTACCAACAATTGCAAAGCTGCTGTCTTTGCCTGTCACGGTGGTGCTGGCTCCCAAGACAGCCGTCGGTGCATTGCCAGAAGTAATAATCCTCGCAACCGTAAGCTGCTGTAATACTGTGTCGCCCTTCACTGTCAGCCCGCCAAGTGTCGCATTGCCGCCAATTAGTCCAAAGTGATCAAAATCCACATCCGATTGTTAGCATCTGTTTTGGCTGTTGACTTGCCCAATATCGAACCAGGCTGCGGGCTCTGGACCGTTATGACTGACCCAGAGCTTGATGACACCACCAAGCTGCCCGGCTTGATTAGCGGAATGGTGTTTGTGACGGATACCTGCACCGCTCCGCCAACCGCGACTTCTATCTCATCACCCTTATGGATAGCTTGGGTAACGGCTACACCAATAATGCGTGTGTCGTCGTCCTGGGTGCTCACGAGCACTCCGCCGTCGTTATTTTCGTCCAGGATCACCACCTTTCCAGGCTCAATCGGCTCGCTGGCAATAAATTTACGGATGGTGGCTGCCCGGGTGTTTACAGGAGCCACGACCTTTATATCCCCGCCAAATTCAGCGTTGCCCGAAACCTTAAGAGTTACAATGCGTGCTTCGTTATTCACGACCAGTGTGTCGATAGTTGCAAGACCGCTGGTGTTGAGGTCAATGAAGCTGCCGTTTATGGTCATACCCTGTGCTATGCCGCTGGTTTGGACGTTGTAGAAGCTTGGGTTAATAAACACGGTTACCGAGCCAGTGCCATCGCCGCTGAAGCTGCCCATACTCATACCCACAATCCGGCCGTTACTGATTGCTTTTACACCCACTCCAGGCTGCGTCGGTGAAATTGTAATTGGATCACCAGCCACAATCGGACCATTTTCGGCACTGACTTTAACAGGAACGCGTCCAGCTAGAGCCACCGGAACTGCACGGGCACCGTCGATGGTGGCGTCACTCTGTGAAAGCCTAAGTGCGGGATTGGTAGAGTAAACACCAACAATAGCTTTTGCACTGGCAGCATCACCCTTTTGAACAAATTTCTCTTCACTAGGGCTAATGCTAACGATGTCACCTGCCGCCAATGTATCATCGCGGGTTGGGTAGTCTTCGGCAAGGTCATAGGAGCCGGATGTTGTATTGATGTTGCTGCTAAACAAGAAGCTGCCGGCGCTGCTGCGGTTAGAATCGGCCTGGGTATTGCCAACGTAGCTTATTGCAGCCGCAGGGCTGTTGGAGGTATCGGTCGCAAACTGTAGAGCAAAGGAATTCTGTACGGTCTTGGTATATGTATACACTGCGCCTGTTGTACCTTCTTCTGTGCCAATATATAAGGAGTTGCCATAGGCTATCAAAGTGTCGACCTGATCAACAGCTGTTTGGGAACCAAAGGTTCCCCGAGCTGCAGTATATGCTTTGACGTATGGTTGCCCACCCGCGCCACCACCAGTTATATATTCGTAGACGGCACCGGCATCACCAGCCACTGTCTTTGTGGCCACGTACATGCGTCCATTATAGACCTGGATAGCCGTAATGGCATCAATATCTGTCGCGTCATTTACGGAATCAACACGACCTCTGATTGAGGAAGTTGTTCCAAAAGGACTTGCACCTGCAGCGCCTGTTGAACCCTGCATAACATAAACTTCTGCCAGGTTTGTGGCGCCAGTACCAACCCAGAGCCAACCATTCCAGACCTGCATAGTCGTGATGTCCGGGATGGCCGTAATACCCGCCTGGAGCTGTCCGGGAGTCGTATTCCATAGCGTCATAACAAGGGTTCCACTTGATGAGTCAAGGCGGTAGATGCGGGCTGTGGTTGAACCAGTTATCGTACCCCACCAGAGATAGCCACCATAAACTACTAGTGGTCCACCATCGATGTCCGCGGTAGCCTCGGCTAGGCCTTTACCCAGCGTAGTGTTCAACCGTGTCCAAGTAGTAGAGCCGTCGTATCGGTAAATTCCCGCATTGTCAGTACCCCTCGTTACCAGGTAAAACTTGGTACCATAGACTGCCATACTCGAGACGCCTTCTACGCTGGCATCCGAACCAAAGGTACCGCGCGTCGCCAACTGAAGCGTCCAAGTCGTTCCATCGTACGCATATACTGCACCCGTTGTTGTGCCAGTTTGCGTACCAGCATAGAGCTTACCGTTATAGACACTAAGAACACTGGCATCAATGTTTGCAGTGTCGCCTGAAATAATCTTGCCGCTTGTGGAATCAGTAACCTTGCTCCAAGTCTTTCCATCACCGCGGTAAATGGCGCTGCCGTCTGTCTTTTTTGTAGAAATATATAACTTGCCATTATATACGGCTGAACTGAAAGCTCCTGCAACGCTTGTATCAGACCCAAATGTACCGGCAGTTCCAACTAGAGTTACTGCGGCTGGTGAAACATCCGCCTGGCCGCCAACAACAAGGTTACCGTTGTTAGTCTGTGTAGTATTTACTGTTAGCCCATTGTTGCTTACGCTGAACAAAGAGGCCGTCCCTAGTGTATTTAATACCGATAAACGCTTGTTTGACAAAGAAGTGTTAGATAATACAGAAATACTGCTGCCTAGCAAATTGGCTGATATTACATCCAAATCACCGTCACCATCAAGATCAATTATTGCGACGTCCTGAGTTCTCGTTCCAGTGGCGTAGTCGGTATTTGCACCAAATGTACCCGTACTAGTACCAAGTAACACCGATACGGTGTTAGAGCTATCGTTTGCAGTAATAACGTCTAGATTACCATCTTTATCCAGGTCCCCAATCCTAAAGCTATCAATAAACGCTGAGTTTGCAACCGTATAGTTTACCTCCGCGGCAAAACTTGACCCGGTGTTAATTAGCACGCCAATTTGGTTTGTGTTGTTTGCAATAACCAAGTCTAACTTACCATCTTTGTTTAAATCAGCACTTTGTACATATGTTGGCTGCGTACCTACGGTGTAGTCTGTTTTACTGGCCGCGGCAGGAGGGCTAGCGCCGAACTGGCCAGAACCTGCGCCGGTATTTAGATAAACTGAGACAACCGTGCCGCCCGCATTTGTAATTGCCATGTCAAGCTTACCGTCAGCATTAAAGTCACCGGTTGTGATGCCTTCTGGGTTGGCTCCAGTTGTATAGTCAACTTGAGTCGTAGGGGTAGTAGTGGCGCTAAACTGACCGGTACCAAGCCCGCTATTTATTAGAACTGACACTACTGCGCCTGAAGAATATTGCGGCACGGCTAGGTCAACTTTGCCGTCGCCGTTAAAATCGCCAGCCGCAAGATAGATATAGCTACCCGACCCCGAAATTGTATAGGATCCTGTTGCAAACGTACCAGTACCATTATTTATAAGTACTGTCACAGTAACGGTGCCGCAAGTAGCAGCTGCATCTAAGTAACCATCGCGGTTAAAGTCGGCTACTACCACACTCTTTGCATTTCCTCCGCCACACACGTTGGTATCACTTTCATTACCATAACCACCGATTCCGTTGCCGAAAAGCAGTCCAACATAACCGTTATTCATTGCTACGATAATATCCTGAATACCATCCTTGTTAAAGTCACCTGCAGCAACACTATTTGCCTGGCTCATAACTGGGGAGTCCGTCTTTGCGTCAAACAGATTCGCGGTATTACCGCCAATTGTGGTATTGCCCTGTCCATCAACACGGACAAGCTGCTTGGCTCCCTGTCCGGAAATACTTAAGGAATCGTTGATACTGTTATTAAAAATATTTAGCGTAGGACTGGAAGTAGGTGCAAATCCTAACTCGGCGTTCAGTAACACGGATATTGTGTTACCTCCATTGTTTGTACTTGCAAGATCAATGTTGCCATCATTATTGAAATCAGCCGCTATACCAAACTGCGGAGCCGTTCCAGATGAAGTACCTTTTGTATAGTCAACCTTGCTGGCAAAAACGCCTGAACCCGTATTCAAATATGTTGAGAGCGTGCTCGTATCCATGTTTGTCACTGCCATATCGAGTAAACCATCTTTGTTGAAATCTCCAACGACTACACCTTTTGGATTTGTACCTGTTGCATAGTCGACTTTTGTAGCAAATGCTACACCGGTGGTATTGAGTAAGATCGACACGGTTGCTGATCCATAATTTACAGCTGCAATATCGGGTTTACCGTCCTTGTTGAAATCTCCCACCGCTACTGCCAATGGAGTTGTGCCAACTGTGCCTGTCGTGCTTACGCTAACGGCCGGTGGGCTTGCGCCAAATAGACCTGCGCCAGAACTAGTGTTAAAGAGGATAGAAACCGTAGTTGCTGCGGAGTTGGAAGTTACGAGATCGACTTTACCATCACTGTTAAAATCTGCAGCTGCAATAGATTTAGGGGTACTACCGGCAGAATAATCTACTCTAACAGGGTTTGCCGTAGGAGCGCCCGCGCCGAACTGTCCGGAGCCTAAACCAGAGTTAAGGAAAATGGAAACATTTGAAGTCGTCTGTGCACTTGCCACTGCAATATCTAACTTACCGTCATTATTAAGGTCAGTTGCAACTATGCCAAATGGCAAAGCGACAGTTGTATAGTCAACTTTTGTGGTGGCGGTTGGAGCACTAGCACCAAATTGAGCACTCCCTAAGGCCGAGTTAATAAAGATAGAGAAAGTGGCACTGCCGCTATTAACCACTGCAAAATCAAGTTTGCCGTCATTATTGAAGTCGCCAGTTACAATGCCAGTTGGGCTTGAGCCCGTAGTGTAGTCAACTTTCGCTGCAAATGTTCCGTTTACTGCACCCATGAATATCGAAACAGTATTTGATGAGAAGTTAGATACCACCATATCGGAATATCCGTCTTTGTTGAAATCTCCTACTGCCGCATAACCAGGAGCTGATCCTGTCGTGTAGTCAGCTTTTGACTTGAAAAGCCCAATGCTCGCCGTTGAGCCAACGCTAAGTGAGTTAGAGGTGGTATCTACATTTAAGACATTGCTACCCGAGCTATTTTGTACCAATAATGAAGAGGTTGAGTCGGCTGTATTCTGGATTGTTACGCCTACAGCGTTTATATTAAGCGTGTTACTGCTTTGGACACGCCCATCAGAATATACTGTGCTCCCTGCCCCTGTTACAATGCCGCCGGTAAAGTAGCCCTGGAAGAAGCGGTTGTTAAGGGTTGTGTAATCTGTGCTGGTCGCGCCAATGCTCTGGGCAGTATATTTAGTAACTGTCGCGCTAGCGAGGTAGCTAACAGCTGGGCTAACCGTCAATGTCGTCGTTCCACCACCGCTAACGATGCGCGTATAGTAATCTTGGCCAGAGGTGTTGTCGATGAAAATAATATCGTTGTTAGCAAAGCTGCCTGCTGCGGTCAGTATGACAGTAGTCGTATTAGTCGCTGGTGTCGCGCTCGTCGTCCCAGTAGTAGCGGTAGACGCGCCGGTGGCAATGATGTCAGTCGCGACCGTTAATTTATTGTTTGTTGAGTCTACGTTTAGTAGTGATGTGCCACTCGAGTTTTGAATCTGGAAAGCACTAACTGAGTTGGCATCACTTTGGAACAGGTTGCTGCCATGCACAGTCAAGCCGCCCTGGTAGTTATTGTTATTAGATACAGGTATATAGTCTTGCTTACCGGACGTCATAACATTATTAGTAACACTGATTGTACCTATCGCTACAAACATGCCGTTGCCGTAGACGACACCGTGCCAGCTATCATCAGAGGCAGAGATACGGGAAGTCCAGTTGATGCCGTCTGGAGATGTCATAACACGGTTGCCCGTTCCTGTACTCGTTACGGCTACGAAGAGACCATTTCCGTAGGTAACGCTGTTCCAGCCATTGGTCGGTGTTGTCCGGCTAGTCCATGTTATACCGTCTGGGGATGTAGCCACATCAGACGTGGTAGGCCCTAACGCAACTGCTACAAATAGGCCGTTGCCATAGGTAATGCTGTCCCAGTAGTCTACCGACGGCAACGTACGTGCCGTCCAGGTAATACCATCCGGGGAACTCATGGCAGCGGTATTGAAGTAGGATACTGCTACAAAGACACCGTTGCCGTAGGTAACTGAGTACCAGCTGACGTTAGCCGTAGAGACGCGGAGAGTCCAGTTTATACCGTCTGGGCTGGTCATCACGCGGTTGCCAGCATTGGCATCACAAGTGGTACCGCCAACTCCGCACGCAACTGCGACAAACAGGCCGTTGCCATAGGTAACGGACATCCAGTCATTATCGGCGGCAGAGGTGCGGATAGTCCAAGTTATACCGTCTGGGCTGGTCATCACGCGGTTGCCCGTTCCATCATTAGAGACGGCAACGAATAGACCATTGCCGTAGACAACGCTGTTCCATTTGTTATCGGCGGCAGAAGTTCGAGCTGTCCAGTTGATGCCATCCGGGCTGGTCATGACGCGGTTGCCGGTACCGCTACTTGCAACCGCAACATAGAGGCCATTACCGTAAGTAATGCTGTTCCAGATTAAGTTCGCAGCACCAGTACGTGAAGTCCATGAGGTACCCTTAGATATAATATCGCCAACCACTTCGAGCCTTGAATTACTGGTGTCGACACTCAAAACGTTTGTCCCAGCAGAGTTCTGAACCTGGAACGCCGTTGATGAATTTAGATCACTGGTAAATGTTGAACTACCATTGACAGTAAGACCACCTTGGTACTTATTATTATTTGATACAGCTATATAATCCTGCTTTCCTGATGTCATGGCATGGTTACCTGTTCCATCAACAGATACCGATACAAAAGTGCCGTTACCGTAAGCAACAGAAGACCATGCGTTATTAACAGTATTAGACCGGATTGTCCAAGTAATGCCGTCTGGGCTGGTCATGACACGCGCACCAGATATGCCAAATTCTGAGATAGCGACGAATAAGCCATTGCCGTAGGTTATACTTTCCCAGTCGTTGGTATTAGGAGCAGTCCGAGTAGTCCAGTTTATGCCGTCTGGGCTGGTCATAACTGAGTTAGTAATAGATCCGTCTGAAGCAACAGTTACAAATAAGCCGTTACCGTAGGTTATGCCGTCCCACATATTATTAGCGGAGCTCGTTCGGCTTGTCCAGGTGATGCCGTCTGGGCTCGTCATGATGCGGTTGCCAGCTGTGTTATTACAGAATGTACTACTAATTCCACATGCAGCTGCTACAAACAAACCATTAGCATAGGTAATACCATTCCAGGCGTTATCTGCGGCAGAGGTACGGATTGTCCAGTTGACGCCATCCGGGGAGGTCATGACGCGGTTGCCGGTACCGCTGTAAGCTACAGCTACAAAAAGGCCGTTACCATAAGTAACGCTACTCCAACTGTTATCTGCGGCAGAGGTACGGATTGTCCAGATTATGCCATCTGGGGAGGTCATGACGCGGTTGCCGGTACCCGTGCTAGCAACTGCAACGAAGATGCCATTACCATATGCAACACTACTCCAACTGTTATCTGCGGCAGAGGTGCGGACTGTCCAGGAAGTACCCTTGCTTACAATGTCGCCAACAACTTCTAGGCGGGAGTTAAGAACATCGAGAGTTAAAGCGCTCCCCTTTGAACCTTGGATCTGGAAAGCGGTAGTTGAATCTGTTACAGCACTATCTGCCAGGTAGGCAGTCATGACGTTATTGCCTACTCCACCCGACCCTACCGCTATAAACACACCGTTGCCATAGCCAACTCCGTTCCAAGAGTTATCGACTGGATCAGTGCGGGTCGTCCAAGTTGTTCCATCTGGGCTGGTCATGACACGCGTTGACGTACCGGTAGTAGATACTGCCACATAAAGGCCGCTACCATAAGTGACAGACCTCCAGTTATTTGCCGAAGCGGCAGTCCGGCTAGTCCAAGTAGTGCCGTCTGGGCTGGTCATGACAGACCCGGCAGCTGACACTGCTACGTAAAGACTGTTACCATAAGTGACAGAAGACCAGGTACTACTGGAGGCACTTGTCCTGGTCGTCCAAGTAGTGCCGTCTGGGCTGGTCATGATTTCGTTGCCGGTGCCGGCAGTACTGGACACTGCTACGAATAAACCATTGCCGTAAGTGACTGACTTCCAGCTGGCACTTACTGAGCTAGTCCGGGTAGTCCAAGTAGTGCCGTCTGGGCTGGTCATGATTTCGTTGCCGGTGCCGGCAGTTTGTGAGACGGCTACAAACACGTTATTGCCATATGTTACCGAGTTCCAGCTGGCACTTAAAGAGCTGGTACGCGCAGTCCAGGTAATGCCGTCTGGGCTGGTCATAACTTCGTTGCCGGTACCGGCAGTACTGGACACTGCCACGAACAAACCATTGCCGTAGGTCACACTATTCCAAACAGCGCTAGTTGAACTGGTACGCATTGTCCAGGTGATGCCGTCTGGGCTGGTCATGACCTCGTTGCCAGTACCAGAAGTAGATGATACAGCTACATAAATGCCATTACCGTAAGCCACCGAGTTCCAAGTATCATCGCCGGCACTAGCACGTATAGTCCAAGCTTTGCTGTCAATATAGCTGTCGCCAATAGTAGTAACTTTTAGGTTAGTAGTACCTACTTTTAGAACCGGTACTCCGGCAGCATTTTGAACCTGGAAAGCAGAAGTGGAATCGACTGAGTTTTGGAAGGAAGCCGAGCCGTTTGTGCCACTAAGAGTCAGTATGGTTTGAAGCGTGTTAAGGCTCGACCCAGTTGTGCCGGCTTTAGCAGTTTGGAATACCAAGTTGCCGCCAACTCCCGTACCCGTGCCCTGGCCACCTGCAAGAGTAAATGCGGCGCCAGCGATATTTGAACCCAACCCCCCCGTTGACTGAAGGGTATACCCAACAGGAGTCACGCTAGTCAACGCATTACCGATAGTTAGGTTACCGCCTACTTGCAGTGCACCCGCGTTAACCGTTGTAAGACCGCTGCGCCCAATGGTTATTGCTGCCGCGTTGGCGATTCCGATCGAAATACTACCCTTTGTCCCAGTTGCCGTTCCAGCGTCAATGCCAACATTCCCTGAATTGCTTGTAGTCCCAGTCGCGTTACCGGACTGGACTGTTACATCATTCGAGTTGGTTGAAGCCGCATAAGTATTCCCTGAGTTAACGTTGTTTGCCATAAATGCGAGAGGAACAGCTGTGGTTTGGATACGCGGTGTCATTTCCGTGTCCCAAGTTGGGCTAGCTGTTTGGGTAGATCCGCCAACCCGCATAGTTAGATAGAGCTGCTGAGACCAGTCGATGGTGGATGGGAAGGCTACACCACCATTGTTAACGTCGCCTAGGACTACGCTAAAATAACCATTAGTTACCCTAACGCGATAGTCATTACCTGATCCAATTGGAGCGGCACCGTCTGTATCATAGCGGACTTCTGTCCATTGGCAGTTTGCGTCACCCGTACATGAACCCTGGGAGGAACCAGTGGAGGATGGATCATTATAAAGTTTAAACTCAATGTTGTAGTAGCCGTCCGCTACCAAAGAGCCAGTATTGCTTAGCAGCCGGCCTTGGAAGTTTAGGGTTTTGCCGGTGATGGCTAGGGCGCTAGCGGGCTGTGGGTTAGTTTTCAGAACACTAAATAGCACGATGGTTGGACCCAGCAGAAGGGCTACTACGAGAATAGCCTTTTTGCTCGCCAGCGTGCTAATTATTGATCTGAAAATTCTTACCAAATCAAAAACCCCCCGTGGATCATCATTATTAGGGGTGCGCTTAACAGACTGCTGATTTAAATCAGCAGGGCTGTGTTTAACAGATGACTGAATTGGCTCAGTATCTGATGGCGTCCTTAATAATGACGTTCCACGGGGGGTCCAGCCCGGTTGAATCATCTAACTTCCTTTGTTTGAATGTTGGTTTTTGTTTCTTTTGCGAGAAACAAGCTTCGTAGTCCACCAGCTAATAAATATTTGTTTTAATTTTATTTATTATTTTAGACTATCCAACCTATGGTATACGCTTTTCTACCCGCCAACAAGGTACTTTCTCATCAAATATGTATTCGGTTTTGTGTCTAAAACTTGACTAAATAATCCTAATTTTCGTAGTCTTTCATACAACGTTTATTGCACTCTAAAGGGTTATGCTTAACACACCTAATCAAAACCTAAGCATTTTTAATTAAATTTCGTAGCATTTGTAACAACGGGTAAAATATTCTTAAAAAGTTTTCCACAGCCGTATTTATCCAAAAATGCTGGAACAATAAAAAACGCCCCTTTTGGAGCGTTTTATTAAATACGGTAATGAGCCTATGTTTAGGCTATCTTGCTGATCTTAATCTGGGTCAGGTGCTGCTTGTGGCCGGTAACCTTTTTAACGCGCTTCTTGGCTTTGTAGCGGATTGAGGTAACTTTCTCGGCGCGGACTTGGGCTACAACTTCAGCAGTAACAGATGCGCCGGCAACGGTTGGAGCGCCAACAGTAACTTTGTCGCCATCAATGACCAACAGCGCGTCAAACTTAACAGTTTTTTCGTCTTTAAGCGTCTCAACTTCCAAAGTTTCGCCTTCTGATACAAGATATTGGTGACCACCAGTGGTGATAATTGCTTTTTTCATCTGTTAGTTCTCTTAATTAGTGAATAGACTCGTACAATCTTATCAGATTGAGCCCAGATAAGCAAGTGGTTAAACGGCACCTACCACTGGAATACTGCCTTGTAGTAGGATATTATCTAGGTATGGAACCACAAAAACAGAGTTTTGACGTGCAGCCTCCTTCGCATCCGTCACCGCATTCGGGCCAGCCTGTGCGTACGCAGCAGCATCCTCAGCAGCCGCAACATCAACAGGGGCAGCAACACCCGCAAAACCGCCCTACGCAGCAGCACCAACAAATCCGCCCTACGCAGCAGCACCAACCCCAGCAAATCCACCACAATCAGCACCCTGCGCAACAGATACAAAAGTCACAGCACGTCCCGCACAACCCCGGTCCGCTTAATATGCAGGCGGCATACCAGACTCCCGCCCACATAGCCCAGCAGCAAGCCCAACAAGCACAAGAAAAAGCCGCACAGCAACCAGCCCAAGAAGTTAAAAAGGCCAAAAACCCCGCCCGCAAGTGGCTACAAATTAGCGCTGGCGGCCTGGCCATCTGCGCCCTTGCCCTCGGGATTCATTTTCTAGCAGGTGGCGGCGGCAACCCAAACCCACTGCCTAAAAAAGTCCTGGCCCAGGTATTTGGATTTACCCCTTATTATTTCAACAAAGACACCCCGCCCGACCACCTCAAACTCGACCTTGCCAGCCCCAAGTTCATCGGCAACGCACTAAACTTCACTATGCTCGACCCCAAATCAGAAAAGATCACAGTAACGCAAACAACCCTGCCAGCCAGTGGTTTTAAGAAATTAGCCGGCGATACCGCCGCTACGCCGCTTGGCGAAGCCACCATCAAGGTAGGCGGCGGACACATCGAAGCCGAACTTGTTACCCCTGACAAAACCCTCGTTACCCTTAAAGCCACCGATTTTGTCAGCTCCGGCACACTAATCGACATCTTAGGCAACATGAAGGCCGCGCCCAAGGGTGCAGCCGCCCTCCAGCAGCAGTAATTTCCCTGTTTTAAGGTGTTTTACGCCTTTTCAATCCCAACAGAGACAACTTCGCCCTCAACCTTTGTGTCGAGCAGGTGCTTATAGGCCTGTGGGGTCACCACGAGCCCTGTAGCCAGTGTTTCTGCCATAATAGCGTCTTTGTGCTCCGCAATTGCCGCTTTCAGTTCTACGGCCTCTGTAACCAGCATAAGCTTAATCCGGTCATCCACCTGTAAATCAGCCTTTTTTCTAGCTGATTGAACCACGCGGACAATCTCACGCATCAGGCCTTCGCTTTTGAGGGCCGGGGTTAACTTTTTATCAATGTTTACACCCGTCGTACCATTTTGGGTTGCAAAGTTAGTTACCCGCTTTACGTTCACTTCTTCCTTGATGATTTCCTCAAGCTCCTCACGAAGCTTAACGCCTTTGTACTCCAAGCTAGCAAGCGGCTGCCGGACCTTAATCGAATCTTCCGTTTCACTCTTTTGCATACGTAGCCCCAGCCCGGTCTCAATTATCTGGCGCGCTTCTTTCATTTGTCCCAACAAAAGCTCATCAACATGCCCAGCCTCTGGCCAGTCCAAAAGATGCACCGATTCTTCCCCTGTTAAACTGCGGTAAAGCTCCTCGGCCAAAAACGGCGTAAACGGTGCCATAACCTTGCTCAGCTGCGTCAAAACATAGTGCAAAGTCCTGTAAGCATTGGCTTTGTCGCCATCATCTTCACTTTTCCAGAACCGCTTTCGGCTGCGGCGGACATACCAGTTCGAAGCATCCTCAATAAACTCCAAAATCGGCTTGGCAGCATTCGGGATGTCATAGGCCTGCATGTGCGTATCCACTTCGGTAATCAACTGGTGCACGCGGCTAAGCACCCACACATCCAACGGGTTTTGGCAGTCGGCAGATGGGTCTGCTAAGTCTCCCTTAAATTCCCAGCCATCAACAGATGCGTACAGCGTAAAAAAGTCGTACATGTTCCAGACCATCGCCAGCTTGCGGTTAACATCAGACACGTCTTTGTCTTTCAGGCTAAAATCTTCACCATTTAACAGAGGTGAACTTAAGAAAAGAAACCGAAGCGCATCGGCGCTAAATTCGTCCATCAAAAGGTTCGGATCGGTGTAGTTGCCTAAACTCTTGCTCATCTTGCGGCCGTCATTCCCGGCCAGCGTTCCGGTCGTAATAACGTTCTTAAACGCGGCTTTATCAAACAAGCCAACATTTACAACGTGAAGGTAATAAAACCAGGCGCGTACCTGGCCAACATACTCAGAAATAAAATCACCAGGGAAATTATTCTCAAACTTTTCTTTGTTTTCAAACGGATAATGGAACTGCGCGAACGGCATGCTGCCAGATTCAAACCAGCCGTCTAAGACCTTTTCGATCCGCTTATAATGCACGCCGTCTTTATCAAATTCAATCCCATCTACCCATGGGCGGTGGTAATCTTCTAGCTCTTTGCCGCTTAACTCTTTTAGCTCGGCGTAGCTGCCCACGACAATCTGTTGCTTCTTGCCATGCTTGTCCAGGCCTTCCCACACGGGCATAGCAGTAGCCCAAAAACGGTCACGGCTCAGGTTCCAGTCTGGCGCCGCTTCAATATTCTTTTGGAAACGGCCATGTTTTAAGTGTTCTGGGAACCAGTTTATATCCTCAGAGTTACGGGCAAACATCTCTTCTTTTTGGTCTTCAACATCAAAAAACCACGATGGCACCGCCCGGTACATAATGCGCTGTTTGCTTCGCGGATTAAACGGATATTCGTGTTGGATATATTCGATCTTCCAAACAATGCCGCGCTCCAACAAATCTTTGGCAATAAGCTTGTTTGACGACCACACCTCCATGCCAGCGTAGTGCGGGACTTCCGGATAATATATGCCGTTTTCATCCAAAGCTTCAACAACACGGATCTTCTTTTGCTTAGCAAGCTCAAAGTCCTCTTCGCCATAAGCCGGAGCCAAATGTACGATGCCGGTACCGGATTCTGCCGACACATAATCGGCCGCGACTACTTCATAGTCAATACTCTCCGAGTCGTGCATAAAAATAGTGTGTGCCATGCGGTAGTCTTTATCAGCAAATAATGGTTCGTATTTTAGGCCAACTAACTCCTTGCCCGAAAAGGTTTTGAGAATTTTATAATCTAGAGCCGCGTGTTTTTCATCTGTAAATACTTTTTCAACCAGCTCTTTAGCAACAATTAGTTGTTCACCAGCACATGCAACCAGCGCATATTCCATTGTTTCATTAACAGCCGCGGCAGTATTGCCAGGCAGCGTCCAGGGTGTGGTTGTCCAAGCCAGCAAAATACGGCCATCTACCAATTTAAACTTCACATAGACGCTTGGGTCAGTAACCGTTTGGTAGGCGTCGTTGTCCATTGTTACTTCGTTCTTTGAAACAGGGGTCGCGAACTTGGTGTCATACATCAGCACTTTGTAGCCTTCGTAAATTTTGCCTTTTTCGTGCAGTGTTTTAAACGCCCACCAGATAGATTCCATGTAGTTTTTGTCCATGGTTTTGTACGCGCCACGGAAGTCGACCCAGCGGCCAATCCTGTCAATATAGCTTTCCCACGTCTCGCTGTTTGCGACCATAGAATCACGGGCAGTAATAATGTAATCTTCTAGGCTAATCTTGGTGCCAATATCACGGCGGTCGGTAATACCCAGCTGCTTTTCAACGAAGTTTTCGGCCGGCAAACCGTGGCTGTCCCAGCCCCACACCCGCTCCACGCGCTTGCCCTTCATCGTCCAATACCGTGGCACCGCGTCTTTAATGATCGAGCTTAAAAGCGTTCCATGGTGCGGCACACCGGTAATAAAAGGCGGCCCATCATAAAATACATAAGCGTTGTCAGCTGGCCGCGCAGCAATAGACTTCTCAAACGTCTGGTTTTCTTTCCAATACGTTACGAGGTCATTTTCATACTCAATCGCCTTGCGCCGTGTGCCTGCTTTAAACTTCATAATCCTAACTCCTTAACTTTTTCTACTACTAATTTAGCTATTTTTTGATGATCCGCCTCTGTAAAATGCAATTTGTCCCCTGCCAACTCCATACTGTTTAAAATAATAACCGGGTAGCCAGATGCCTCAAGCTTTTGAATCAACTCCTGCCGGACCGCTTCATCGGCGTCGTAATAATTTTTGTCCGCATCAAAGTTTGCCGGAGTAACATACATAATCTTCGGTACTACTACGTAGTTTCTGCCTTTTAACTCCTCAGTTTTAGCCACGTACCACATCAGGTTACTAAATATATCCTCTGCGCTCTGGCCGTACTTTGTCTTAAGATCATTAGCCCCAAGCCCAATAATCACCAAATCCACTGGCGCTGCCGAACGGTAAATCACCTCAAAAGAATCTTTACCATTTTTAGCAGGATCATCGTGCTCAAAACTGCCCGCTACCCGCCCGCCAAGACCTTCTTGGACTACATAAAAATCATCGCCCAACAATTTTTTAAGGATATGCGGCCACTGTTGCTCGTGAGGCATGCGTGCGCCCTGGCCCTGAGAGCCCCAGGTATTTGAATCGCCGTAACAAAGTATAGTTTTCACTGTTTATCCCCTTTTCGGCTCATTTTAATGTGCGGGATATTGCCATAAACTGTCTTTCTCTCATCACCTACTACGGCAAAGCCAACCTTCTGATAAAATCTCTTGGCCCGCTCATTTTCTTCGGCGACCCACAAATAAAGCGGTCGTTCTGCATCAGACCAAGCAATAATCTGATCCATCAAGCTGTCTGCAATGCCCTCACCTTGGTGGTCTTTGTCGACATATACAGCGCCGACCCGCTGCAAACCTTCTTCGTCAGCACGCCACGGGCGGGCCATTCCAATAACTTGGCCATCGTTATCTTTGGCCACAAACCATACTTTTTCAGCAGTATCTATATCTTCAACCGTGGCCTCTCTTACAGCTTGCAATGCAGCTTCGGAGTTATACCTTTCTACCCACGCATCCCGCTCAGCCGGATCCATACCATAGACTTCGCTCCCAACTGATTCGAGCCAAACTCTGGTATACAAAGCCGTCATAGACTCAACGTCTTGTGGTTGTAAGCGCTCAACGATGTAGCCTTGATTTAGTTGTTGTTCCGCCATGTGCTTTATTCCTTAAAATAAAAAGTCACCTTATTTAGATCCTGGATCCATCACGGTTGACGGAGGTACCATCCAGATTCCTTTAAGGTGACCTTAAAAGCACTTACTTTGCGGGGTTTACGGTTCGCATCCGGCAGGTTCTACTATCCTTCGATTTCTTCCTGCTGCTCAGTGGTTGATTGCCACTTCTAACGCATTTCTATACTAATTCTATCTGTCTTACTCTGAAACTACAATAGCCTCAGGCTCTTCACGAACAAAGCGTACGTGGTTGCCGTTCCTGCGAAGTGCAGTTTCTGCAACCCTACGTAAACTAGCTACTGAATCCTGGCATGCAGGACCTCTGTACCAGTTTCAATTCGTAATTGTATCAACAAGTCCCGCCTGAACATCGTTTGATCCGGGTTCAGTTGGAGCAAGTTTCGCCCTCCACTCATCACCAGCAATCTCAGCTGCAAGAGTTTCTGGCATATAAGGATCTAAACTAAAGCTAGTACCATCGAATGAGAAGGTATAGCTCTGATAATAGTGTCCGTCTTGCGGCGGTGTTTCGTGTGCTAAATCTGACATAGAGATATATTATAATCTTTTTCTATATTTTAGTCAACTAATTATGCTATAATCCACCCATGGCAATGTCGAATGAAGAGTTCAAAAGTAGCGTCTACTCACTTATAGGAAATAACCCTGTTATTTTGGGCGAAGATATAGGCATGCCGGAATCTATCTTGGCCGCTGTTGTACATACCGATTCCAACCATTTTACAGATATACAAGTCGCAATAGAGTCTGACCCCCTTACGCTATTAGAGGGCAGCTCTTCTCATGGCCATTTAAGAAATGTTACCGGCACCTACCCGGGTGGGCCACGCAGAGGCGCATCTGCATATGATGTATATACTTCAGACCAGAGAATACTGTATGTAGACCCCGTTGAACTTCATCCTCGCCACGGGAATGACCTCGGTAGAAAAGCAATTCTTGAAGCTTTAAGAGATGAAGTAAAGGACATTAGTGATGTACGGTTTGGTGGATTTAGATCTGTAAGTCGTGAATATATTTCTGCTGTTAGGCTTATTAACCAGGCTGTAACTGTCGCCCGCGAGGCTGAATTCATGCGTGTAGCACCGGGTAGGGTCCATCTCGCATTTCGTCTGGTTTTAGACGGTTTACGCTCTGAACGATACGTATCACCCGCCGAAGCAATAAGAATTACAAGCTAGCTACTGATTGAATCAGTGATTTATGTGGATGCAGAGCAAGGCGCCAGCGAAGCGCGGACCGAGCCGTATCAATAATACGGTGAGGGAGCACTGGAGTTGGCAACGCAGCTATGCGCCACATAAATCATTGATTAGCGAAGTAAGCGACTTCGTTCATAAGCGGCATCTGCCCCGCGTCCCATCGCTGCAAAGTAGCCCCATCGCTACCAATAGCGATTACGGTTGGGTACTGCACCACGTCATAAACATCAGCCTCACGGCTGCCAGCAATGCTGTCTACATCTGTTAAAGTCAGCTCCAACTCCGGATAACGCCGCTTAAACTCATGGATAAACTCATCCACCAAGCGGTGTTCTTCCGAATCCAAACGGTAAAAGATAAGCACTTTCATGGTTATCAGTATAGCTTAGTTCTGAGGTTCAGGAAAAGCCATGAATAAACGCGTATCATAGCGATGCCATTCTTCACCAACCATAAAGTCATGCTCACTAGGCTTAAGAGTTGGGCGATGTATACGTTCCAGCTTACCAGTTTTTTTATTTAGCTCTTCGCTCTTTGGCCTTACTATAAAAGCGCCAGCACGGGCGTATGTAATAACCGCTGCGGCATTACTAGCCCAGGTTTCTAGCCCAGTTCCTTCTTGAACTTCAGGTACATCACCATGTAACGCATATATTGCTTCAAGTGTTGCCTGTACGACTAGTAAGCCAGATTTTCTCTAACTGTTGAACGAAATGCAGTAGTTACAGGGTGATTTGGTAATTCGTCTTCCCTTTGTACGCCAGCCCATGAGTAGGCCTTCAGTTCGCCTTCGGCGATCGTACGGAAATTAATGAAAGTCCTGCCTTTTTCGAGCCAGCCAGCATTAAAACGTTTGCCTGCCTTATCATTTGGGCAAAACTCAACAATATCGTCCAGGTTTGCTAGTCCCATTATTTCCGGAAATTCTGCCTCTGTAAGCCCATAGCTCGCTCTTAAACCTAGTTCTGCTAAACCAGCAACTACACGGCAACCAGTTTCACTTTGGCTTAAAACACCATCGAGCGGAATAGATTCTTCAGAAAAAGTAATAGGAAAGGCTGACACCTTTTTAACTCCAATATTAATTAACTATATTATACAACTATTATAGTTAATTGCATGCAATTTAGTGGTGAGCTTGAGCCAAATCTAGAGATGAGATGCCTAAAAAGATAAGCACTTTCAGGGTGATTAAATGCTAGACATCGCCATTTTTATCAGAAGTTGCGGCTTCTATTGCTCGTCTCGATAAGTTAGGCAGAACATTTGGATTACCTTGTAGAAGCTCAATAATTTCACCATCCCGAACCCTCCACTCGGCGTATTCTTCGATGTTATCCGTTACCCAACACATAGTTTGAGAGCCTCTAAAATCGTCTGGCAAGTTGAGCCACCCATCATTATCAATCATGAGGCCGAGTGTATTAAAGTCCCGCTCGGTTATTTCGTATGGGTTAGCCGGGCGGAAACCAGGATATCTCTTAGACCAAGAACCATCACGCGACACATAGTCCGTTGCTATACCCTGGGCAATCTTCTGCTGACTGGGGTCCGAAGATCTAAAACGATAATGTGTGTTCTGTAAAAATGAAAATATCGACTGGGCAAGCCGCACGTTACCTTTAACAAACCGGGCAAATGTTTCCCACGTCGCATCGTCTTTAACAGGGGTGAGGGTCTCTTTTATGCCTTCAGAAAACTCTTCGTCAGTCATTGGATTGCCAGGATTATCTCTGTTATGCATAGCATTTAATTTGGTGACAAATTCAGGGTCATCAAAAATACTGAGTCTAGCCATGAGAATCGTTTTTAGATCCTCACCCGTAAGTGTATCTATTTCAACCGTAACAAATTCTTTTGGTTTACGAAGTTTGTGCTGAGCTGCTTCCTGCTCATTATTTTCAATAAATACATCCGAATACGTTTGACCTACTTCTGATGCCAAAAAGCATAAGCCCTGTCCGCATACCTGCGCACAAAGCTGCTGGGTCTGATCAACTAAAACCTGTCCAGCCATCTCATTGGCAAGCTCGCCCAAAGCCGTAAGCTTGCCATCAAGCTTACCTATTTCACTAACAATATCCGTCGTTGAATTAATAACACCAACGAGCTGCTCCCGCCTCTCACAATCTTGTAATGCCATACTTGTCCTTATTTGCCAAAATAGTACTCTGCTTTACCACCCTAAGCAAGCATAAGCAAAATATATAAAAGAGACCCTTTTGAACTGAGATAATAGTTTAATTTTAGTGGTTAGCTAGAGCCAAATCTAGAGATGATATGCAAGAAAGAGCCGCGAAACGCAAAGGAGCCGTACGGTTTAGGTACGGCTCCTGCGTATCGTAAAGCTCTGCCGCAGCAGATCGCTCTAGACTTTGGTTCTAGCTGCAGCCTGTAGTGCTGCCGCAGGAGGTGCAAACATAGCACGTCCCGGCCTTCTGCGTCTGGTTTCCGCAGTTGTAGCACATTGGCGCTGCCGTATCAGGGCTGGCGGACTTTTTAGCTTTTGGCTTTTCCATCACCGTCTCTGTAACTGGCAAGCTGACCTGCGGCGCTGGAGCGGCCGCGGCTGCAACAACTTTTTCTGCCACTGGAGCTGGTGCTGGCTCTTCAGAGAGTAAGCTAACCTGCACGTCTGGCATGTCGTCGATGTCAGCCAAACCAAGCTCTAGCTTGTCGTCAAAGCTGAGGTAGGTGTAGGCCAGGCGCTTAAAGACGTAATCCACAATTGAACTGGCGGTGCGGATCTCGGCGTCGTTGGTGATGCCGGATGGCGCGAACGTCATGTGTGACAAAGCGTGCACGTAGCTCTTTAGCGGTACGCCGTACTGCAAACCGTAGCTGACAGAGATTCCAAGCGCGTCCATAACACCAGAAAGCGTCGAACCCTGCTTTGCGATCTTAATGAACAGCTCGCCCGGCGTGCCGTCTTCGAACTCGCCAACAGTCAGGTAAATCTTGGTACCGGCAACTGTTGAAGAAAAGGTTTTGGCGTTGCGCATTTGCGGAAGCTCACGGCGCATAACACCGCGGACAATAATCTTGTCGTTGACGGTTTCAACCGCTGCGGCTGGAGTAGCTGCGGCCATCTCGTTGTTGGCGTCGCCGCCCTTTTTAAGCATGCTTAGCGGCTGGCCAACCTTACAGTTGTCGCGGTAGATCGCAACAGCCTTGAGGCCCATTTTCCAAGAATCCATGTGAAGCTGTTCAATTTCCTCAACCGTAACTTCTTCCGGCATGTTGACGGTCTTGCTGATCGCGCCGCTTAAGAATGGCTGCACTGCGGCCATCATCTTTACGTGTCCAGAGTAATGAATTGCGTTGTCGCCCATAGAACACGCAAAGACTGCTTCGTGGTCTTTCTTAAGGTGCGGCGCACCCAAGATGGTCTTTTCGTCGTCGATGTACTTAACAATCTCGTCGGCTTGCTTTTTGGTATAGCCAAGAGTCTTTAGGGCACGTGGCACGGTCTGGTTTACGATGGTCATTGTGCCGCCGCCAACAAGCTTTTTAAACTTAACTAGTCCTAGGTCTGGTTCAATGCCAGTAGTGTCGCAGTCCATCATGAAACCAATCGTTCCAGTTGGAGCCAAAACAGATGCCTGGGCGTTCCGAACGCCGTACAGCTCACCAAGCTCAACCGCGTCGTCCCAAGAGCTGGCAGCAGCGCTTAGCAGCTCTTCGGCCACCAAACTGGCGTCAATCTTAGAGACTTCTTCGCGGTGCATTTTTAGCACGTTCAACATGCCTTCGCGGTCTTTGTGGAAGCCAGCAAACGGACCAACTTGGCGGGCCAAGCGGGCGGATGTTGCATAGGCCTGTCCTGTCATGAGCGCGGTGATCGAAGCGGCAATTGCCCGGCCTTCGTCACTGTCATACGGCAATCCCATGGCCATGAGTAACGCGCCTAGGTTTGCATAGCCAAGGCCAAGCTGGCGGTAAGCCTTGGTGTTTTTGGTGATGGCTTCGGTTGGGTATTCTGAGTAGCCGACCAAGATTTCCTGGGCGGTAAAGATCACTTCAACGGTGTGCTTGAAAGACTCAATATCAAAGCTAAAGTCGTCGTTTAGGTAGTGCAATAGGTTGATTGAAGCCAAGTTACAAGCCGAGTTATCAAGATGCATATATTCGCTGCATGGGTTTGAGCCGTTGATGCGTCCAGCGTTTGGCGTGGTGTGCCACTTGTTAACAGTGGTGTCGAACTGGAGTCCAGGGTCAGCGCATTCCCAAGCTGCTTCTGCAATTTGGCGCCACAAATCCCGGGCTTTAATTGTTCTAACAACCCGGCCGTTGGTCACGGCGCGGAGTTCGTAGTCTTCGTCGTTTTCGACGGCTTGCATAAACTCGTCGTCGACGCGTACAGAGTTGTTGGCGTTCTGATATTGAACACTAAAACTATCTTTTCCGTCCAAATCCATGTCAAAACCATTGTTTTTGAGCACCCAAGCTTTGCGCTCTTCTTTGGCTTTGCACCAGATAAACTCTTCAACGTCCGGATGGCGGCTGTTCAAAATCACCATTTTAGCGGCGCGGCGGGTCTTGCCGCCGCTCTTAATAGCCCCAGCGGATGCATCAGCACCGCGCATAAAGCTTAGCGGCCCAGAAGCAGTACCAGCGCTCTTGCCAAGCTGTTCAAAGCTGGAGCGTATGGCGCTAATGTTAATGCCGCTTCCAGAACCGCCCTTAAAGATCATGCCTTCTTCGCGGTACCAGTTTAGGATCGCAGGCATTGTGTCTTCTACGGCCAAGATGAAACAAGCACTTGCCTGTTGCGTGCGCTCGTTGGCGCCAATGTTAAACCACACCGGGCTGTTAAACGCAGCGCGCTGTGAAGCTAAGATAAACTTGAGCTCTTCACGGAAATCTTCACCCTCGGTTTCGGTCTCGAAGTAGCCCTCTTGCATACCCTGGCGGGTAATTGTGTCAGCTACGCGGTCGATCAGATCTTTCAAAGATCCTTCACGGCCAGCATCACCTGGCGTGCCGGTAAAGTACTTTTGCGCCACAATATTAATGGCGTTCATTGACCAGGATTCTGGGAACTCCACCCCAAGCTGCTCAAAGACCGCTACTTTGGTCATTGGATTAACGATAACAGAGTCGCGGCCCACCCATTTGAATGCGTCGTAACCTTTAGATTTAGGCTTTGTAAAGAGGCGTCGAACCCCTAGGCCTGTTGCTTGTGCCATAAACTACCCTCACTTATTTTGTTATTTTTTAAATTGTTTTTGTCTTAGAGTTTCTCGCCCATCACCGGTCTCTAGTCGGTAACAAACAAGCCTGCTCTCCTCTAGCCTCTACATCGTACTCGTCTCCCGCAGGTTTGCCAAGTCCCTTGAACTTTTACGGTGGGCTAAAAACTCTTTTTTTGCTGTCAAAGTAGCGATTACTACTCCTCCAGCAAAGAAAAGTGTTTTTATCTCCTCCGTATTAAGCTCAGAGGAACCTGACAAACCTGCATGAGACGAGCTACAAGCTAATGGGGAGCCGTCAACCCCTTCTCCACTCTAGTGGGGTTAACGCGCTCTAAGCACTCAGATTCTTCTTTAGTGAACAAGAGCTTTCTCGTCCTTCGCTGGTTCTCGCAGATCCTTTACTACACTCAGTTCGCGCTCAAAGCCCGCAATGTCCTTGAAGCGCCTATAGACGCTCGCGAAACGGACATATGCCACTTCATTGAGCCCTGCCAGTTCGTCCATCGCGTATTGCCCAATTTGCTGGGTCGGGATGTCAGTCTCGCCGCAGCCATACAGCTTGTCTTCAATCCGTGTTACGAGCTGCTCCAACTGGACGCTGGTAACCGGAGTTTTCTGGCACGCCCGGTAAAGGCCAGCTAGCAATTTCTCACGGTCAAACAGCTCACGGGTGCCATCGTTCTTAACAACGATCAACTGGGGCCGTTCAATGCGTTCGTAGGTAGTAAAGCGATGTCCACACGAGATGCATTCACGGCGGCGGCGGATTGCTTTTCCGTCTGCCACATCACGCGATTCGACAACCTTAGAGTCATCAAATCCACATTGACTACACTTCATATTTCCTCACTTAATTTTAGTTTGAATGTACTACCCCTGATGGCCCCTATGACCACATATGGTGTATGTGCTAATGATAATACCCCCACCACTAGCGCTTTACAAGAAAAATCTAATGTAAAATTAACATGCAGCATAAGCTGTTTAACAGAGGTGAAAATATGTAAAATGTTATTCTCCTAGGAGTTTTGATATAGCAATTTATCCGCTGGAGACAGTTTTACGCTACTAAATTGCCATACCAAAACTCCCACGCACCCTCACTTCGGGATAAAGAAAAAGCCCCTTTCGGGCTTTTTTAAAGATTAGATACCTAAAGGATTAATAACCTAATTTACTAGGATCGTGATCGTGGTTTAGGAAAGCTTCAGCTATTTCAGTAATTTGAGCGCGGTGGTTCCGAAGGTCTTGCACCCTGAAATTATCTTGGATGCCAATACCTATATCTATGCCTTCTGGTTTCCGCTTATGACCAATAAATAGCTGGCCAATCTTTGTTGAGCCTACTGCTTGGTGCCGCCTATAAATTTGTAGCTGCCTAGCTTCACCTGCTGCTGCATCCACCTCGTCAAATGTCATAAATAAACGTTCTGGCATTACAAGCCTTTGGCCATGTTCGCCAACTCCCTCCTCCAAGATAACATCACAAGTTAAACCCGGTGCCCAGGATGGCAGGCCCATTACTGGGTGTCTATCGTTCAACATTTTTTCTAGAGCGGTTCCGTCCGTATCGCCAACCGTTTCACGGATAATCTCGTTTATCGTAACTAAACGGCCGTACGCATTAAAAGATCCGCTCAAAACTTCTTCCATGTTTGGATAAATATCAAATTCGGGTTGTTCTGGATGTGCCATTAAAACTCCTGAAATTTACTAAATTTAGCTATATTATACTCTTAAAATAGCTTTTCGTCAAATTCTTAGCTATCTATTTCTTGTCGTCGTTGGATTTGCGCTTGAGGCGGCGGAGGAAAGATGGCTTTTCGAGGTCTTCTTCTTCTTTTTTGTCCATGGAGCCAAAGAAGCTGGTCGATGGTTCTTTGTCTTTGAGGGCGTTTTTGACTTCTTTTTCGTCCTCGTCTTCTGATTCGTCGGCGTCGGGCATGTGCCAGATGCTTGGACCGGTGTCTTCTTTGTGGAATTCTTCGGCCATTTCTTCGTTGGTTGGGCGTTCGATATCCATGTCGATGTCTTTAACGTCTTCGTCGTCATCGGTGGCTGGGCTGCTGTAACTGCTTGGCAATCCCGTGCTATCGTCATTGTCGTCGGTACTAAGCGCGCTAGGGATAACCGCTGCTTTGCTGCGGTCCTGGAAATAGGCGGCGTCAAAGCCGGTCGCGACCACGGTAATGATCATTTCGCCCTGGAGGTCTGGGTTAATTGTGGCGCCAAAGATGATGTTGGCATCTGGGTCGGCGGCTGCGGTAATGGCTTCGGCAGCAGTGTTAATCTCGTGCATAGTCATGTCGTCGCCGCCGATGATGTTAAACAAGATTCCGCGGGCGCCATCGATGGAAACTTCCAAGAGTGGTGATTCGATCGACTGCTGAGCGGCCTGGACAGCACGGTCTTCACCGCTGGCGCGGCCGATGCCCATAAGCGCGGAGCCTGCGTTGGTCATAACGGTTTTAACATCGGCAAAGTCGAGGTTAATTAGGCCGTTGACGGTAATTAGGTCAGAGATGCCCTGCACGCCTTGGCGCAAAACATCATCGGCAACCTTAAAGGCTTCAAGCAATGGGGTGTGGCGGTCGATGGTTTGGAGCAAGCGGTCATTTGGGATGGTAATAAGCGTGTCAACAGAGCGGCGAAGTGATTCGATGGCGATGTCGGCATTGCGGCGGCGTTTGACGCCTTCGAACGCGAACGGCTTGGTGGCAAAACCAACAACCAGCGCGCCGGTTGCTTTGGCCATCTCGGCCACCACAGGGCCTGCTCCTGAGCCGGTACCGCCGCCAGCGCCCAATGTTACGAAAATCATATCCGCGCCCTGGAGAGCCTTCGAGATTTCGTCTTTTGATTCTTCGGCGGCTTTTTTGCCTACCAGCGGTTCGGCGCCGGCGCCAAGACCGCGGGTTGAGTCGTTGCCAATGTGGAGTTTGGTAGGAGCCAACGAGTGGTGCAATGCCTGCGCATCGGTGTTAATTGCGATAAAATCAACGCCTCCCACACCAGATTCCATCATCCGGTTAATTGCCGCACCGCCGGCACCGCCGACACCAACAACTAAGATCCGGGCAAATGTTTCGATATCGGGTGTGACCTGTGGCATACGCTTAACTCCTTATTCAGTACTTGGATTATAGAACAAATAAAAGATCCCCACAACAGTGAGGTGTAATAAAAACTATTTCAGAGCCTTTTAGCGTTTTTTGCGGAAGCGTTTGAATACATTAGTTGCGGCTGCCGTTAGGTTTCCGGCCATATCCGCCCCTGTTGAGTGTGAATCAGTATTTTGTCCAAGCAGCATGTCGAGCCACATCAGGCCAATTGCCGTAACATATGGTTCGTCCTCAATTGCGTCCACCAAGCCACCGAGCGGCAACAAAACTCCGAGTCTTGCAGGCAGTTGGAGGGTTTCGCGGGTCAACTCGGCCAGTCCTGGCAGCTTTGAAGTCCCGCCAGTCAGCACCACCCCGCCCGGAAGCTTGCGTGACTTCTGGATTTTCTTTAGTTCTTTGTCGACGTATTCCAATAGCTCTTCGATCCGGGCCTCTAAGATCATATGGATATCACCCTGGTTAAACAAATACTCGCGGCCGTCGTGCTTAACCTTAATTTGCCTATTAATCTTGGCCGAGGTTTTAACTGATCCAAACTGCAGCTTGGCGGCTTCGGCCACGTCCAGGTCTGTCCGCAGGCCAATCGCCAGGTCGTTGGTTAGGTGTACGCCGCCAATTGGCAGGACGGCCACGTGCTGGACTTCCCCGTCTTCGAACACCACCAGGCTGGTTGTCCCAGCGCCAATGTCCAGCAGCACTGTGCCGGATTCTTTTTGCTGGCGGGTCAAAACAGCTTCGGCGGCGGCCAGGCTAGCAACAGTGTAGTGGCTGGCGTGGACGCCGGCTTTATCAAGCGTGGTTGTCAGGCTCTTTAGGCTTGGGGTTGCGGCGGTAATAATATGGGTGTCAACCTCTAGGCGGACGCCGTTCATACCAACAGGGTCTTTAATATTATCCTGGCCGTCCAGGCGGTAATTCTTGGCAAAAACTTGGATAATGTCGCGGTTTGGCGGCAGCTGGATGATGGTCGCGGCTTCTTCAACCCGCATCCGGTCTTCAACGCTTATTTCGCGGTTGGCGGCCGAGATGGCAATGACGCCGCGGGAATTTACGCCCGCAACATGCGATCCGCCGACGTTAACCGTAGCGGTTGTTATACGCATGCCGCTGAGTCGTTCGGCTTCGTTTATAGACTGGGCAATTGCCTGGGCAACGTCGTCTATGTGGCTAATAACACCTTTGCGCATGCCGCTGTTTATGGCCGAACCATAGCCAACAACCGAAGGCGCGGTGGCCTCGGGGCTGTCAAACATACCAATTACGCAGCGGACGGTGCTGGTGCCAATATCGATGCCGACAAAGTGCGGGAATTCGGAAGATTTCATTATAGAGTGCGCTTTCTAGTGTGCATATGAGTGTCAGTATAACCCTTATGGTCGTTCTTTTTCAAATTAGAGCACAAATTTACCGACTTCGGCCGCGTGAGCTGTTGGATTGTTGCTGGCTGGCGCGGATATTTAACGCCTGTCTATCTGCGGCTTCTCTCTGCAAACGACGTTGCAACCAGTCATCGTTCCCTGGCCTTGGCATTTCTACGTGAATACTTGCTGTAGCTTGTGAAACTAAAACATCTGGAACAACTGGCTGCACCGCAATAACATCGGATGCACCAGCTATTGCTACACAGCCAGCAAGATTACCTACAACCTGGGCAGTTTCTCCTGCCCTTGGCATTTCGTTCATAACCCCACTATACCACTTTTAAATCTGGGTGAGTATTTCGGAGCCTTTTTCGGTAATGAGAATGGTATGCTCAAAATGCGCTGCCAAAGAGTGGTCAGCGGTGCGGATTGTCCAGCCGTCGCTGTCCTGCGTCACGTGATGTCCGCCTAATGTTGCCATCGGCTCAATCGCAATCGTCATGCCGGCCTTTAATACATCCCCAGATCCAGCGTGGCCATAATTTGGGATGTTAGGATCTTCGTGCAGCATGTGGCCAACGCCGTGCCCAACCAAGTCGCGCACAATCCCGTAGCCGCCTTCGTCCAAAACTTTTTGAATAGCCGCGGCCACATCACCAATCCGTACGCCGGCTTTTAGCTTATCAATCCCCGCCATCAGTGACCGTTCGGTAGTATTTAATAGTTTCTGAAGCTTAGGATCAGCCGGTCCAACGATAAAACTGAGCGCCGCGTCCGTTACCATGCCCTTCCAGGTCACGCCAAAATCAATGCTCACAATATCGCCGTCTTCCAAGATGTTCAACTTGCTCGGGATCCCATGCACAACTTCGTCATTAACCGATACGCACAAAACGTCCGGAAATCCCTGGTAGCCCAAAAAAGACGGCGCACCGCCTAAAGTTTTTAGTTCAGCCGCTGCCCTGTCCGCCAAATCCTGCGTGCTCATGCCCTTTACCGCCCGGTTTTTAACGTGCTGCAAAACGGTCGCGAGCATCTTGCCCGCCACGCGCATACTTTCGATTTCCTCTGGGGTTTTAACTTTCGTATACATGTTAAGCGTGCTTAAAAGCGGCCACAACTTCGGCATGGACAGCTTCAACCGGCTGGTCGCCGTTAATCTTAGTCACTGGCATATTAGCTTGTTTTAAGTGTTCTAACACTGGTAATGCATCTTTTTCATATTCTCTAAAGCGTCCTTCGATTGCCGAGTCATGGTCGTCTGGACGAGCGCGGTCGAGAAGGCGTGCTTTGACGGCTTCGCGCGAAATATTAAACTCCAGCACCCGCTCAATCTTAAACCTGCCTTGTTTTTCTTGTTCCAGCAGCCAATCTGCTTGTGAAATCCGGCGCGGGTAGCCGTCTAAGATCACGGCGTTTTGGTCTGGCAGTTCGCTAAGGGCTTTGTCTAGCAGTGCTGTAACTTCTTCATCGCCCAAAAATATACCAGTTTTCATACGCGCATGCTGTTCTTCTGAACCATAGGTCCGCAAAAGTTCACCGGTCGAAATAACCTTCAGGCCCATTTCTTTTGCCAACAATGCGCCTTGGGTCCCTTTGCCAGCACCCGAAATTCCCATCAAAATAATCATTACGCGGCCAGCCTTTGCTTGACCATTTGGGCAATCCGTCCGCCGTCGGCGCTGGCGCCAGCCCGGCTTTTAACTAGCCCGATAACCTTGCCCATGTCCTGCATCGTGGCGGCGCCAGTTTCTGTCACGGCCGCTTCAACCAAGTTCTTTAACGCTTCGTCGTCCATTTGCGCTGGTAAGTATTTTTCAATCACTTGCTTTTCCAGGCTTTCGGCCGCGGCTTTGTCCGGGCTGTTACCTTGGGTATACATGTCGGCGCTTTCTTGGCGCTTTTTGGCTTCTTTACCTAAGATGTTTGTTACTTCTTCGTCTGAAAGGCCTGTGTCGCGCTTATTTTCAGAAATCTCGACATTTAGGATTGCACTTTTAAGCCCACGTAAAGTCGTGGTTAACACCTTATCGCCGCCAAGCATGGCGGTTTTTAAATCTGCATCAATCTGTTGTTTTATAGTCATTTCAATCAAAGTGTACCAGAGAAGTTAAAATTTACCGAAACATTCACCTTTGTCGGACTAAAAAGTTCCAGTTTGAGTGCAGTTTGGCGATAGGAATGAGGAACGTAAGCGAGATGTACAGATTAGTACATTAAGCGCGTACCGGAGTTTCTATCGTCAAAATGTGCCAAACTGGGGCTTTTTACGCTATTTCTTGCCCATCTTTAAGTTCTTAACCTTGATGGCTTTGCGCTCGCGACGGATGATCGCCTTAATACGGCGTTCGCGCTTGCTGAGTTCCTTTTCGAAATACTGGCCGTTTTTGACGGTCATAATAACACCGGCGCTCTGCACCTTGCGGCTAAAGCGGCGGAGTAAGTTCTCGATTGGTTCTTTGCTGTCTTTACGTGTAACTGAAATCATAAATAATATTCTACCTTAACAGAGATAATTAAGCAAGGCCTAGCTTTGGCTTAGTCAGTTTTGCCGCGGCGGAAACTTGCTATTGAAGCCAAAATATCTTCCTGCGAAATAGGTTCTACTGTATTTCCTCGAGCCTCCTGCATAGCCCGTGCGAAAAGAATTTGGTTAATAAACGATTCAATGTCAGAACCGCTCATACCATCTGTTGCGGAAGCTAGTTTGTCGACTTTGATATCATCACCGAAAATTTTAAAGTCACCGGACTCAAGCAGCATTTTTTTGCCAATTTTTATAGAAATAATATCTTGGCGGGCAGCTTCGTTTGGCATCGGAACATATATTTTGTGGTCAAAGCGCTCAGAGCGTATTAATGCCGGATCAATACTGTCGATCCTGTTAGTAGCAGCTACGACTAAAATATTAGAATTAGCGGCAGCTAAATCATTCATTTGCTGCTTAAACACTCCCGCAACAGCATTACGAGCTGCACCGCCACCTCCAGGACCAGGTTGGTCAACTGTTCCAATAATCGCATCAAATTCGTCCAAAAACATGACCGTGGGCTTTGTTACTGCTTTAGCACGAACAAAAATATCTTTTAGTGCTTTTTCTGAATTTCCATGCCACATATCATTGATATCAGTACCATCTATTTTCCAGAAGTCCCCTCCAATTTCATGTGCTAGTGCTTGGGCAAACATCGTTTTGCCGGTTCCTGGTTCACCATAAAACATTACTGCTTGAGGCTTTTTAGCACCCCATTTTGCCATAGTCTCGGCGTTTTTAAACGCTAAAGCAATATCCTTTAGGACAGCTTTAACATCTTCGTAGCCGCCTATTGAATCCAGCGTTACGTCAGTCTCAACGCTAAATTCACCAACTTCTGGCATCCTATCTGGCACAGTAACTTTTTCGGTAGTTCTTGTATTTGTTATAGCTGCACTACCAATAGCTTTCGCTTGTGCTGGTGTACTTAGTGGTTTTAGTCTATCGCCTATATTATATGTTCTTCTAAGACGTCGGTTATTAAACTTATCACTACTTGCAAAGTCAATTGCATCAATCATAATGAGTCCAAGTTCGGCCAATTGTGCCTCTAGCGAGAAGCTACTTATTGCTGCTGCGCTGACTGAAAGTGTTTTGGGTGCGTCGGCAACATTATCTGAATATCCAATATTGTTTGAAATATTTACTTTAGCACTAGGTTTATCATAATGAGCGATTAGCTTTAAACCATTTTTGGTTGAGATTCTCTGAGTATTTGGAAATGTAGACTGTTCTGCCACATATTTTCTAGTAGAGAATTTTGTCTCAAACTTACCCATAATTGTAGGTAGGTGATCCCTTTGATCTTTAGTACGATCAAGTTGAATGCCTAAGTTAAACCAAGGCGCTCGTTCTCTATCACTTGTAATTACAGGATGCAGGTCTAATGTGACCCGTTCAATATCACCTCCAAAGTCACTACGATCAAATATCCGAGTTGGTGCAGTGCCTTCTTCGACAATTTTTTGCATATCTACGAGATTGTATACGTCAAAATTAGAACCAAACTCTATGATATGTATATCAGCTTTAGGTGTACTTGAAGGATCTTGATTGCCATTTTCCGCCATAATTAATAATTAAGATAACATTTTTATTATTATCTGTCAATTATTCTTGGGCTTTTGTTGTTGGCATCCATAAGCCAATGCCAGAGGAAACGCCTCCGGCCATATAATAGGGTCCTATCTGAGACCCGGGTTCAAGTAATAGCTCTTTTGTAATTTCGTCTCTTTCGCGGGAAAACTCTTGAGCCATAATCCCAACCGTCATCTGCACATCTTCTGCTCTCATACTCATGCCATAGCGCATAACCCTCCCGCCTTGCAGTAGTAATTCCGCGATGGTCAGCGCATCTTCAAGATCAATAGTAGCAACTATTGTTTCTGGGAAAAACGGTCGTATAAACTGCTCACGCGGAGACTTAGCGAAAGGCGGTTCAGGTGCTGTATAATTTGGCGATAAAGAAATCACCCTGTCTTCAAGTGGCGTAACTTTCTCATTTTTAGGCCTAGGCTTTGGTGGAGTATAAGAGACAAGTATAACTTCTCCACGTCTACGATTGCGTGCTTTTACCACACCATCTTTAGGCACAAACGGCTCACCCATCTTTCGGGTACCAGAGGTTGGTTCAGTTATTTCAGGCAAATTTTCAACAGACATAAATTCTAGAATAACATTTTTAGTGCTTCACGTCAATGAAATAAGAGCCAAATAACTTCTTAGAGCTGGTTTTTCTTCTGGGTCGTACGTTGGGATTTAAGAACAATACTTTGGAGTTCTTTAAAAATCGGGAAATGCTTGTTGGTGTGATAAATCTTGGTGTTAGCTTGTTTTTCGCTAATTAAGAATCCGACTTTTTCGAGGCGCTTAAGTTCGCGCTGGATGTTGCCTGCGTCTTCTTTAATAAGTTTGGCAAGGCCGCGAACGTGAGTCTTGAAGTCTGGGTATTTGGCATAAATAACAATGATCTTACGTCGGACCCGGCTAGTAATAAAGACGTCTAACATTTCTCTTACCTCTCATTGTTATTCGAACAACACCTAGTATAGCGTTACCTGCTTGGGTATGCAATATAAACCACAACATTCTTTAGTGCAAGCATGAGGGAAATACATTTTTCATATCTTGTTATACTAATGACACTATGGGGTATTACGAGATTTATGTGGCCAGCGCGCGCTACCAAAAAATGGAGCCGCTTACTTATGCTTCGGATTTGGAATTAGCGGTCGGTGATGTGGTAATTGTGCCGATGGGCCCAGCACAAGTACTTGGATTTGTTGAGGAAAAAGTAGATAAACCAAGCTTTAAATGTAAACCCGTTTTACGCACTATCCAGGACGTAAAACTACCTGCAGAAGCACGCAAATTATTTGCCTGGATGCAGCAGTATTATCCAAGCGGAAGCGGCTCGACTGTGCAGCTGTTTTTGCCGAGCAGTTTAATTACAAAAAAAGCAGAAACATTAGAAAAAGTGGCCAAAACTACCGATGTTAATGCAACAATGTTGCAAAAATCTAAAAAGCCCACTGAAGCACTAAAATTGCCGCCGTTAACACGCGACCAAACCACTGCCCTCGACATTATGAGTACCAACAAAACGCATCATTTTTTGCTCCACGGCGAGACCGGCAGCGGCAAAACACGCGTCTATATTGAGCGCGCAAAAGCCGCATTAAATGCCAACAAATCAGCCCTGATTTTAACGCCAGAAATTGGCCTCACGCCACAACTCGCACAAAGTTTCGCCGAACAATTTGGCGGCAAAGTAATTATTATGCACTCCAACCTAACCGCCAAAACCCGGCGTGAATTTTGGCTGCAAATTGCCAACGGCACGGAGCCGCTCATTATCATTGGCCCGCGCTCTGCCCTTTTTAGCCCGCTTAAAAATATTGGATTGATTGTGGTGGACGAGTTCCACGAGCCCGCTTACAAACAAGAGCAAGCCCCGCGCTACCAAACCATCCGTGCCGCAGCCGCGCTGGCCAGCCTGCACAAAGCCGAGATTATTTATGGCAGCGCCACCCCGCCCGTAGCCGAATATTTTTTGGCCGAACAAACCAGCATGCCGATCATTCGGCTGGAAGGCTCGGCCAAAGGCGAACCATTGGATGATGCTGGCAAAGTAAAAACAGACGTTATTAACCTGGCAGACAAATCCCATTTTAGCCGCCACCCATTTTTGTCCGACACGCTCCTAAAAGCCATTGAAAGCGCGCTCACAAACAAAGAACAGACGCTTGTGTACCTAAACCGGCGCGGCACGGCACGTTTGGTATTGTGCCAAAACTGCGGCTGGCAAGCACTCTGCCCGCGTTGTGATTTGCCATTGACCTACCACGGCGACGGCCACCACTTGCGCTGCCATACCTGCGGCTACCAAGCCGAAGCACCTCTGAGCTGCCCCGTCTGCGCCAGCACGGATTTGCAATACCGAACCATGGGTACAAAGGCGCTGCTAGAAACCTTGCAGGGCTTTTTCCCGCACGCTCGCCTGCAGCGTTTTGACACTGACCTTGGCGTTGCCGACCGCATGGACAAGCACTACAAAAACATCCGCGATGGAAACGTCGATATCCTCGTAGGAACGCAAATGCTCGGCAAAGGTTTGGACTTGCCCAAACTAAGCCTGGTAGGTGTTGTGGCGGCTGACACTAGCCTGTATATGCCGGACTTTACCGCCAGCGAGCGGACATATCAGCTGCTGCACCAGGTGTTTGGCCGTGTTGGCCGCGGGCACGTGCTAAAAAGCGGCGCCGGACGGGTTGTTATCCAGTCCTACGTGCCAGAAAATCCGGTTCTCCAAGCGGCCATCAATAAAGACTGGGGAACGTTTTATCTGACCGAACTTTTAGAGCGCCAAACGTTTTTATTCCCACCGTTTTGTTACCTTTTAAAAATAAGCGCATCACGAAAAAGCCCGGAAAGCGCCGAAAAAGCCATCACCGCCCTGCACCGCACGCTGCAAACCACAAAGCTTAAAATCAATCTCAGCGATCCTGCCCCCAGTTTTTATGAACACAGCCACGACATGTACCACTGGCAATTGGTCCTTAAGGCTAAAGATAGAAAAGAACTGCTAAAAGCGTTGAAGGCCCTACCGCCTGGCAACTGGACCTACGACCTCGACCCCGCCAATTTGCTTTAGTCCCAACGATTAGTGAATGTATTATGGTCTAGTGTTGCCATTGCAATGCGAGTAACATCTTGCGCTACTTCATAACCAAGCGTGCCGGAAGTATTCATGAACGGATAGTTATTACCACGATCAGGACGACCTAAATCATACGAACCAATCCTTGCTACAGCAACTTCTTCTCCGCTAACTTTTAAAAATACATCTAATGTAGGTGGCTTCCCTTGTGCCTGGCCTACTGTAAAACCATATAAACCAGAGAGCATTACAGTTTCTTCGGTTTCTGTATTTTTATGCACAGGAAATTCCCTAACTTTTACTTTCGCTATAGTTGGTAAATCATATCCTGATGGTACATGCCTGCCAGATTCAACCACCTCAGAAACATTGTTATAGGCTGCAAGTGCCATCCTTACTAATCTACCGGTTGTACGATACTTTCGACTTTCCCGGCCTATTAAGTAATGCTCAGCGGGCTGAGGTAAGTCTGATGGCACTTTTTCAAGGATACCTAGTCTATCGCCTCTCAGTGATTCCAAGTGAGGATTTAATAGTTCAGGATCATAAACTAATTTCATTATATTACTATTATACACTATTTATTAGTATTACTCAAGCACCTAGTTTAACTTATTGTTAAATAAAGTAAGCTAGAGAGTTAAATTGTAAATTTAGAAAAGAACTTCTCAGAACACTGAAGGCTATGCCCGCGGCAATTGGACCTACGACCTCGACCCCGCTAACCTGCTGTAAAACCAAATGCGTATCTGTTATAATGGTGCAAAATGGCAACACGCGACGATATTATCACACTGCCCAATGACCACCTGCGGCAGCGCTCCCAAAAAGTGGGTGTTATTACTGATGAAATTAAACAGCTTATTAAAGATATGGAAGCGGCGACGCTGGACTGGGAAGATTCCCGCGACCACGAAGTTGGCGTGGCTCTGGCCGCGATCCAGATCGACAAGCCGTACCGTGTGGTTGTTATCCGTAATAACTTTGACGACAAAAAAGACCGCGGTTTTTTGGCGCTTATTAACCCCGAGATTGTTAAGTACGAAGGCGAGATCGAAGAAGACTTTGAAGGCTGTTTGAGCGTCAGAGAAATCTACGGCAAAATCCCCCGCCATACCAAAGTCCGTGTTAAGGCTCTTAACATTAACGGCCGCGAAGTCCGCATAACGGCCGAGGGCTTTTTGGCACGCACATTCCAACACGAAATTGACCACACCAACGGCAAGGTTATTATTGACCACATAAAAGGCAGGAAAGAAGCTTTTTACCGCTTATCCCAAGACGGCAAACTTGTCCCGCTCGACTACGATAAAGACGTAAAGGACAACCAAGAACTATGGACAGAGTAGTCTTTTTTGGTTCAGGGCCTGTTGCGGCAAAATCATTAGAATTGCTTGCTAAAAACTTTGAAATTGAAGCGGTGGTTACCAAGCCAAAACCTGCGCATCACCACGGCGACTTCCCTGTTTTGGACATTGCCGAAGCGTTAAAACTGCCTGTTAAAACCGTATCAAATAAAGCCGACCTAGACGAGCTTATGGCCACCAAGCCATTTGAAAGCGAAGCGGGAGTATTGATCGATTTTGGGATTATTGTCAGCCAAAAAGCCATAGATTATTTTCCAAAAGGCATTATTAACAGCCACTTTAGCCTGCTGCCAGAATGGCGCGGCGCCGACCCAATAACATTCAGTATCTTAAGCGGCCAAAAACAGACTGGCGTTAGCCTGATGTTGCTGGTTGAGAAAATGGACGAAGGCCCACTGCTTGCCCAAGGCGTTTATGACATATTGCCCGGTGAAACCACCCCCAGCCTGACTGACTACCTCATTAAGCTAAGCGATGCCTTGCTAGTGGACGCCTTGCCCAGCTACATCAACAACACCCCAGCGCCAAAAACCCAGGTGATAGTAAAACCCGTATCCCAAGAAGAAGTCTGCAAAATGACCGACAAACCATACGAGCCAACCTACTCCCGCAAGCTTACCAAAGAAGATGGCCGGATCGACTGGACCAAGCCAGCAGAACAGATTGAACGCGAAATCCGCGCGTTTATTGAATGGCCAAAAAGCTACACGACTCTGGCTGGCAAAGATGTGATTATTACGAAGGCCCACAGTGTTCCAACCAACGAACCAGGCGCAAAACCTGGAGACTTTGAAGCCCAAAAAGATATTGGTGTAATTATGGTCAACACATCAAACGGTTCAATTTGCATCGACACCCTAAAACCCGCAGGCAAAAAAGAAATGACCGCCGCCGAATTTATCCGCGGCTACGGCAAAGATCTCTAACTACATCTCTGCTTCGGATCTTGGGTATGGTATTTCAGGCGCTAACTTAGGAAACTGTTGCCTAAGAACTGTTTGCAAATCTGCGGCCGCGTCAGAAACAATAATAGGTAATATTCCTGTATTCTCCACATTATTTTTCGCCTGGTCACCGAGTGGCATAATGAATTCAAGAGAAGTGGCAGTAAGCCCCTCTCCTCTGCTTAGTGTGGCGTTCACATGGGAGTTAACAGTTCCGAGTTCTTTTATGCTAAGGCCGTAAGAAAAGTTAGTATAACCACTTGGAACAGTTCGAGCTGCATGTACGCCAACGAAAGTGTTTCCACCCCAAACACTGGCCCCAAAAGTAAATGACCTGGTAGTATCGTTTTCATTATCGGTATGATCACGTTCAATTCTATTTGTACCACGGTTCAAAATAGCCGCTTTAAATACCTGAAACACATTAAGATCTTGCAAGAATGCTAACACGTCATTTCCATCTTCTACACGCGCCTTGCTAGCAGCCGCCAGTTTTCCCAATGCCACCACGTCAGTTTCGAATAAAGCTTTTGCATCGACTACTTCAATAACGCTCATGTAACAGACTCCTCTTTATAACCTTAGCTTAACAGTCCCGAGTATAACTGCAAGCATGAGCATAATCAATAATTGCAACATTGTTGCAATTATGTGATTCTTCCCTGTTAAAATATGGCCTTACCGAGCTGGGGCACCAGGCTGGCTCAGCTCAGGGAAATTATGCAAGATTGCAGTGCCCATATCTGAAGCTACATCAACGATAAGCCCTGGCACAATATTTGGAGAGTTTGATATAACCGGCTTGGCATCCGGGCTATAGCTCGCAACCCCAAAAGGTCCTACTCCATGGGCAATGAGCGCATAAGGCACAGTAAACTTATAATCATATGGCTGTGATGGTGTGGGATTAGGACCCATATGTAATTCGTATGAAAAGCTGGTTTGCCCTCCGTTTGTCTGTCTACTCCCTTTTGCTACTACGAAACCTAAACCATTATCAACTGTGGCCTGAAAAGCAAATGAGCCTATTTCGTGCCCTATTCCTGCATATTGCCGGCCACGACTGTCACCAGGTGTTATAAGCTTTGAATGCCTAATGGCGTTTGCCATAATCTTATGTGCATCCATATCTTGTATAAAGCGTGAAATATCTCTAAGATCTCTCACTATTGGCACTTGAGCGGTAGCTGCTATGCCATTAAGTGCTTCCACGTCCCTTTCAAGATGTCTTAAGCGGGCTAGTTCGTCGCGTTTTCTCATTATTACTCCAGGCTAATCAATATGTAGGACTAGTTATAGCCTCTCGAGAGGCTAAGTGCAAGCATGAGGGCTTTATGATTATTTAAAAACTAGGCGGAGGCGTGAACTGTTGTGGTTGGGTTGGAGGTTGTGGCTGGCCAAAACCTGGAGCTGGTTGTTGCGGCGCTGGGGGCATAAAGCCTGGGGCTGGCTGCATTGGCTGAGGCTGTGGCGCTGCGGGCTGTGAGAAATCTGGGATTGGCGCGCCGTATTGAGCCGGTGGATCAAAGGTTGGCACGGTTGGAGCTGTAGATGCTGGCACAAAGTTCGGTGTTGGTTGCGGGGCTGAACCAAAATCGGCAGTTGGGCGGGTCTGGTCGGCTGGAGGCTGGTCTAGTGGATAGGCTGGCTGGATGGTGTGCTCTGCTGGCGGTTGAGGAGCTGGGGCTGCTGGAGCCTGGGGGGCGCTAAAATCTGTAGCGGGTTGTTGAGGCGTACTAAGATCTGCACCAGGAGCAGATGGGTTAAAGGACTGACCGCCAAAATCCGGCTGGCCCGTTGGCGCTTGGGCTTGTGGGGACTGGGCATATTGCTGAGGAGCTGGCTGCTGGGGCGCAAATGCAGGATTCTGCGGAGTCGACGGCTGCATGTGCTGCGTTGGCTGGTCATAAAGCGGCTGCTGCATCGCGGCTTGTTGCGGCTGTGCAAACTGAGGCTGTTGAGTTTGTTGCGGCTGGCCAAAACTTTGAGACGGTTGGAAAGCTGGCTGCATCTGCGGTGCACCTGCTGGCATCTGTTGCGGCTGCGGCACGCCAGGCATCATCGGGTCGTTCATAATCGCTGGCTGCTGTCCGCCAGTTTGGGCAGCTAAAATCTGAGGTGCGGCCTGGGTTACTTCAACCCGGAGCTTTTCAAGCTCTTCGGCCACAACGTCTTTGTAGTTCGGGAAGTTTGTCTCAAGCCATTTTAGCGCGCCGGCTTCATCGTTTTGGTCTATAAAACTTTCAAATTCGTCGAGCTGCTGGTCGGTCATCTTTTCGGCCAAACGCATACCAACATTCATCTCCAAACGCTCATAGATCATTTGGAGCAGTTTATTCTTTTCATCAACCGGCAAACCGCCAAGGCCGAGAGAAGTTAAAAATTCATTATCGAGTTTAAACATCTATAAATATCCTATCACAATCCTTTAGATTTGAGTTCGGCACGCAGAATTTTAAACTGCGTATCAACCACTATTTTATAATCCGGATAAGCATCTTCGAGCCATTCGAGCGCCGCATCGCCGCCGTCTTTTTCTAATACTTCTTCAAACTCGTCCAGCTGGCTTTCGCTTAGGTCACGGGCAATCGCGTTGCCGACCCTTGTTTCAAGCTCACCTGTCAATTCTTCAATCTTATCCAGACGTTTTTTGGCGTCTGTAACTTTAAAGCCAACTTCGTCCAAAAATACTTCGTCAATCTGGTATTTGTCGGCCATTCTAGAGGCTCCGGGTCTTAAGCTCACGCGTAAAGAATTCAATATGATCACCCTCGGCAATGTCGACGCGGGCTTTGCTGACAAACGTCATACCGCACATTTCGCCCTCTTGGACTTCTTTGGCTTCCACCGGTCCGCGCTTGAGCATGGTTACTTCAACTTCGGCAATCTCTTCTTTGTCGCGCATCACACGTGCCAATGCTGGATATGTTAATTTGCCTTTGGTTACTTCACCGCCGCAAATGACTTCGGTTTTAGTAGTCTTAAATATGCCTTTTACAACCAGCCGTCCAAGCGGCGTTTCGATAACTTCTGGTGCCAACATACTGGTAAGTTCGGCTTTTACGTCGTCAATCAGCTCGTAGATAACTTTGTACATGCGCACGCTGACTTTGTCGCGGGAGGCAATTTGTTTTACGTTTGCTGGCAAAGTTACGTCAAAGCCGTAGATAATCGCTTTGGAGGTGTGGGCCATATGCATGTCGTTTTCGGTAATAGCGCCCACGCCGCTGCCGACAATCCGGACGGCAACTTCGGCGTTATCCAAAGTCTTAAGACTGTCGATAACAGAGGTCAAAGAACCCTGGACATCAGCTTTTACGATAATATTTAACTCTTGGAGCTGGTTACTGCGGTTGATCAGGCGGATAAGTTCGTTACTGCTCATTTCGAGCGTGCCGGCACCGCTCTTGCGTGATGCGCCTTCGCCGCTGGCTGCTGCCCGGGCTTCTTTTTCGCTTTTTACTACTTCAAAGGCATCGCCAAATTCTGGCAATGCTTTAAAACCGGTAATTACAACAGGGGTGGAAGGCGTTGCTTCTTTTAATATGCCTCCTGTGGTGGATTCGAGGTTGCGCACCTTGGCGTAGGTTCCGCCGGCCACTACAAAGTCGCCGGGCTTTAATGTCCCCTGCTCGACCAATGCTTCGGCCACAGCACCGCGGCCGGTTTCCATGTGGGATTCAATAATAAGTCCAGTTGCTGGCGCTTTAAATACCGCCTTGAGCTCTTCTACATCTGCAATCAATAGCACCATGTCGAGTAGCTCTTTAAGCCCTTCGCCGGTCTTGGCAGAAACGCCTAAAATAACCGTGTCGCCGCCCCACTCTTCTGGCATCAGTTCGGCTTCACTGAGCTGCTGCTTAATGCGGTTGATGTCACTGGCTGGCTTGTCGATTTTGGTAATGGCAACCAGCATCTTAACGCCAGCTTTGCGGGCAAAACGGATGGCTTCCAATGTTTGCGGCTTAATGCCGTCGTCTGCCGCCACCACAATGATTACAAGGTCTGTAAGCATAGCGCCGTGCTCACGAAGAGCCGCAAAGGCTTCATGTCCTGGGGTGTCCAAGAATGTGATGCCGCGGTCGCCGTGCATGATCTTGTAGGCGCTAATGTGCTGGGTAATTCCGCCGGCTTCGCCCTTGACCACGTTGGCGCTGCGGATTGCGTCCAGCAGGCTGGTTTTGCCATGGTCAACATGACCCATAACTGCCACAACTGGCGGACGAGCCTCTGCGTTTGGATCGGTACTAACAAACTTTTGGCGCACCGGCGCTTCTTCAACAGCCGAGCTTTTTCTAACTAGCTCAATATCTTCCAGGCCTAGTTCGCCGGTAATGATCTGAGCGGTGTCAAAATCGATTTTTTCGTTAACCGTCGCCAAGATTCCATTCTTCATCAGAACAGTAATGACTTGGGTTACGGGCAAACTAAGACGTTCGGCCAAAGCTCCAACCGTAATCATATCCTCAACTTCAATCATAGTTGCCATTTTATGCCCCGACTTTCTGTACGAACTTACAACCGTAGAAAGGGTTCTTTACAATAGTGCAGTCTGTCTGAAAAGCGAGCACCGAAGCACAGGCGTACGGGATGGTACGTCGAGCATCGGAGCGGAGCTTTTCGGGCAGAATGTGCATTGTAAAGAAGCCTCCCAGATTATTTCTTTAAACTTAAGGCAATTTTGCGGGCTTCAGTGTCAATATCAAGGATTTTGAATTCCTTTTTCTCATTGAGCTTAAAGATTTCAGTTGGGTCGGTTGCATCTGCTTCGCCGCCCATTTCAGAAACGTGTACCAAAGCTTCTACAGCTGGTGAAAGCTGAACGAATGCACCAAACGGAGTAATACGGGTAATTTTACCTTCTACAACGTCGTCTTTCTTGAATGCTTTAACTTCGTTGATCCATGGGTCATCGCTCATTTGCTTGAGGCTAAGGCTTAGGCGGTCTTTGTCGATAGCAATAATTTTTGCCTTAACATTCTCGCCGGTCTTAACGTAGTCACGTGGGTCTTCAACGCGTTCCCATGAAATCTCAGAGATGTGAATCAGGCCTTCGATGCCTTTTACGTTCACAAACGCGCCAAAGTCGATAACTCCAGTTACAACACCTTCAACTTCGTCACCAACCTTAAGTTCGGTGAGGCGGCTCTGCATGTCGTCCTTAACAGCTTCCTTTTCACTAAAGATAAGCTTGTTTTCTTTGCGGTTGGCATCCAAGATCCGGACACGGAGAGGGATGTTTACAAGAGCGTTAAGCTTCTGCAAGATCTCGTCCTTGTCGGCACCAGATACGCGTGGGTAGTGGTCGGCAGCAAGCTGGGATACTGGCAAGAAGCCGCGGATTCCATCAAGCTCAACCAACAAACCGCCGCGGTTGGCGTCATAGGCCATAACATCAATAATTTCCTGTTCATCAAACACGCGCTGGAGTTCGTCCCAACCGCGGTCTTTGGCTGCACGCTTCATACTGAGAAGTGCGTAACCTTCGTCGAGTTCAGGATCTACAACGCTGACAGTAACGCTCGCGCCTTCTTCCAGAACCTGCCCGTGGGCAATCTCGCGGCGCATAATAACACCAACGCCTGATGCACCGAGGTCAATCCAGACTTCGTGCTTCCGGACATTTGTAACGACACCTTCGACAACGTCTCCGGTTTTTAGCTGAGCAATCTCGCTTCCGGCGAGCAACTCATCCATGGTAATAGAACTTTTAGACATATAAATATGCCTCCTTAATTTCTCCTGGCAACCCGTAGGCCGTAATTCCAATCAGACTTAAGAATAATTATACTCTGTTACGCCTCTGTTCGCAAGACAGTCTTACCACGTCATATTTGATTAATTTATTGGGCAGATTTTAATGTGGGGAAAACAAGTGGAATACGTTCAAAAGCCCTTCCACCCAAGCCATATCCCGTACTACGCTCAACACGTATGAGTCCTGAATTTGGAGCGTTATCGTTAGCACTAAGCTTTGTTCGAACACGGGTCGCGTGCACCTTGACATTGTTGTCGCTAACATCATGCTTCCATACTTCCTCAATCAGTTCTTCGGTGCTACAAAGTTCGCCCATCTTTGCTGCGATATAGTACAAAAATGAAAACTCCATCTTAGTTAAAGCCCTTGGAATATCTTGTTCATTTATTTGGGTAAGTTGTTCCCTAGGATACAAGGAAAGCCCACATGGAAAAACTAATCCTGTTCGAGCATTATTATGCTCTTCATACATATACGGATCATCAACACCTAACATATTTAATAAGCCTTTACGCGTAGGTATGACTTCGCCGCCGATATCAACTCCTGGCACAAGAAATGACACTTGATGACCTGTCCTGTCGTCAAAAAAAGGTACTTCTGCATACCTTTTATCGAGTCTTTGCGTAACAAGCGCTGGATCCAGCCCTGGGCCCATACCAGTAATTATATCTGTCATTAAAACTATAATATACTAATTCTCTTTATAATGCAACACTTCTGAGCTATGCTAAAATGAGCGTATGTACTTGGGGATTGATATTGGGGGAACCAAGACCTTGCTGGCAAGGTTTACAAAAGATGGCGTCCTCCAAGAGACATTGAAGTTCCCCACCCCCAAAGATTATAAAGAATTCAAAAAAGAGCTGGCCAATAATGTTGCCAGAATTACAACAAAACCTTGGAGTATGGCGGCGGTTGCAGCACCCGGAATTATTGACCGCACAACAGGGGCGGTGCCAAAACTAGGAAATCTAACCTGGAAAAACTCCCCTATTAAGGCTGACGTTGAATCAATAATCAACGCGACAGCCTTAATAGAAAACGACGCCAAATTGGCAGGACTATCAGAAGCGCGGCTCATCAAACCCTTCCCCAAGCGCGCCTTATACGTCACCATCAGCACTGGTATTGGCCTTGCGCTTATCAAAAACGGTATGATTGAAACAGAGTATGGTGACAGCGGCGGCCAAGGCTTATTCTTTGAGCGCGAAGGCAAAACTGTCACGTGGGAATCATTTGCTAGCGGGAGTGCCATAGTAAGGCGTTTTAATAAGCGTGCCGATGAGATTACTGACCCGCACGTTTGGAAACTTATCAGCCATGATATTGCATTAGGTTTAATTGATGAATACGCTGCCGAAGAAGCCGATATTATTATCATAGGCGGTGGTGTGGGCGCTCATTTTAACAGTTTTAAAAAACCCCTGCGTGAAGCCCTAAAAAAATACGAATCAAACCTGATTAAAGTGCCAAAAGTGGTTGGCGCCAAAAACCCGGAGACCGCTGTGATCTATGGCTGCTACCAGCTTATGAAAGACGAAATCAAACGCCAGGCCAAAAAGACTTAACCCCATGCTAGAGCTCCTTGACCGCCTAAAATCCGACTTTCCCCAGATCACATTTGTCCAAGGTGACAGCTTTTACTGGTCGCCAAAAAACCAAAGCGTAACCTACACACCAGGCTCCACCATGCCGGACGTTGCCAAATGGTCATTGCTGCACGAAGTGTCGCACGGCATCTTGGGTCACAAAAACTATTTTAGTGACTTTGAGCTAATGCAGCTGGAAGTCGCGGCCTGGCAGTATGCCCGCGGCCTTGCCAAAAAATACGACGTTAAGATTGACCCGGAACACATCCAAGATTGCTTGGACACCTACCGCGACTGGCTGCACCTGCGCGCCACCTGCCCCACCTGCGGCACCGTTAGCGCCCAAAAAGACCCCAGCACCTACCAATGCTTCAACTGCCGCAGCGTCTGGAACGTCAGCAACTCCCGCTTCTGCCGCCCCTACCGCCGTAAAACTGTAAGAAATATTTAATAAACAAAAAGCCCAGGAAACTTATTTAATATTAACCGATCCGCTTATAACCTTGTGCTGTCATGCCCTTAAGATCGGAAATTGTATTTTTAATGACTTCCAGATGAATCTCATCCCTCTCTTCTGGCTGGGTGCTGCTAACCCCTACATTTGTATCGCTTAAAGTTATATTAACCGCGTGAAGAACCTCTTCTTCATCTTCTTCCATACCAGGCACAAGCTGGTAGAACAAGGACGTAGTAATAGCCGATGTTTCGCCAGCTAAGCTTGTGGTTTGTATTCTCATATATTCTGTTCGCTGCCCATCTGGGCCTTCATAATCATCCCATTTTTCGGCTTTAATTAAGGCCGGCCTAAGCAAACTATATTTTTTCGCTTCATATGTGGCCTCGCCTTCAACAGCTTCTACCAATTCTTGACCCTCTGCGGTTTCAGCTGGCTCCATTAGATCGCTAGCCAAGAAATAAAGGTCGGCAGCAGCCAGTTCTAGAGGCGTAAAACCTTCATGCGGCATATCAACTCCGCCATTATCAAGGTAGTCAAATGTTAAGCTGAGTGGTTTCCTTTCCGGATACTCGTGTAGGGATGTTTTGTTGGGATCTTGTGACATGTTTGTTTTTAATTAATATACCTATTCTAGCATAAGCATATTGAAATGTCAATCAATTCAGATTATTTAGTAAATAAAAAACCGCCTTCCCACCGATGACGGTTTTTTAATGCAAACAGCTGAATTTTTTAGGCGCCGATATCCTCAACGCTTACGTCTGTGCTAACTGAAGCGTTGTCAAACATAACCTGTAGCCACTGTCTATTGCCGGCATCAATTTCAGGCAATGCCTCATCTTCAATTTGCGCGAAATTGTCGCTCCTACTATAAGCTTGGCCTCCAAATTTTCTCCATTTTTCTTGCATGGCTGCTGTTGCGGCTTTAGTTTCTGCTTCTAAATCGGCTTCTGTCCTAAGATAAACAATATTCTCACTCATGAGAAGTATTATACTACTTGTTTTAATTTTTGTCAATACTTAGCACGCCGTATTTTTTACAAATAAAAAACCGCCTTCCACCGAAGACGGTTTTAAATAAGAAAAGCTTAAATTAAGCAGATTTCTTAGTTCGGCGTGACAAACGACCACCCTTAGCACCGGCAATGCGGGCTAATTCACGGTTGGCTGCAAAGCCACCAGTGTGACCTTTTTTACCACCGATAGCACCGATTTTTGCGTAAAAATCAGAACCGTACTTGCTCTTGTTTGTTGAAGCAGCAGCTTTGCCGCCGGTTTTTGTTCCTGCCATATTGTTTAGCTCCCTTATAGTGTTTAATCACCTCTCGCCAGAAAACAAAAAAGGCCCCCGTGCGTAAGCACGTTGACCCTCGTTGATTCCTATTGAATACGCTTATGATAGCACTACATTGCGCTCATGTCAATAACTTATTTATTTATGCTTATGCCATCATCTTTCAACTTGCTTACCCTTGTGTAATATATGTTTTTAATGTATAATATAAATAATGAGTTACAACAATACCCCGCACGAATCTATGCCAAATAAACATGCTCACGACTTCGAGGATGTACTTTTAACGACCGGACTTGGTGCGGCATCTGGCAAGTTGGCTGGGCACTGGGCTGCGGATAAAGTCGACGGATTAATCGGTCTGACGATGAACGGAATGTCTGGAGAAGCAGTGCGCTATATGAGCGATGTATTAGTGAGCCGTTTTGGCACTTTAGTAGGTGCGCTGGGTGGCCTTGGCGCAGGTTTACTTTATATAACCCGCGACCGTGAGCCAGATACTCCCACCAATAATCCGCCTCAGAAATAACCCTAGGCGCCTTAAGCATATCTTAGTGCTTACTATTGATTAGGCCGTCAACGTACTACTTCACACCTTATGACTTATTGCCGAACCCTTTAAAAGGTTGCAAAATTGTGATAATATGGTGATTGTGAAAAACAGCCGTGCTTTTATACCAATTGCGATCTTTATTATCCTGCTTGGACTGATTTTTACGATGGTAGTTTTTAAGTCGCTTTTGAGCGTTAAAACGGACACTTCCACCACTGCCGGCACCAATGGCCAGACTCCACAAGCGGACGACGTTAATATTTCCAGCGGCAGCATTTATTTCCAGGGAATTATTGCCAGCTTGCCGGATGTACCGCAAAAAACTGTGGTCAGTCCAAAACAAAACAGCGGCCTGAGTGTTTATTGGATCAAAGAAGATTCGGTCAACAGCAACGACACCTGCACCTTGTACGACAACACCACCAACCAAATCTATGCCACCCGCTACAAAACCAACGGCCAGTTTAGCGGCCGCCCCACAGGTACGATGTACTACATCAACAAGACCATTGACCAGAAAAAAAGCCTGAACCTGCTCGACTCCGCCTGTTTTAAAGATTAGCCACAACAAGACCTAATTAAGATTCACCCCGCGTTTAAATACCCCCATAAGTTACACATTAAGCACGAGCGTGATATTATGCTTATTAAGAGTAACCATGATACACGCATGATACGAAAACCTGAAGAACTGATTGAAAGCATCCGGGAAGCCGTCGACCACCGCGCGGTCCTTTATTCAAACTTGTTATTTGCCTTTGTCGTTGCCATCCATACCGCCCTGGATCCGCATTCCCTTGGCTACCAAATTGTCTTAGCTTTTATAATTAGCGGCGCTCTGGCGCTAATGTTACTCTTGCGTGTCTTTGACTTAACCACTGTAAACAAGCGGCCGTTAATATACATTATTTTCTACCAGATTTTCTGTTTTATTGGCATTGGCCTCATTTCCGACCCTGCTACTCCTTATGTTGTCGGAATGTTTTTAGTCGTATTAGTCTCTAATTTGTACTACGGCGCCAAGGGCGTTTGGATAACTGTAGCCTGTTTTGGCTTTACCACAATTGTAAAGTATTTTTACCTGTCATCCACCATGCATATCGACCTGTCCGCCAAGCTCAACATCATAGTCGCGTTCTTTGTGTTTACTGCGGTGTGCAGTGTCTATGTTAATTATCAAAAAGTCTTTGACTGGGACCGTGCCCGGCTTAAAGAAACAGAGGTCAAGCTGGTAAATTCCATAAACAGCCTGGAATTTGGCTTTATTATCACCAACAGCACCCCAGAAGTCACAACCATCAACGACACCTCCCACGAAATGCTCTGCGGCAGCGACAAACACACCCCTGCCAAGTGCCCGCTGATAACTTTGGACTTTTTGCAGGCCCAGTTTGGCGCCCCAACACTTCTGGACGATATTAAAAACAGCATGGCTTCCAAAAAACCGCACAACATTAAAGAGCTTGAGTTCAAAAACCGCAACTGGCGCATATTTATTACCCCCATGATCGACGAACACAAAGTCAGCGGCTCCACGATTATTATCCAGGATGTTACCGACGAATACTTGCTTAACCGCTCGCGGGACGAATTCTTTTCAATTGCATCGCACGAACTTCGCACCCCGCTAACGGCCATCCGCGGCAACTCGTCGATGATGCTAGACTACTACGCCGACAATATCAAAGACCCTGGCCTGCACGAAATGGTCGAAGACATCCACAGCTCCAGCGAGCGCCTGGTCACAATCGTCAGCGACTTCTTGGACGTTTCTAAGCTAGAAAGTGGCAATGTGGCCTATAAGTTTGAAACCCTGGCACTTAAGCCTTTAATCGAAAAAGCCTTGCATGAACTCCAAGTAACCGCCAAAGAAAAAGACACAACCCTAAAACTTGGTGCTGGGTTTAAACCAGGCCACGAGCTGCCCGAAATCCTGGCAGATAAAGACCGCGTTACCCAAGTTGTTTATAATCTGCTTAGCAACGCTACCAAGTTTACCTCTGGCGGCACAATTACCGTCGACGCCGAAAAAGATGACAAAGATATGCTTAAGATTAGTATCACAGACACCGGCAGCGGCATTGATCCAAAGATGCAGCCATTGCTCTTCCGCAAGTTCCAGCAAGCCGGAAACAGCATTTTGGTTCGTGACAGCCAAGGCACAGGATTGGGCCTATACATAACCAAGCTGCTAACCGAGGGCATGGGCGGCACGGTAAAGCTCGAGAGCTCCGAACCCGGCAAAGGCAGCACCTTCACGTTTACCCTGCCAATAGCCACGCCTGCCCGCATTAATCACGCCACCAAGATCGCCCTGACAGAAACCAGCTCTGCGGACGGCCTAAACGTCCCCGTTACGGCCTAAAGTGTTTCTGGCGCGATAAATGGCTGCGTAGCGCCAATGTCTTAGCTTGGCCAGCAGTTGTAGTTGGCGCTTGAGCGGCTGATGCTGCATCGCGCCCAGCATTTAATAATCTAACAGCTTCAATCCTTGTATATCCTCCCTGCAGCAACCGTTATAGGGCAAGTTTAGGCAGCTTGCCGTGGGTCGTACTCGTGAGCGTAATAGAAAGCTTCTGTACCGACTGGAGCGTCTACTTCAGGGAAGATTATTAGCTTACCTTTTGGTGCAACATAGATTTCTCCGTCCATCAGAGCGATATCTTCGCCTTCAGGAATTGGGGTAAATGTCTGTCGTAAGTGCTCTGGCAAAAGAAGTTTATACGGCTGATCAGTCTGACGAATATGCGGGCCTTCGTTGTGAATAAATACAGGTTCGCCCTGCTCTATAAACAGAGGCTGAAGATTAGCGTCTAACATACCCATCTCAACAGCAAGACGAGCTACAGCACCGTGGCCGTAGTCTTTAGTTGCTTGTGAACTTTTCTGGTAACCAGCCTCGATACAGATGCCAATTCTACCTAGCTCTGTCATCCAGCCGTCAGAACCACCTTTGTCAGCCTCTTTCCAACCAGAAGAAATCTTCGGTCCACCGATAGCACGTGCAATGCCAAAACCATCGCTGTTATCATGTCGACCATACAGACCAAAATATGGTTCAGTAATCATAAATACTGGGCCATTCGGATCTTTGAAGTCATGAATGTCTACAAGTGCTTCGGGGCGAAGGCTCGGGTCTTCGTCTAGATTATTAAGCACCTTCTCCATAAGTTCCTGTGCGCGGCGTACTTCGTACGGGCGATCCTTAGGATCCATATGAGCATATTTTGCGTCAAGTTCACGGAAATAACGGTTTAGGTTAAGGCCAGGAACTGTTGCACGTTGGCCATCTGTACCCATTCCCATAGCTTCTAGGTTGCCATGAATGGCAATAATGCGGCCTGCGTCTAGGTTTAAGCCACTGGTGCCGTTTACTAGTTCGTTAACAACATGTATACCAGTCTTTTCGTTACCATGAACACCACCAGAAACGGCCATTGTAGGCTGCGATGCTGCATCAAAACCAGGCGCTTCGCCTATCCATACACCAGGAACATCGTGTTGTTGCCAACGTATATTTGAATTCATAAGCACATTATAGCACAAACATGCTTATTTTGCAATGCCTTAACGTTCAATGCGGATATTTGGGTCAGCGGGCGCCTCAGGTAGATCTCCCAAAGTAACATGAACGCCGGGCCTGGTTAGGCCTGGGAGCTCTGCAATCACTTCGCCTATAGCACGCGCCGACTCTTCTATTGGTATTGGTGCTAAGTGAGCATCGGCCAGCCTGCCTATTTCGCGCCAAGCTTCAATATCTACAGGCTTACCATCTTCAATGCTCACAAGTGCACGTTCTGCCACGTCTGCTGGGTCCGGTTGGCCGGCTATCCTGCGCAGTTCATCCATATATTGGGCATCATCGGTATCCAATCGCTCGCCTTCTACGCTCATAATAACTCCTTATTTAGCTATACATTAGAACTAATTTACTCTGTTTGCAAGCATAAGCGTTGTTTAAAACGGCTTGAGGTTGAAGGCATAGAAATACGGCAGCGAAGGATTAGGCGGCAAAACCAGGTCGTCGTCGCTTAGTTCGTACTTTAGCCGCGGCGCTTCAACAACTTTTAAATAGTCCTTAAAGCCAAGGATATCGAGCCATGCGTGCTTGAGTTTTTTGGTGCCGTTTGGCAAGATCCCACGCATTCTATAAAAGCTGGCCAAGGACATAAATGCCAGCAAGAAAGCTGGCGGCACAACAGCCACGGATAGTAAAATAATGTCGATTGCCTTCTGGCCAGGCGCGTTTTGGGAAGCCAGCCCAACGGCAAAAATAGCCACAATCAACAAGGTCAAAATGAGTGTCTTCACCATAAGCGGCCGGATAGACTCCTTTTTATAAAGCCCAAAAATTAGCCCTTTTTGTTTGAGCGAATCTTCTAAGATACTCTTGAGCAGGTTGCGGTTATTGCCGCCACTGGTGTTCAGATAGACCATTTTAATAGTGACGTTGTCGGCCGCAATGTGCTCGACTACCCTGAGCAACGCCTTTTCGTAGGCGTCCAACGGCGCTTGTTTGCCTGTTAGCTTTACAATGGAGTTTTCGTGCAGGATGTCTTTGTTATTTTTAACCGGAGTTATTGCCAGCAGGCCCTTTTGCCCCAGGCTCACTATCCCAGATAAAATCTCTTTTTTGCCCATTTTACCCGAGAAAACATAGCCCAGTTCCGCGGGTGTTAGTCCCAGTGGCGGGTTGTAGTTGGCGAAAGTCGTGCTGTGGTGCTTTACGGTCGTACGGATACTATAACGCGCCGCCAACCCGCCCAAAATAGCGGCCACCAAGATAAACGGGATCAGCAGGATAATCATTATGCTTATTATCGCACAAACTAATGCATGTTGGCTTAGATTTCATCCCGCTGGGTCGCATTACCGGCCGTCCCCTGTTATTCTTAAACAGTGAAAAGCGCAGCCAAACCGCATACTACTTTAATCTTTGGCTATGGCTCCCTACTAAACACTGAGTCGCTTAAGGCCACCGTACCAGATGCTTTTAATATTCGTCCAGCTTATATTAAGGGCTTCAAACGGGATTTTTGCTTATGGGCGGCCGATGGTAGTGTTGCCGGGCATCCAGAGCTTAGCGGCACGCCCTACTGCGCCGTGGATGTTCACCATATTCCGGAGTCCAGCGAAGTAAACGGCGTTGTTTTTGAGGTGCATGAAGCCCAGCTGCCGGCGCTAATGGAGCGTGAAGAGGGCTACACACTTGTTAAAACCGAAGCCTATGATTTTGAAACCCACGAAGACTTGGGGACATGCTTTGTATTTGCCGCCAACAAACATAACGGCGACTTTGCCTTTAACTCCCCCGCCCAGATGCGCTACCTCAACACCTGCTTGTCGGGAGCCAAAGAACACGGCGAAAAGTTCTACCAGCAATTTATCCGCACGACTTTTATTGGCCAGCATGCCCTTATTGACGTAGCTGAACTTGGCCTAAAGTAACTTATCATAGCATATAGATCATAAAAATGTTATAATATGGTAAATGATTTTCCGAGATACCCCCGTTGTGGTTCACACTTCGCCGAGCAACATTGCCATAGGAGACAAAGATCCGTCTTTTTACATACGCCAGCGTTATGTTTTTGATCATGTCGTAGGCCTGGAAACTGGCTTGGCCAGGGCGCGGAGCGGCCGCACGGGACACGGCCAAACACCCCTGCGCTTTCCTAGATTATGGGCTGAACGCCTGGAAACCTTTTTTAACGAAGATCTCCGCCCGGCAAAAGGGCCCCATACGCACGTCTTCGCAGGGACAAATTGTCACGGTTTTGCAAACTACATGACTACCGGCATAAAATATAACGCCAATTTTCCTAAGTTCAAGCCTGCCCCAGAACTTGCGGTGGGCGATGATACCCCTGCCGGGACGCACATTGGGCTTATAGGCAAGCGGCATGGCCTTATGCACAGCGCGATACTGTTGGGCGAACAAGCGCCCGGCAAATGCATAGAAGTAACAGGTCCCGAAGGCGTGCTTGCGATTGATTCTTTAGCCGCAATACTCGAAGACTACCAAAAAGATTTTGGTGATGTGCGGGGCTGGTTCACCGCGCCAGCTGCAGGCTTACGAGTATGATCAAACCTACCTAGCCACAAGCAATTTTCTTATCTGTTATTTAACTAAATGATCAAGCTGGGTGGACATATTTAAGGCCAGTCTTGTAACGAGCTGCATCCGCAGGTCTTGAGGCAGAGCCTCTACTACACTTAAGATAGAATCGACCGGGTTAACGTTGGGGTCTGGTCCTAAAACAATACCGTCGTGTAGTAACGGCCGCCCTGTTGCCATAACAGCCTTATCGGTAAATGTTGTATCACCACTGTTAAGAGGGCCTCTAGACATATTCATTGCGTCCGCAACCACTTGTGGAGATGGCACAAATAAAACAGGTCCATGGAATTCTTTGGAAACTGTGGGCAAAACCATACCTAGCTGCTGAAGCCTTTCGGCAGGATCTGTTCGCGGTGCTCGTTTTTGAGTCATATATTGTATTTTAGCATAAGCATGATGTTTTGTCAATTTAGGTTAAACCATTTGTTTTTTTACCAGACGCAATTTTCTTATCTGTTATTGGGCGTATAATTTCGTTTTTACGGCAGGTATCTATACCGTACCGAGGTTAGAGCTTGCAGCAGGAACATTAACGGAAACTGTATGCGCGAAATCAGCTGTCGCTGCTTCACGGGCATAAAATGTGCTTGCCCATATTTCGGCATTTTCTAGAACGGCCTGAGGGTTAGTGTTGAGACTATGCTGAAAAGTTTCTGGCGAAATAGGGACATCTCCGCCGCCTTGGCCGCTGGCTGTAAGCCGACGTCGGTACGCGAATAGATCTACTGCCTTGCCTTCAAATACTTCGCGGTCTAAATGCTCTTCGGTCCGTACCATTTCAAGTGCGGAAAACTCACTTATCCCCGACGTCATCAGCATACCAAGCCGTATTTCACGGAACTCTTGAACCTGCATTCTGCGTTCTGCTGCAGCATCCACACGGTCGAGAAAAGCTACGGCATTATCAATGTAGCGTCTCAGCGGTCCATTCCCCTTTCCTTCTAGTGCATATTTTGGCGCGCTCTCAAATCTCTTAATCTTAGCCATAAGATCTCCTTTTGTTTTATCATACTCCCACCCCTGTACTTTTCAAACCATAAGCAATTTTCTTATCTGTTTTTGAGGGTATAATAATTTTATGAGCTTAGCAGAACAAGCACGCGGAGAATGGGCAGTAGATATCGGCTTTGATGAACATGTTGCTGCATCAAGCGGCACACTTCGAAGTGAAGGGGCTCAGATATTGGATGCTATTTCTATTGAGACTGTTTTACAATCCACCTACCATCCAAACGGTTTTCTTGTTACGAAATATAAGGCGGACGAAACCGGTCAGCGCCGCCTGCACATATGGCCAACAACCCGCGACTATAACATGCTGCCCCATACGCATCCTTGGCACATGGCAAGCCTTGTTCTAGCCGGTACATATATAGAGTTTTTGCCTGCGGTTGAGCTGGTAGAAAAAAGCGACTATGAACTAATGGTTCCGAGCTATAACGCTGCGCATCAACAGGTTGGCGTGCAGTCAACAGGACGAGCTGTTAAGTTTTGGCCTGGGCGCTATCATCACTATGACGCAGGCGAAATTCACACGCTCCCCGCGGGAGCATTTCATAGTACGTTAATGCCCGAAAAACATCCTGTCTTAACTTTAGTTAGTTGTGGACCGCAACTATTTGATAATCCGCATTTTGTACGTGATACACGCAGCCAACCGGTGGCGCAGTCACTTGAAGCCGACCGCCCGCATCCAAACCAAGCAGAAGCCGAAATTATCTGGGCCGAACTCCAAACAATACTGCCCTAACCACAAGCAATTTTCATATCTGTTAATGAGCGTATAATTCAATCAAAGGAGTTTTATGACACCACGAAGTTTATATGAATGCCAAGGCTGCCCTGGCAGAAGATTGACTATTCAAGCATGTGAACTGGCCATTAGAGATGCTGCCGAAGTGCAAATTGTAAAGAATTTCGTAGGAGATGCAGATCAAGCTGGGCTTCCAGAAGGTTTTTGTGGAGATCTCTATGCACGAGGCCTGCCTCAGCAGCAAACGCAAACACCCGAAGAACCTGCCGTAGCCTAACCACAAGCAATTTTGGTTTCTGATAAATTTGCTATACTTCATTTTATGACTATAGAAGCACTCAGCCCAGACAGACAACCAGACGGTGGTATTGGATTAAATGGCAATCCAATTAAATTATTTATTGAGGAACAGCGCTTTCCAAACAATCGACGTCAGCTGGCGGTGTGTGAACAACACCTTGAAGACGGCCCAGCGGCTGAGTACGCCGGCGAATGGTATATGGGAGGTTGCATGTTCCCGGGTGAAGGCGAGGACCAAATTATCCGCGCGCAATTTGTTTGCCCTGGGCCTGGCATTATGAGAAATTGCCGGTTTAGAATTGACCAGTATGATGCAGAGGGCGAAAAGGTTGGTGGCTTTAAAGACGCTTGGGAAAAACTAAAAGCAGACCTACCCGAAGAAACTAAAACTACAATAAAACGCGTAGCATGCATTGCCGCTGCTGGAGCTGGCTTGCTTGCCGTTGCGGCCATTGGCTTTGGTATTAAACGCGCAAAAAGCTAATTGTGATTAATCCTATTGTTAACAACCTAGTACTAGAGTTACATGTGCCAGATTTTGGCCCTGTACGTGAGTTTTATGGAATGTTTGGCTTTGAAGAGATTTCTTACGATCCATCATCTGGTGGCGGCAGTGACTTGGGCTATTTAGTTATGCTCCGCAAAGACAGCATTGGCAATACAATGCTCAATTTTTATGGCGACAAAGACAAAGTTGCTCAGCATGCCCATTTTAAGGACTTCCCGGCCGATACCCCTCGCGGTTATGCGGTTGAGATAACCGTACCGGTTAGTGATGTAGCGGAATTATGGGAAAAGGTTGGCAGCGAGTTGCCTAAATCTACTATTTCACAGCCACTTACTTTAAAACGCTGGGGCAAACAAGATTTTAGATTGGTTGATCCATTTGGATTCTATATCCGCTTTACCGAACCTGTTGATTGGGGCCAGATGTGAGTCTGTATTACGAAGTTAAGATTAGTGCCGAGAACCAGGAGCAGGCCGATACTATTTTAAATTCATTGCTGGAGAAACGCTTGGTGACCGGCGGTCAGTTTATCCATGCCCCTGCCCGCTTTTTCTGGAAAGGCAAAATCCAGGACATGGACGACTACGTGACCATTAATACCTACACCACCGGCAAACACAAAGATGCCATCATGGAAGATGTCCGCAGAACCTCCAAAGAAGAGATCCCGATGATGACCTTTACCATGCCCGACGACATGAACCTTGATCTCCGCAACTACATCGACCAGACTCTCGCTTAACCACACCGGCACCAACATCACCAAGCTCTAAGACTAGTTATTTGCTGGCGCGGGGATGCTTGCCAACTGAGACTCCATGACGGCTAAAATAGCGCGACCATAAGCTGAATCTGCTTTATGTAACGCTAGGTTTTCATGTTCTATGAGCTGCTCTGTACCGCCGTGTACCATTCCAGCATACCCACCAAACGGAGTAGGAATTAGAACACGTGTGACCGGTGGCTCAATTGATGCGTCTGTCGTAAATACAGCCGCAGTTACATCATCAAGCCGTTCAGGTCCTGGCCCCCTGCCGTCCAATTCAAGACCCCGTGCAATAGAGCGTGCTCCCACGAATAAAGTTTGTTCACGTACATCTACTTGTTGCACTACCCATCCCGTTCTTTCATCGTATAAAGTACCTTTTCGCTCGCTAGGATAAATCGTGTCTAACACCATATTCCTAACATTTTCAAATCTTGATTTCGGCATATTGTACTCCTTTTGACTCATCATACGCCCGCCCCCGTACTTTTCAAACCAAAAGCAATTTTCTTATCTGTTAATTAAGATATAATATTCGTATGAATACTACCAATGAACTCAGCCCGGCTGAAGCTACGAAAGACTCTGTCTTAAAAAGATTAAGAATATCTCGTTACATTGGGCGAGCTAACCTGGTTGCTATGGCTGCAGCCGGCGCGGTAAATGGCGATACGATCATTCGAACTGGTTTTGGCATTACAAATGCTGCTTATTTAGCTTTTACATCGATGATTTTGGGTGGGGTTGAGAGATATAAGGCATTTAAATCTACTAATAATATTGTCATGGATTTTGAACGATCCCAATATAATGATGCTCCGTTGCAAAAAGTAGGGGGTGATGTAATTGATATAAAATCCCGCAAGGTAGTAAGAGAAGCCGTAGAAGAAAAAACCGTCCAAGAACCACCTACTAATCCACCAATGCGAGTAACTGAGACCACGGGTTATATAGGGACATTTTCACCATTCCCTATTTTCGCATCTGGCAGTGTAGCCTATCAAATGGCATTTGGTGAAACATCTGGTAAGGGCGAGCTTGTCAGCGGCACAGCCTTATCCTTAGTTCTAGCTGCAGCTGGTGTCATTGCAAATAATATTGGTGAACGCTCTCTTGCCTACCAACAATATGTATGTGAACAACGCATCGATACCGCCGCCCTACAAATGCCTACTGCGTAGATCTTGAAGAGATCCCGATGATTACCTTTATTCAGCCTGACGACATGAATGTTGACCTACGCAACTACATTGACCAAACTTTGGCTTAAATGCCTATCTTCCACGTAGACTTCTCGCGGAAAGCGGGAATAGTTTGGCGACGAGCCGCGTTAAGCAAAGTATTTATCGACTTTTGATTACGCTTTGCGTAGTCACTCAGTAAAACAATTTTTGCACCACGCAAGTAAGCAAGACGACGATGTAGAGATTCGAAAACCGCTAACAAAACAACTTTCTCCATTATTTTGACGTCACCTTTTTCCTCGTAAGCCGGGAAGGCAGGATAATAAAGTTCTCTTTTACCCTTGTTGCGCACTACAATTTGCGGGAAACCGCCGGCAATAAGCTGTAAATACATCAGAACTCTGCCAATACGCCCATTACCGTCAACAAAAGGGTGAATACGCTCAAACTCCAGGTGAAATCTTGCTACCTTTTCTATAGTGTTGAGTCGTTCGTTACCATAGAATTCTTCTATAGCGGCCTCGACAAGTGCCTCAACATGTTCTGGAGCTGGGGCAATGTGTCCACCAACTTGTACGTACTCATTTTTGCGACGGAAACGTCCCGCAATTTCGTCCTTTATCCCGCCAATCAACATCTGATGCAGTAGCAGAACGAGTCCTGTAGTGATTGGCTCATTGGGTTTTTTTGCCAAGTATTCAAGCACCCTGGCGAGATTTTTAGCCTCAAACAGTTCCCGCACGCTTACCTCGCGCATGACACTTTGTTCAAGTAATATTCTTTCGGTCTCTTTAAGCGTGAGAGTAGAGTTCTCGATAGCGTTTGAGTTATATACGAGTTCCGGGAGCTCAACATCGTTTAGAATCTTAAGAAGTGAGTCTTTGCCCTTCTTGAGTTTTTCATATTCCAGCTTAAGCTCGGTAAGCCTATTGAGATAATTAGCGTTAATCATACGTGTAATTGTACTAAATTAACGATATTTTGTCAATATATCGTTAATATACTGAAGACATATAAAAGAAAAAGCCCTCCTTCCCTGAGAGCTTAATCAAAATATGGCACCACCGAGAACCAAGAGCAGGCCAATAATATTTTGAATACATTGCTTGAGAAACGCTTGGTGACCGGCGGTCAGTTTATCCATGCCCCTGCCCGCTTTTTCTGGAAAGGCAAAATCCAGGACATGGAAGACTTTGTGACCATCAACACCTACACCACCGACAAACACAAGGAAGCCGTCATGGAAGACGTCCGCAAAACCTCGGCCGAAGAAGTCCCGATGATGACCTTCACCCTACCCGACGACGTTAACATTGAACTTCGCAACTACATCGACCAAACTTTGGCTTAAGGGCGCAGCTTGCGGAACAGGTGTTATCAGCTGATCAGTAACACCGAGCCAGTATTCTAGTGTGTTTGTTGGTGTTTCTCTAGCAATTCCTTGGTAGAGTAACCTTGTAGGGCTTACCTCGATGACTCTGACGGCAAAGTCACATATATCGACTGCCCTCTCTAACCACTTGCCATCCAGTGTAATTTTTAAATCCTTAGCGGCAAGAGATTCTTGAATAGCACTTGTGACTTCAACCAGCTTAACAGCAGAGCCTACACTTGGGCCTCCTAAGCCATAACGCGGGCCTAAAGTTGCTTCTGCTACCTGGCTACTCAGCGACCAAGCATGTCGGTATAAATTCTCCAGCTCCGGATCGGCCTTGACTGCACCGCTTAGCACTTGTCCGGCTTTGCGAACATAATAGTCTGGATCATGGCCTACTACTGGTCGGTCATAAGTACCTGGATGTCTTCGTGCTTCATGGTGTGAACCCGCACCGAACATTCGTGCAGCAGTGCTTAACTCACCCGCGTAACCAATGCTTAACTCCGCGTCCGTATTAGTAATTTCTAGTCTGCGAACTGTCATAAATGACTCCTTATGACTCATCATACCCCCACCCCTATAATTTTCAAACCACAAGCAATTTTCTTTTCCATCACCAACTACAGATACCGTTATTGCTTATTTTTGTTAAATATGCTACAATATAATATTATGGCTTTGTATGGCATCCCCAATATAGAAAAGTTTCAAGGCATGGAGCCCTTGCCTGGGTACCCAGATATAAATGAGGTACTTGAGCTGCAGTATCCCGGATTAAAGGATATCTTTGACTCTTTTTATAGCGTCCTCAATGCTCAGCCCAACTGGCGTGACGAAATTATGTTTGATCGTAATGAGTTTCCTTTTGAGGCAGCTATTGCTGTTCCGGACGAAAACGGACGCTTAATTACCCTTGCTATGGCTTCAAATAATACACGATCATCCCGTGGGTCACTTGGACATGCTGAAACAGAGGCAATTTTTTATGGATTGAAGGGCGAAAAGCACTTGCCTAAAGGTGCGGTTCTGCTTTCAAGTGTTGAGCCCTGCGCTATGTGCGCTACTGGTTTTCATAATTCTGGCGGTGAAAAGGTAATATTCAGCGCATTTCAATCTGACATTCGCGGCAAATCAACATGGGTAGACGACATGAGCAAGCCGTTTAGATCAGAGCCAGAAAGCTACAGTGCCAAGGCTTTTCTTCTTGAGCGCAACCCCGCGGCAGTTGTTATTGGTGGGTACCGCCGTCAAGACGCCCTTAGATACATGTAATTTTAAACAGAAGAAAAAGCTCTCCTTCCCTACGGCTTAATCAAAATATGGCATTGTGCTACATATACTGCTATTGCTTATTTTAGTAAAATGTGCTAGAATATAACAATTGTGACAGAAACAAAAATGCAAATGACTCAAAAACCAGCTGAGCTACTCCAAGCCCAGATAGGAATTTATTCAAATTCACTCCCTGACCTCGAAGGCACCTACCGTAAAAGTGAGCTTATTATTCGCAGTCTCGGAGAAGCTGCTGCAGGGTTGGCTGCTCCAGACTCCGCTACTTACTTAGCGAAGAATACAAAAAAGGGTTTTGATGATGACGATAATCACGTTACCCTGCAGCATATTGGCGACGAAATCCCTCTTTTTGATAAAAAAGAATACAATGCATCGATTACTAACACGGGAAACCGCGCTCTTGCACCTAACCTTGCTAAACTTATCACTGGCTACACTGAATATAAAGACGAAATAACTAACAGCGGTATGCTGGGCCTTACTCTAGATGCCGCCAAACAGCACCCAAACTTTTTATCTTACGGCGGGTCAGAAATAGCTTTTAAATTTACACATACAGAGCCGAATGGATCTACCAAAACCATGATTGCCCGCTATGGTCAGATGAAGGATTCAGAACACTCTGACACTGCTTTAAGTATTAATCTTAATAAAGCAAACGGCCGGGCGATTACCTTTGCGGCCGGCGCAGGGATTGAAGGCCTTGAGCAAGGTGCGGCTGTTTCGTATGATCCACCCGTTGTTATTAGTGAGTTCGCAGAAGGCAAAAACCTTTATAACCTGTCGGCAGACGAACGAGCAGCTATCCCTGCGGAACACTGGGATAAACTTACGGCAGCCGTAAATAAAGCCTCTGCAGTAGGTATTTTACTTGATGTTAACAGCGACAACTTTATATATAACACTGATAATGGTTTTACAGTGTTGGATTACCGCATATCAAAAAGTTCAAAGTCAAAAGAAGAACTCGCAGAATCAAATAGAAAAGATATAGAAGAACTCAAAATGCGACTACTAAGCAGCGAAGTTTTTACTCAAAACTAACCCGCTTTAAGATCTTCGCCCGTTTATTACAAAATTGCAGAAACAGCTCCGGCTCTGCCGGGCTTTTCTGCCTCCTTGGGCTAGGGGGAGCCAAGCCAGAGCAATTCCGGCAAAGCCGGTTGCCCTGCGCGTTAGGAGGGGGTGTCCCCCTCCTAAAACAAAAGGACCCCTGTAAGGGGTCCTTTATGTATAATATGGCACCGTGCTATTTTCCCAGGCTTTGATTGGCCAAGTATAGTCACCGCTGAGAGGCTTAACTGCTGTGTTCGAGATGGGAACAGGTGTTTCCCTCACGCTATGGGCACCAATTTGCGAGCCCTTCCTTGGAAGTGGCGCGCGAATCGGTGTCCATATTGCGGAATGCCGTTTTAGATAAATCAATTGTAAATGTCGAATGTTGTTGGGGCCCCCGCCGAACCTGTTCGGTGGGGTTATCAACAATAACTAGTCAAACACTTCCTGCACCACCCTTTAACCTTAGGCAGTAAACTGCCGCAAGTTAAAGAGCATAAAAAGTCTATGGGCCTATTAGTACGCTTCGGCTACATACATTACTGTACTTCCACCTTGCGCCTATCAACCAGATAATCTTTCTGGGGCCTCGTAGGGAAATCTAATCTTGAAGTTAGTTTCGCGCTTAATATGCTTTCAGCGCTTATCTAGTCCGCACATAGCTACCCAACGGTGCCTTTGGTAAGACAATTGGTACACCAGCGGTGCGTCCACTCCGGTCCTCTCGTACTAGGAGCAGATCTCCTCAAATTTCCTATCGTCCACAGCGGATATAAACCGAACTGTCTCACGACGTTCTGAACCCAGCTCACG
>JAQGGW010000002.1 GCA_028289135.1 Candidatus Saccharimonadota bacterium
CACCAGCACTCCGTTTATCAAGCCGTTTGCCACACTTGCGCCAAGTTCACTGCGCAGCGTCCGCCAAGCGGTCTTAAGCTCAATTTGCTTTAATGCAATACCGCGCACCAGCACAGCCAACGTCTGAGTGGCAGAGTTTCCGCCCATGCCGGCAACAATAGGCATATAGACTGCCAGCAAAACATATTTGGACAAAGTGTCTTGGAAGCGGCTAACAACAAAAGAAGCTAAAAAGGCAGTGCCAAGGTTAATTATCAGCCAGCGGTAGCGGTTTTTGATCTTGCGGTTGGCGGGGTCAGTGACGCTTTCTTCTTTGCGGATACCGGCAAAGTCGTACAAGCTGGAGCCTTCATTTTCCTGCAAAAGTTTTAAGACGTCGTCCGAATAAATTATACCAATCACGTCTCCGCCGTCGTTGAGCACCACAACCTTGCCATGCGGGTGAGTCGAGAACATATCGGATACTTCTTCGTAGCTGGCGGCGAATGAGATTGAAGGAATACGCTTTATATACTTGGCTATTGTTTCACTCGGGCGGGCAAAGCCCAGTTCATGCCCTGGCAAAAAGCCGTTATGTTTGCCGTCTTTGGTGGTCAAAATTACTGGCGGCCGGCCGGTGCGTTGTTCGTGCTGGCGGAACTTTTTGGCAACGTCGCTAATCCGGTCCTCGACATCGGCCTGGATGTAGTCCAAGGTCATGAGTCCGGCGGCGGTGTCGGCGTCAAATTCTAGCAGCGTAGACAGCGAGTCGCGCATATCTTCGCTTAGCAGCAGCAAAGTCTTTTCGCGTTTTTTTGGACCTAAAATCTGCAGCAAATCAGTCGCATCGTCTGGGTCAACGCTCTGCAGGATTTCCACTAAATCCTTTTCCGGAATATGCATCAAAATATCGCGCTTAACAGGCCGTGTCAGCGAATTCAGCATCTCGATCCGGATTTCAGAATCCAGCTCCAAGAAGCTCTGAGTACGAGTGTCCTTACGGAACAAAATGTCACGAAGGGCGAGCGGATTAATGAGCGGGATAGCTTTTGGAATTTTTATTTTTTTAAAGCGCATGGACTAATCATAGCAGACCAAATCAAGCTTCTGAGAGTTTTTGTAAAAATGCTTATGTAAGAAATCAGACATCAATATTGATAATTTACTGATACGGTTAAGCTGTAATAAGGAGGTTAGTATGGGAAAATATATACCAAGGTATTACATCCGCGACGCAGAAACGAACGAGCTTTGGTGCTTAAGCTCAATTAAATAAACATGACTTACATGTATCTCACATATTCCAGGCAGTATTAGCTGCTAGCTGAAAACGCGCAGTGTTCCGAGTAACTGCAATATAACCCCAACAATAATAAGAGTGGTCTTTTCTTTTTGGCTAATTGGTGTATAAACACTATCCTTACCCCTGTAGACTTCTCCGGAAAACAAAATTAGCAGGCCAAAAATCAGCCCGAAAGGCAGAACTATAAAAATAACCGCAAATGGCCAATACTGGCGGTAAAACGGTGGCTTTTTATTCTCCGGCTGGCCGGATTGCTGCGGAATCATAGGCTGGGATTGTGTTGGCGGTGGGGTTTGTTCTGGTTGCATTTTTAACGTTTCCTGTTTATGCCTGCATTGTAGCATAAGCTTTCTCAGCTTAGGCTGAGATGTCGGCAATACGTGGTTCGGCTAGGTTTTTGTAGTCGGCCGATGTCATGCCGATAGAATAATTGCGTCCAGCATTGAAAATAATTTTCTCATGGTCCATAAGTTTTTCATCGCATACGACTTCAATGCTGAACAGGTTGCCAAAAGGTGGTACGCCGCCAGGTTTAACACCGTCTGTAACGTTATTTACCTCTTCTTCGGTTGCAAAACGGATGTCATTTGAATGGAGCAGGGTTTTTACTTTGGAGCTATCAAATTTTTGATCGCCAGGCATGACTAGCATTACAAATTTTTTCCCAACACCTGAGACTTTGACACGCAATATAATGGCCTTAGCGCCTTGCTGCAATGTGTAATTTGGCCGAATTTTGGCAGCTTCCTCACTCGTGCGCACCGGTTCGTGTTCGAATGTTTCGAACCAGCAGCCATTTTTGGTTAGTAAATCCGTAATTTTACTTGCGATAGGATGTTCACTCATAAACTAATAATAACAGAGAGGTTTGCATAAATGAGCGCAGATTTTGCTATAGTGGCAATATGCGTTCCGCTTTGCCAATCGTTAGCGCCATACTGGCATTAATAGCACCGGTTATCTATTGCCGGGCAATTTTGCGCGGTGATGCCAAACCCCATCGCACAACCCGTTTTGTTTTGCTTCTCATTACAATTTTGACCTTTGCTTCGCTATTGGCCCAGCACAACCACCAAGCCATTTGGCTTGCTAGCGCGTCGGCTATCCAGGCGGTATTCATTTTTGCACTTAGCATTAAACACGGCATGGGCGGACGGGATAAATCGGATATTATTTGCCTTGTCATCGCGTTGGCCGGGATGATTTTATGGCGGATTACAAAGCAGCCAGTGTTGGCACTTTACTTTGCAATTTTGGCCGATTTTACAGGGATGATACCCGCACTCATCAAAACCTACCGCAAACCCGAAACCGAAATTTGGAGCTATTTTGGGATAGACGTTATCGCAGGGATGTTAACACTGTTAGCCTCCAAAGAATGGACCGTCAAAGCTGTTTTGTACGGGCTTTACATAATGGTAATCAACATCTGTATGGTGAGCATTATTTTATACGGACAACGAAAGCAAAAAGCTACCAGAGCGTAAGTGTTTTACTTGCAAAAACAGGGGTAACTTGCTAAAATAGTGCTTTGTAACATGCCGCTACAGCGCGGGTCAGTAGCTCAGCTGGTTAGAGCGTCTGCCTCTTAAGCAGAATGTCGAGGGTTCAAGTCCCTCCTGACCCTCCAACTAAAAAGACTTGCCGAAAGGTAAGTCTTTTTAGTTGGCCAGGAGTTCAGGCAGGGACTTGAACGGGTATGTCCAGTGGACATACCCCGCCCTTGGCCTCAAAAACATGTTTTTGAGGTGGCTTATAGCAATTTTAATTTTAAATTGCGGAGCCAGGTCAAGTCCCTCTCGCTCCCATCCATAAAAAATCTTCAAAAAGTTTTATTTTGCTACAATAACCTAGAAATGAACAAGACAACTCCTAAAAGAATAATCGCGTTCCTTATTATCCTGTTAGTAATTTACATATTAACCGGGCCAATGATTAGTAAAGCCATGGCAACTTCACATCTCAAGCAAGTTTCCAACCGGGAGATGCAGCCACTGCTGGAACCAATAAATGCGCTCATGCAGGGAGCGGAACCCCGGAGAGTATTAGAATGTGGCGAGAAATCGCATACCCACATTAAAACAAACCTCTTCTGCCAAGATGTAAACTTTTATAAATATAACCCCGAAGCTCTTCCTGATTCATCGCGTTCGAGGATAGCCAGCGAAGCTGCTTACTTGGATAAAATACTGGCTCAAAATGGCTGGACGATTGACCGCCCGCAGGACGAGATTAAGACTATAGAAGGGAGCATACCGACAACCGCTCTTCAGCGTTTTTATGGCGGAGGTCAAGTTCCATTCCATAAAAATATCGGTGCTATAAGTTGCAATCTAGAAATTTGGTTTGGCGGTCCAACGGACGGAATTTCACCAGGCGCGGTAAATGTTAATAGATTTTCATGCCAACAGCACATCTCATATCCTATGCTTCACATTTCAAATCATATCAATCGAAGCTTTGGCGGCTGAGAGTTTGTAATAAAAACGCAAGAATATCCGTGATGACCTCAAGTTTTCTATTGAGTTTGGGTTGGCGCTGCAGGAGTTGGCGGTGACGGCGCTTGAGTAGGGGCAGGACTTAAAGCGGCTGCTGGAGGTTGTTGAGGCGTTGCAGCTGCAGATGGTGCGGGTGTTTGAACTGTGGACGCAGCCACTGGTGCAGGTGAGCTAACGTGCGTAGTAGCAACCGGAACGGCTTCGGCAGCCTTTTTGGCAGCGAGGGCATCGGCTTTGTCTGGCACGTAGATAGAGAACGTTGAGCCTTTGCCGACTTCGCTTTGGACTTCAAAACTGGCGTCCAAGATCTTAGCGAGCTTTTTAACAATATAAAGCCCCAAACCGGTGCCGTTGGTTGATCGGGTACGGTAGTCTTCGGTCCGGAAGAATTTTTCGAAAACTTTCTTTTGGTCGCTGACAGAAATCCCGATTCCTTGGTCGGTTACACTATACAAAACACCCTTGTCTTTGGCTCGGGCAGACAGGGTGATCGTGCCTTTGTCGCTGTATTTGATGGCATTGGTTAAAAAGTTTTGCAGGATTTCACGGATATACAAACGGTTGCTGGCCATCAATAGCGGCGTAGATGGATCGGCAGAAGTTATGATATTCATGCCTTTTGCCCGCACGGCTGTAACGTAGTCGTTACATAAATTACTAAGCATTTCACGAGGGTCAAATGATTCCAGGTTTAACTCCAGCGTGCCTTTTTCGGCACGGGCAAAAGTGGTCAGGTCGTTTAGCATATTGGCCAAAAATACTGATTGGTCGTGGGCGGTTTGCAGTGATTTAGTAAGCTTTTCGCTGCCCTGGATTTTCTTCGCCAAAAGCAGTGCGTTCGATACCCCGGCCTCGGCAACCGTAACAGGGGTACGAAGCTCGTGGGAAATGACCGAAATAAACTCGTCACGCTCTTCCTCGAGTGATTTTTCACGGGTGATGTCACGCATCGTAATCACGTAGCCTTCTTCGTCGCGTTCTTGCCCAAAAGTTGAGCGGATAGGGGTAGAGATAATGCTCAGTGAAGCGGCGTCATCCTTGCTGTAGCGCAAAACCACGTCCGTGCGGACAATGGGCCGGGTATTTTTTGGCAGCAGGTCGGCGGTTGTGATGATGCTGCCTTTTTCATCCTCTAGCTTAATAAAACCATCTAGGGGCTTGTCACTCAAAGAGTTATTGGTATTAAAAAGCGCTAAAGCCGCCGCATTATATAGCCGGATGATGCCTTCTTTGTCCAGCACCAAAACGCTTTCTGTCATGTTGTTGATGAGGGCGCGCAGGCGCTTTTGCTCAACGGCCGATTCGCGGATTGTTTCTTTAAGTCTTGCGCGGTCCCAGTCAAAAACTTTTTGAATATTTACAAACAAGCTGCTAATGGCAATAAAAACTAACAGGGTAGCGATAATATTAAGTTTATCCGCGTACGAAAGCCCAATCGTGCTCTGCAGATAAAAATATTTTGATATTGTTATAAAAGCAAAAAATCCAATCGCATACATAACGCCTTTGCTGCCGTAGTACAGATTCATCCAGAAAACCATCATAAAAGCACCCAGGGCATAAGGGGTGGCAGGGTCGCTAATGAGCGCAATTCCGATAAATATGACGATTGCGTAAAAAACAAGGTAAGTTTTAGGACGGTTGTTTACCCGGGCAAAATCAAAAAACCGGAATAAAATAAGGCATACAAAGCCAATCCCAAGCCCAAGAGCAGTGTATTTCTGGTAGGCGGGCACGTTCGGTGCCAACCATGTGTGAAGCGTTACGGTAAAGGCCAACAAAAGGTGCGAAAAAACCACTGCGCGCCGGTCAACGGCAGATTTTATCGGTGACGAAAGCTCTTCTGGTGAACGTATCAATCTATTAACACCCTTATGTTTAAACTTATTATACATGGTTTACAGAGAACAAATAGTGCTAAATAAGTTATAATCAGGTGATTATGAAGATGTTGAATGGAAGCGAAATTGCAGGTTTTATCAAAGAGCGCCAGGCCTCCCAGGTCCGAGCTCTGCGTCAAAACCATAAAATTTATCCAAAACTGGCCATTATTGTCACTGTCGACAACCCCGTTATAGACGTCTACATGCGGCTTAAAGAGCGCTACGGCAAAGACGTCTTAGTTGATGTTGAAGTGCACCGTATTAAGCAGACAGAAGCGCCAGAACTGATAAAAAAGCTAAATGCCGACGACAGCGTGAGCGCGATTATTGTCCAGTTGCCGCTCGAAGACCCGACCCAAACAGATGCCATTGTTGACCTGGTTGACCCCAAAAAAGACGTTGACGCACTTGGAAAAAACGCCATTTATGAACCCGCTACTCCGCTGGCGATCTTGTGGCTTTTGGCTGGCTATAATGTTGATCTGCGCGGTAAAAACATTTTGCTGATTGGACGCGGCAAACTGGTCGGTGCACCTCTGGAGCGGATCTTTAGCCACGATGGCTACAACGTTAAGGTTGCAACCCGCGCTACAACTGACCTAAAAGCCGAGACTTTGGATGCCGACATTATCATTACCGCGGCCGGCAGCCCAGCACTACTGTTTTCTGACATGATCAAGCAGGGCGCTGTGGTCGTTGACGCCGGAGTCGCCAGTGAAGACGGCAAAACCGTAGGCGATGTAGCACCCGAAGTCTACGAGCGTGATGACCTAACCATTACACCAACCAAGGGCGGCGTTGGCCCGCTGACTGTTTGCGCGCTGTTTGATAACGTCATCCGTGCCGCAACTGGCCTAATTAAAGCTTAGCGACAGCCGCCTTAAACAAGGTGCCTTTTTCTTCAAAACCGCTCCAGGCAGAGTAGCTTGGCGCGGCGGTGCTCATAAGCACGACGCTCCCAGCAGGCGCGTGTTCGGCAGCCCATTTAACCGCTTCGTCCATGTCTTTTGTCTCAAAAATTTGTGGTGTGTAGCCTTCAGGCAGCATTTTCTTAAATGTTTCTTCGGTGTCGGGGAAAAGCACGAGGTTGGGGATATTCGCTTTTGCGACTTCGGCAATAAGCTCGCTAAAGTCATAGCCGCGGTCTTGGCCGCCCAAAAACAGGCAGCCAATTGGCCCGTGTTTTGCGGTTACTGCCTTCATGCTGGCCATGGTTGATTCTGGCGTCATGCCGATTGCATCGTTGATAAAAATGTGGCTGTCTTGGGTTGGCACTTGTTCCATGCGGTGTTCAAGCGGTTTAAAGCTGTTCAGCGCGGTTTGGCAATCTTCATCCAAGACTCCAAGCTCACGGGCAGCCATGCGTGCGGCTAGGGCGTTCAAGCGATTATGCTCGCCGTATAGCGCCGCGTTTTCCATACTAATATTTTCTTCAGCATCAATTGCGGCCGTGCGGCAGGTCGCGCCCGCCGCCCATTCTTGCAGAGCAGGAAAATCAGGATTATAAATAAACAGATCCTCGGGGCCTGAGAAACGCATAATATTGTGCTTTGCTTCCCAATACTTCTCTTGTGAACCATGCCAATCGGCGTGGTCGTTGAACAGGTTAATACATATGGCAACATTCGGGCTATATTTGATGTCAGATAGCTGGTAGCTGGAAAGTTCCAATACAAAAACAGTGTCTTTGGTGGCGTTTTCAAGGTTTTCAAATACCGAAACGCCAATATTGCCTCCCAAAACAACGTCAAGCCCGCCAGCGCGCAGCATGGCCGCCGTCAGGGCAGTGGTCGTACTTTTGCCTTTAGTGCCGGTTATACCAACCGTACGCGCGCCCAAACGTCCAACCAGTTCAAAAAACAGGTTCATGTTTGTCAGGTACGGCACCGGCATTTCGGTGCTCGGAATTCCTTCATTTTTAACAAAAACCGTCACTGCCGGGTCGTAGTCTTTTAAAAATGCCAATGGTTCGGCGCCGTCTTGCTTATCAACGCCCATTACAGACAAAGCCTTGCTATGTTTAGTCGCAAAGTCGTGGAAACTATCAAATGAACGGCCGCGGCCAACACCAACGAACACCACGTTTTTGCCGTCAAACGCGTCTATGTTCATTGCGCCAGCTCCGCCTGGATCTTATCCGCAAGATTAGCAGGAAAGGCGCTGTCTGGCTGCAAGGCCAAAAGCTTTTCGGCTTCAGTGTCCCAGTCTTTGTCCTGAATAAGCCTCGAAGTTTTGGCCAGTTTCATTAGATGAGTATTCACGTATTTACCCTGTTTAAAAGCCAAGTTAAGCGATAAAACCAGCTCCTCAACAGTTCCAACGCAGTCCAGCGGCGGATGTCCTTCTAGACCCGTTAACTCCTTAAAAAGCGGCTCCAAAGTCTCTTCGTTCATAAAATCAATCGTAAAAGTCCGTGCTATGTCGGCTTCGCTGAGCCACGGCGCCAGCAAAATATAGCTGCTCAAACTTTTTGGGCTTTCCAGGCTCCAGCGCCCGCTTGGCCGTTTGGCCGGATCAATCCTAAAAACAAAATTGTCACTGGTAAACACTTCAAAATACTGCGGCAGCGCAGCAAACTTTTTGGCGACTCCGATGGATGTCAGCGGGCGGATGGCGCTAAAATAAGTAACACCTTCCGCAATATGCTGCTTAACATAGGCCTGCAAAGACTTTTCAAACCCAAATGACTTGCTCCACTGGTGATTCACGGCCTCACCCTCCCATTCGGTCGTTGGCGTGCTAGAACTTGCCTCGTTTGCGACCACAACCATCGACGCTCCTTCAGTAAGCGCCATAACAACGCCCACCAAGCCAAAAATCAGCGAAATTGGCACGTGACCCTTGTAGGCCCCGGGCTGCATCTGCAAGTTCATGAGCTCAGGCGCCAGCGTGCGGCCAATGGCACTGATGGGGATACCCATAACGTCGGCTACGGACTTGGACTGGCCCAGCTGTTCGCCGGTTGCCATCACAAAACCGCTTAAATCCACATTAAGTTTTTTTAATAGCTCGCCAGCCACAATCGAATCCTTGCCGCCGCCAATGCCCAAAATTGCCTTTTCGTCCAGATCCAGAACCTCGCTAGGGGCAAATTCCTGTCCGTCCTGCGCCGCAAACTGGGCAACCTTGTCTTTAGAAAGCTTATTTACATACAAAAATTCGCCCAGCCCATTGCGGAAAACATCATTCCAAAAGGCCGCTTCGCCTGCGTCCATTTGATAAGGCTGCTCTATAGATGGCGGTAAAAAGATCTTGTAATAACTGACCCCAAGCGCAATATGCAGCGCCCGCAAACCGCGTTGAACAGCGTCCGAACTTGGCAGTACATCAGGAAAAACAAGCGTCTCCGTCAACAAATGCGACTCATTGGCCCTTACAATCTCATAAGCAAAACGCACCGTCTTGCCATCTGGCTGAATAGAAAAATCAAGGTAACAGAAAATGTCAGCGTTATTCATGACTTCAAGTATACCAAGAACTTTCATACGGTAGTGCAGTTTGAGATGAAAGCCGAGCACAAAAGCTGAGTCGTACAGAACGGTACGGTGAGGCTTTTTGACACAGGCTTTCGCTCAAAATGTGCACCGTATGGAAGTTCTAGCCAAGTTTTTCTTTAACCAGCTCCGCCACCTGTTTTGGTGTCATGTCGGCCTTTACAATAAACGCGCTAACGTTAAGTGTCTTCAAGATCTCGGGCGCCTCTTGTTCGCCCATGTTGGTAAGGATAATAACCTTAATATCTTTGCCCCAGTCGGTCTTGCGGAGCGCCACCAAGACTTCGTCGCCGTTCATTTCGGGCATCATTAGGTCCAAAAGCACAATATCAGGATGCATTTTCTCAATAAGCTCCAGGCCGAGTTTGCCGTTTTCGGCACTTTGGACTTCGTAGCCCTCGGTTTCGAACTTGATGCTATACATCTGCGAAATAGCGGAATCATCTTCAACAATAGCAATTTTCGTCATAATACTATAATACTATGAATAACCTCAAAATAAACAAACGAGGTACTTGCAAAATTAACGTGCTTATGGTATAATGCTAAGATGATCGAAACTATCAACCAGTTAACGGGGCTTGCACAGGCTAGTACTATGTATTATCCGCCTGGTATGGCAGGACGCTTAAAGCTAGCTGGTGAAGTTACAGCTAAGGCAATTCCCGATTCTATACATAACACTAGTGAAAGCGTAAGAGGTAAGATTAGAAATAGGTCTATAGGTGCTCTTTCTTTAGCTATAATTACAGGTGCCCAAGTATATGCTGATGATAATATTTTTTACGGTATATTCTCTAAAGTTAAGGAAATGGCCGGCAATAGTGTTGGCGTAGCCTGGGGCGTTACATCGGTGGTTGCGGCTGCAGGACAGACTTTTTTCGCACGCAAAAATCAAAAACACATCGCTACTGAGTTAGCTGCCCAGGCTTACGAGCGAAAGCCAGAAGTAGCTCCTGCCGAAACATTTACGGATAGATTCAGTGAACGTTTTGATGCTGTTAAAGAACACACTAGAAAAGCGAGTGTAACGCTCTTAGCGCTTGGCGTACCAGGTCATGTTATGGTGGAGCCTATGACGAAGAAAGAAGTGTGGGCTCATGGAATTTTCTGGGGAGCAACTGCACCCGCCTTTTATACCGTTGCAAATATAAGCTTTGGTGCACTTGATAATCCAGTAGCCCCTTTTGGGGTAGCTGCTTTGTTATCAGCCACGCGTTATATTAATAATAGTTGGGAACGTGCAGGGGAAGTTGCGAACCTGAATGTAATGGACGCAGCCTCAAGAGAAGCCATTTCATTGCCAGTTGGTACCCCTAACGTAGCGTAAGAATCATTTTATGGTACGATAGGCTTAGTAAAAAATATAAAAAAGTTTATGGCCACTTAAGTAATTATGAACACTACTGTGCCTCAAACAGATTATGAATCATTTGATCCAGCAGCTTACTTGCAGGAGTATTATCTTGAGGTCGGTCCCGAAAACAAGTTTTTAGTTGAAACTGCTGCCAGGGCGTATAAAGACTTTCCTAATGATTCACTGGATATTCTAGAAGTTGGCGGTGGTCCAACAGTGTATCAAATCATAAGCTCTGCCCGTGCTGCAAAAACTATCCATTTTAGCGACTACTCTCAAAACAATCTTGATGAAGTCCAGGACTGGCTAAATGGGGATGGATTTAACTGGGAAGCCTACATTAAGGTGGGCTTAAAAGCCGAAGGTGTGGCCTCGGACCACGACGCTGTAATGCAGCGAAAAGCCGAAATGCAGCACAAAGTAACAAAGCTATCCCGCTATGACATTATTAGCGATACAATGCTTGCTACCGGCCAAGATACCTATGACCTCGTCTCATGTGTATTTGCCTCTGATGCCATCACGCATTCCGTGGAAGGATGGAAAAATGTCCTGCTAAACCTTGCAAAACGTATTAAGAGCGGGGGTCAGCTGGTACTTGTGGGCGTAACAGGTTCAAATGCCTGGGTAATGGGTGGTAAGTCATTCAAGGCCACCAATCTGTCAGAGGAAGTTATACGAAAAACACTTAGTGAAGTTGGCTTTACTATTGAGCTTTACGAAAGTACGCCGGCAGAAGACGGCCAAGAACATGGTTATGACGGTGTTTTTTACCTAAGAGCAAGAAAACAGAATTAAAAATATGCGCATCTTAAGAATAAAAAAGCCTAAAAAAACCCAGCCTTTGTCGCAGCACCCTCGTGAATTTATAGAAGAATTATTAAATATCGTAATTTATCAACTATACGGAATAGAATATAGCGCTGTTGTGGCGCACCCGGCAAAAACGGTGGCCGCAAAAACCGCGCATAAGATTGACTATGTATTTACGAGCTTTGAATTAGCGAACGGCATGGACCAGTCACCAATAAAAGTTTCAGACGAAATTGCTACCCAGATTATCCGCTGGATAGAAAAGAAAAAGCCAAACTCCCTACAAGACATAAAGCTTGAATCCGTAAATGGGTATGTTAACTTTGAACTTTCCGAGAAATATCTTTCGGAAGCGGCTTATTATGTCGCGCACTGGCTCCAAAGACCCCAAGACCGCCAAAAGAAAAGTAAACGAATGAGAATTTTGGTCGAAGGTCCTGTTTTGGGCGAGGACCCCGAAACCAAACCGGTAAATGAAACGTTTTCATTTGTGCGGGAGCTTTATGGGGCGGCGGGCTACAGTGTGCTTAGTAAGTATCTTATGTCTGACGCTTCAGAAGACGCAGCTAAAAAGTCCGCGCCTGGGTTAATGGAAAGCAACAATTTCCGTTTGATGCCAAAAGGACACAACCCAGTGGTAGAATCCGCGCAGTTTGAACGCCGGGTGCGTAAGCTGCTAAACGGTCAAGTAGCGGCCAAAAGTGACGAAGCTTTAGCGCAACGGATACTTAAACTGCAAAAGAACTATCTGGAACGCTGTATTAAAGAATTAAAAAAGAGCAATCTTAACCCTGAGGATTTAGTAGCCGAATCTGCATTGACAAAAAAAGTCCATGAATGGCTAGATACAACGGCTAAAAAACGTGATCATATAATCTTTAGTACATCTAACCAGTCGGCTTACTACCACATACCGGTTGGGCCTATGGCATCCCTAAGAACTGCGAACGGGTCACTTTTTAGAGCGGCGTATCTGTTATATAGCCTTGACACCGTACTTAGCCACGAATCAAGCCGTCATGACTTATTGGTGGCGATCGTACCTAAAAAATACCACCAGCTTTTGTACGGGCACGCCGACCTATTAGGAGCAAATATCTCCTACAAAACATTTATCTGTATTGACCCAGAATTTGTATATACAACGCTCCCGCTACGACGCAAAAGTTTGGGCGCACTGAGCATAGCTTCACAAAAGATAGCCCATGGGCTGGCAAGCGCCCTGCATAAAAACGTGCATAATGGCGAGGCCCGTTCTAGCTTGGTTGGCTTGGTAGATTTCCCGGTTGAACTTAACGAACTTGCGAGTCATGTCCGTCTTTTAGAAGTTTTTGCACTCATTACCAGCAGCGTGGCTAACGCGGAAGAGTTTTTAAGTTAAACCCGGTCAGCTAAAATTTCATGTATATCACGGCTTATTAGCATTGGCCGGTCAATCTTAATATCCCCGTATAATAAAAAGTTTGATTTAGACCCGTAGCCTCCGTACTGGCCGTTACCAAACTCGACATCGTTAACAATTTGGTTTTCCACTACGGTTGCAAACCCCAACTTCTTTTTGAGGTTTTCATCACTTCCAAATAAGCATATATACATCGTGTGATCCTTAAAATCTTGGGACAAAAGCGTCCGTTCCAGCTCTGAGGTGTTGTTGTATTCCAAAATATAAAATACGGGCGCGAAAAATTCATGAAAACTCTCGGTGCCGTGTTCTTGTAAAGTTTTTCTGACAATGCTCGGATATACTAAATGCTTGTCGTAGTCTATCTCGCCCCCAAAAGCTAGGTTTTCGCGTTCTTTGGTTAAAAATTCTTTTAACTTTTCAATGTAAGTGTTTTTAATAGTTTTACTGACCCGTACTTTCGGATCGGCCGAACTGCCAACTTTTATATTTTCTAATTCTTGCTGCAGCTTTCCTACGAACAAGTCAGACAATGTGTGCGGGACAAAAAAAGCGTCTGGTCCGGCACAATCTTGGCCACTGTTAAAACAGCGCATCTCGACTGCTTTTTGTACGGCAAGATCAATATCGGCGTTTTCTAGTACAACAAATGGATTTATGCCGCTGCCGTTATAAACCAGCAAGGCTTGCGGGCACTTTTTATGTATATCAAGTGCATTTTCGTATTTGCCCGTAAAGATTATGACATCCGATTCATAAGCGTAAAGGTCCATAAAAATATAGCGCTGTACTGCGTGCAGGGAAATGTTTGGAAAAAGGTCATTGATCTTGAGGTAACTATAAAGTTCGGTTAAGACTTCATGCATAACTTCGGGCGGGCGTATGAATACGTTTTTAGCAAAGGCACTTGGGGCGATTCCAAAGATAACTAGGGAGTAGATGGGCAGGTTTAGCGGAAAGAAAGTCGAAATAGTTAGGCTATCCAGTGGCTTTTTGATTGGACTAAATTCTTCTTCCAGACCTTTTAGGGTCGCGATAGCACGATCAATCTCATCATTTGCGGTCTCGTATGTTTCGTACTTAGATAATATAGACACAAGTTCATACCTCTGCTGGGAAATCTTTTGAGCAAGGCGGAGACACGAGGCAAAGTAACTGGTTGCTGGGGGACTGGTTTTTATCATGTATTTTTCTTTTTAAATATGCTTATGGTTATATAATCTTTGATTCCATTATATGTTACTATACCATTATGCTTACTAACATTGGTCAAACTACAGAATCAAAACCAAAAAGTAGCTTCTTCAAAAATGCCTTCAACTTGATAATTGTTTTACTTATAGCCGTAACGCTTGGCATGTGGATTGGTGTACACGTCAACGGAACGACAGAGGCTAATCTTAACTATTACTTCTCTTTGATGCTTGGTTTGCTGCCTTTTGTAGCCAGCTTTAAGGGCTTTTTAGCGGCAAAGAAATGGGGCGGGTTTTCTAGTGTACTTGGCCGTTCGATAGCGGCACTGTCGGCTGGGCTCTTTTTCTGGGGTGCCGGCGAACTGGTATGGTCCTATTACAACTTGGTTATTCACCAGGCCGCACCATATCCATCAGTAGCAGATATCTTGTTTGTGCCAGGTTTTATATTTTGGATTATGAGTTCGCTGTTTTTGCTTAAGTTAGCAGGTGTTAGCCTTGTACTAAAAAAACGGCCTATACTCTGGTGGCTCGTCGGCATTCTGCTTATAGGAGGCACAGCACTTTCGTATTATTTACTTGTATATTTAGCGCGCGGTAACGTGCTTTTGACCGATTCAGCAAACCCAACAAAAGTATTCTTGGATATTTATTATCCTCTTGCCGACTTTATATCGTTTACTCTTGTAACAATTATTGTTGCCGTATCAGGCAAATACATCGGTGGAAAACTAAAAATGCCTATTTTCTTAGTAATGTTTGGGCTTGCGATCATGTACATTGGCGACATTGTATTTGGCTATACCACCACAAAAGGTACTTTTTATAATGGAAGCCGCGGGGACCTTATCTTGTTACTCGGCATTAGCGTGCTTTCAATCGCCGTACTCAAATATGCTGAAGCTGCTCCAAAGTTAACAGGACAAGGCGAGGGCTAAATATAATGGATGTGTACGCTCAAATTGCGGAAAGGATCATCTCCCAACAGGAAACAATTATCGGTCCTGTTGCTGTTGAGCGGGCAATGACCGTCAAAGGACTTGCGCTTGATTGGCCTAATCATACGGTGACCATAACCGGCAACGAACCAGCTGTTATAGACCATCTTGTTGCGCAGTACAAACAGCTATTTGGGCAGATTTCGGTTGAGGTATGTAAAGAGGCGGTGGGACGCTTGAGCCAGCAGCTAACTCCTGAGCAGTTACCCGCTTCGCTTCGTTAAATAGGGGCGGCTACGTATGGCTCTGCTTAGATCAAAAACTTCTGCTTCAGCCCCCGCTTCGTCCGCGGCACCTGTAGTTGATACCAGCCACATTGCCCAAGAAGTATACCGCAAGAACGTTGAGCTGGCGCACACCAACCAGACGCTGTCGCTGCTGCGCACCATCGACAACCTGGTGTTGGAGTCCCAAACTGGCCTTGATACCCTGACAAAAGGCGTCGCTGACGCCGTGATAGCCAACTCAAACTATCCGTTTAGCGCCATTTTCCTTCGTCCGCGTGATGAACTAAAAGTTCCGATGGTTCTAAAAGGCTTTAAAACCCAGGTTACGCCTGAGAATTTTGACATGGCAAGCTTTAACATGGTAGAAGCCTGCGCCGTTGCGGGTTGGGCTGATTCTGTCAGCCAGTGTGTGGTTATCGACCTGCTTGCGACAGATAAAACAGTACTGAACGCAACGTTTAAAAAAGAAGCTCCCAAGGTGTTAGACCTGGCCAAAAAGCTGCAATGCCAGGCGCTATGTTTTATAAAACTGCTGGCCCGCAAGGATCTGGTCGGGCTTTTGGTCGTCGGCGTGGCCCAGGCGGCTTCGACGATAAAACTCGAAGACCTGGAGCACATTGGCCGAATTGGCGAAGCGGTGGGGATCGCCATCGACAACAAACTGCTGTTCGAAGAAAACCAAGCGGTATTAAAGAAGTTAAAACAGTCCAACCAAAAACTTAAGGCGCTCGACGAGGCCAAGGATGAGTTTATTAGCATGGCGTCGCACCAGCTTCGCACACCTTTGACCTCTGTAAAGGGCTATGTTTCGATGGTGCTGGAGGGTGATGTGGGCAAGGTGAGCAGCCAGCAACGCGAAATGCTCGAACAGGCTTTTGCCTCCAGCCAGCGGATGGTTTATCTTATTGCCGATTTGTTAAACGTCTCCCGCCTAAAAACCGGCAAATTTGTAATCGAAACCGCGCCAACCTACCTCCCAGACGTGGTCGAAACAGAGATGAAACAGTTGCTTGAGTCCGCCAAAGCCCGCAACCTGGAGCTGATTTTTGACAGACCGGCCGAGTTCCCGATGTTAAACCTCGATGAAACCAAAACCCGCCAGGTCATTATGAACTTTATGGACAACGCCATCTACTACACCCCGGCTGGCGGCCATATCCGTGTAGAACTTTTGGCCACCGATAAAGTGGTGGAATATAAGGTTGTAGACGACGGCCTGGGCGTACCAAAAGCCGAAATGGCGCACCTCTTTACCAAGTTCTACCGGGCAGGCAACGCCAAAAAAGCCCGCCCAGACGGCACCGGCCTTGGCCTGTTTATGGCCAAAAAAGTAGTCATTGCCCAGGGCGGCAGCATTATATTTGAAAGTGAAGAAAACAAAGGAAGTACCTTTGGCTTTTCTTTCCCGCGCGCGGCCTTGGAAGTCAAAAAAACATCGTAATTTTTTGAATAAACTCCTGCTAACAGGGGTAAATTAAACTTAAGCATAATATTGACAATACTCTAATTGTGTGGTACTATGTAGCCATAACTGCGCGAACCATAAGGGTCGAAGCAGGAATCTTAGGTATGAGGATACCTAGGCTAACCAGGGAGGATTAAGTTTATGGGTGAAATAAGTAGAACTGCACGTTTCGGTATGCCATTGGCCGCATTAGGCATTGCTCTAGGCGCCGTTGGATGTGCCACAGGACCAAATAATGGTGGTGGTAAACAAGAACTGGCTACAGCAATGTCAATAGATGGCACAGATTCAAGTATGCTTGATGATGCTGTAACAGACGTAACAACCGAAGCCCGAACTGAGACTACTGTCCTAGCTACGGATCCAACAGATGTTTCTGTTGCTCCTACTGACAGCGTAGACACGACTGACAATCAGGACGTGGCTGATAGCTTGGTTCCTGTCGTAACTTCAACTACTGCAGCTCCAACTACTGCAGCTCCAACAACAACTGCTTCAACAGTAGCTGCTTCCATTGATTCCGTTCCTGTAACGCCTGATACATTAAGCCCAGAAGACCAGGCTGCGCTCGACGAAGCAATTACAATTGCTACATATGATCCAAATGCCTGCGTAGACCTAGTTAAATTTATCGCACCCGACCAGGTTATCTCACTTCCTAACGGCGGCGACTTCGTAAAATTCACGGTTGGCGCTTTAAACAATAGCGACCGCGTATCTTCAGATGACCTTAGCACTCCTATTGAGTCAGTTGACCCAGTAGCGGGCTTGGTTGAAGTACAAGAAGCTATCTGTGCCGATCCAGAACTTGGTATGCAGCTTGCAAAGGCATTTGCCGATATGCAGGTTGGAGGACACAACGTTGTTGACTTAAATGCATGGCTTGCACCTTATGTAATGGACGCTAGCCAGATTAATGACAAGGCTAAAGAATTTATTCCTGGTCTTGACGTTAAAAAAGCAGATCTAACCGACGAAATCCGCCAAGCGGCAATCGCTAAGAACGCTGAATATGAAGATCTTGCAAGCAGAATGATTACACTCCTAGACAAATTTAAGAGTGCTGGTATTGGTCCGATGATTGGTACTTTGAACTTCCATCTTGTAGCCGGCGGCTTAGAAGTTGGCCAGCTGCCAGAAGTAGAACAAGCTCCAGATGCTGACATAAAGCCCGCTCTACGATTGATCCTAGATGAAAAGAATGGCCGTTGTTTGGTAATGATTGGCTTCAACACTGAAGACAAGCGTTTCGAAGAGGGAACAGAATGTGTTCCTGCGATTGTACCTACTACTCCAAACAGTTCTACTCCACCTGCAAACTCGACTGCGACAACGAATGGTACTCCTACTCCTACAACTCACCCAAACAGCACACCGTCTACATCCTCTACTCTTGATATTCCTACAACGTCTACTGGTACGACTACTCCTGTAGAAACTACGACTGCTACAACGCAGCCAATTAAATTGCCTAACGGTCCTAATGGTACAACCCCTTCAGATACTGTAGAAACTCCTGTAACCCAGGGTACTAATGTTCCAACATCACAACAGGCACCTACGACTGCGCCTGCGACTACACCTGCAGTAACTTCACCTAACACACAACCAGGTACAACTATTAGCGGTACATCACCTGCAACAGTCCCAACTGGCGGATTTTAAAGAAAGAATTAAGGAGATAATATAATGAAATTACGAAATATTTTCAAGAAATTCACAACCAAAAAGGCTTTATTGAGCCTTGCGGTTATCGCAGCTGTTGCAGTGCCATTGGCAGTTCACGGTTCACAAGCAAAAGCAGGTTACGGCCCAACCCGTACTCGTGTTTACGACTGGAACGTTGACGCCGACAAAGTTGGCGCTCAGACTCCAACCCTTGACTCGTTCATAAACTCACCAGCTTATGGTGACGAGCGTAACCTTACCCGTATTGCTCCAGTTGTTTCCGGCCAGAACGCCGTTGACGCTGACTTTAGCAAAGAAAACGTTACAGCAACTGCTGGTAACGAATACTGGGTACGTGTTTATGTACACAACGACGCTAACCAGACTTTGAATGACGCAGAACACAACTATGTTGGTGTTGCAACCAACACTAAAGTCCGTGTTGCTATCGCTCAGGGCCAGGCAAACGGAATTGATGTTATGGGCTACGTAAGTGCCGATAACGCTGTTGACCCAGTTGTTTATGACACTGGTACATTGGTTAACGACACTCAGAAGTTCTCTGTTAGCTATGTTCCAGGTTCTGCATCCATCTTAAACCAAGCCCACTTAAGCGGCACCCCACTATCTGACGACATTGCTGGCGCTAACGGTGTCCAGATTGGTTACGACCAAATGGATGGCAAGCTCCCTGCTTGTTTCCAATACTCTGCATACGTATTTGTAAAAGTTAAAGTAAACGCTCCAAACATATCTATCGCTAAGACCGAACGCCAGGTAAAGCTTGTTGATGGCAAATTGACTGGCCAGGGCGACTTCGCTGATACTCTTGCTGTAAAGCCAGGCGACAAGGTTTCTTACCGCCTTTACTTCAAGAACAACGGCAGCGACTATTCTGACAACGTTACAGTTCGTGACACATTGCCCGCTGGCCTTACATTAGACCCAGGTACAATTACACTCGTAAGCCCACTGCACCCAACAGGCATGGTACTTAATGACAATGCCCTTGCAAACGGCGGCCAAAACGTTGGCAGCTATGCTGCCGGCGCTGACAGCTACATCTACTTCCGTGCGATTGTTGGCAACCCTGCTGACGACACATGTAAGATTGTGAACACTGCATATGTACACGGCGACAACAGCCCAGAAACAAGTGATACTGCTACTTTGACTTACGACCAGGCTCTATGTAAGAAACCACCAGTTGTTTCATATACTTGTGACCTGCTGAAAGTTGTCCAAGACACAGCCGACAAGCACAAAGCTACATTTACCTTTACAACCAGCCAGGATGCAACAACTAAAGTCAGTACTTACGTAATCGACTTTGGCGACGGCAGCACTCCATTTACTACGAACCAGAACCCATATACTTACACATATGCAAAAGAAGGTACGTACAACGTTGTTGGTAAAGTGAACTTCGTCCTTGCTGACTCAACTCCAAAAAATGGCGTTGCTGGAAACAAGTGTATCGGTACGGTTACTATTTCAAGCAAGCCGCCGGTAACTCCTCCAACAGTATTGCCAAACACTGGTGCGGGCAGCACCATCGCCATCTTTGGCGCGACTACTGTCCTTGGTGCATTCTTGTACCGCATGCGTGCTCTCAAAAGCTTACGCTAAGCTCTAGCAATAACGCACAAATTGTGCTAAGCTAGTAACAAGTTAATGCGTCGTGACTGACCGCTCAGGCTCGAAAAGGCCCCTCTTCGGAGGGGTCTTTGTTATGGATAACACTTTCAGTTTTATCTCTGTTATGGTAAAATATGACGGTCTGTTCGTATTCGTTTTATTGTCTTTTCCGAAATCACAAGGCCTCTTGTGATTTCGAGAGGAGACGGCTTGGTAAGGCTGCTAATGTTGCCGGGCAAATTTATTTTGCCGGCGGCATAGCGGCCTTACCATCACATGCCGACGAGGTCCCATCGTCTATCGGTTAGGACACTGGGTTTTCATCCCAGCAAGAGGAGTTCGACTCTCCTTGGGATCACCATCGTATTCGAATCAGGCACTTCGGTGCCTGTTTTCATGTTCGCTAAGGTGTAAAGTGTGCTTAATTTGGGCGTTCGAAATTTATTTGTAGTGAGGTCGTATTCTAGGCCTTCTGGAAACACCAGGCGTTGGTAGATGATTTGATGTTCTATCGAGGCGTTGCTCCATATTCTTGGGGCGTTCGACATAAAACGCATAGCGTAGTCGATTGCATCAGTTTTTAGTTCTGACAAGGACCCGATACTCGCAAGGTCTTGCTGTATAGTGTCGGACTCATTTTTTATCTTCGCAACGAGGTCTTTCTTTTCTTCTAGAGAAATATCGCCCGAAACAAATGCCTCTACCGTTTTGTTTCTTCTCTCTGTGAGCTGTTCTAAGACCTTATGGAGCTTCTTCTGCTTATTACCTAGGGTTTGTGTTTCGTCACGCCAGACACGTACAATTATCTCTTTTAGGAACTTCTCCACGTCTGGGTCAGGAGTTAGTGAGGCAAGTAGGTGTAGGAATTGTTCGTGAAGCTCACCTGACTGCACAGAGGGGACATGACATCTAGCACAGTGGTAGCGTGGCGAACGCTTGCCTGAGCCACCAACTGGACTGCTACCTGTTAGAGGTTTATTACACTTCGCACACAGCATAAAGCGTCTCAGAGGGAATTCAGGGTTATTCTTCTTATATGTAGCGGCAGAGTTCTTGTTGGTTCTCAGAAGCTCTTGATTACGGTGATAGACCGCAGGGGTAATGATGCCATCGAATTTTGAGGATACGAGCTGATCCTCTGTGTGACGGTTCTGTTCAAGCCCTGCATAGATAGGGTTACGCAACATCTTACTGAGAGCCTGTATTTGCATCGGCTTACCTTGAGCAGACTTTAACCCTATGCTCTCGCACATCTTAATTAAGCCAGCTATCGTATACGTACCCGTTGTGTATGCTTCGAGGACAGAGGCCACCTTATCGGCGACCCCCTCTATTGGTGCAAGTACAGACTTATCTAGCAGGTCTCTCACGTTTTTAAGACCATGAGGTGCTTTGCTCATGCGATAGCCCTCTTTAGCATGGACTTTCATGTTATCTTTTACACGAACAGATTTAACCTTATTGTCGTGCTGAGCAAGTACAGCCTCTATATTCTGTATAAGCTCCTCATTAACACTATCTTCTAGGCTTGAGTTGATGTTCTTGTACTCAATTCCCAGTTTTGATAGAAGAGTACGTAGTGCAAAGAAGTCTGTGGCGTTGCGAGTGAGACGATCCGTCTGGTACGTAATGAGATAGTGAATGCGACCCTTGTTTGCCTCAAGGTACGCTAACATCTCTTTCATAGCAGGACGGTCTAAGGTTTTGGCTGATACACCGTCATCATGGTAGATTTTCTCGACCAGTACATTGTTGCGTGATGCCCATTCTTGGCACATCATTTGTTGCGTTTCAAGACTCGCTCCCTCTACCTGCTTGGTAGTTGACACACGGAGATAAATGACTGCTTTTTTCATTGTGTGGTTGCCTCGGTATTGCTTATAGTAACATTATTTTTAATATTTTTCGAACTAATATATGTACGAACTGAAATTCTCACCACTGTTTCAGTGGCTTGTATCAACGCTTTTAATTCTTCGTTGGTTAGGTTTTTTGCTTTTTGTCCTAGGAGCTTACGGGCTTCTTTGACTGATATGACCAGTTGGCCACTGATATTATTGTGTGGTGCATAGTGCTGTGCCACTTTGGTTCTCTCTTGAACCATGAGAACGACTTATTGCCGAACCCCTACCGAGAATGCCGTAGACCTGTGCGTGACCTGTAATCAAAAGAACGTTGCAGGTCAGTCGGCTTTAAGTCTACTACTTAAAACAAACTGGTTATGCAACGTTCCACCTTTAATTATACGTAAGCATAATGAATTTGTCAAGTATATTTTATGGTTGTGCTAATTTTGTATAATGAGAACAGAGGTAACGCCGAAAAACAAAGGAGTTTATATGGAAATCAAAAAAGCTATCGGCAGACCGCCTAAGGTCAATTATCGAGTCATCATAAAATTAGCGGATTCAATTCAGCACAACTCAACAATTACTGAAGCCTGTCGCTATGCAGGAATAAGCCGTGATACCTACTACCATTACATGAATAACGAAACAGTGTTCGCCGAGAAAATGACCACCGCAAAAGACAATCAGAATAGATTGGTCATGAGTTTTCTGACGGTTTATTGAAAAACACGCTGTTTTGTTAGCAGTTTTTAAGAAAAGTAGTGTCAGTCAATACAGTAGGAGCTAAGTCTAAGTAAAGGCCAAACACACCAAAGTGGCAGAAGAGGTTACAACTCTCTGTTTTATTTTTAAGGTATTATAAGATAATGAAATTTGGCACGAGCTTTGGTACACACAAGTTAGTTGAGAGGTATCCTTCTTTAAATGAAGCAACTGTTGGCGCAACTTTAAAAATATCTCTCAAGCTATTACTGGAAGGTAAGCTATGGGACCAGGTTGGACGACAACGGGTTCTCACTAAGGGATTTGAACACGGTATCGAACAGATAGATTTTGGTAAGGATAAAGCGATAGTACAAGTAGGTGCTAATGATGGGATGCATAGCGACCCTCTTCGTCCGATTCTTGCCAAACAAAATATGAAAGCAGTGCTTGTGGAACCTATAACACTTGCTTTTGAGGCACTATCTCGACTTTATGAAAACAGGCCTGCCACGTATTTAATGAATAATGCGATTGCTGCTCAGAGTGGTCATCTGACACTGTACTCACCCAGAATTAAGGGTCGGGAGTTGCAATCTACTTTATGGGCGTGTAAATCAAAAGAACAAGTTATTCGCGAAATCAAAAGAAATGTAGGCAAGGAGGCTCTAGGAAGTGCAGAAATATCGGAGATGCAGGTAGAGGCTCAGACTGCTGCTCAGCTTTGCAAGGATTGTGATTTGGATCCGAAGAATATAGCCGTACTTGTAGTAGACACGGAAGGTCAGGATGCTGAAATTGTGGGCTCCTTCTTGGATGCAGGAGCATCACCTGAGGTTATATACTATGAGCAGTTACACGTACCACCACACGACGCGACAGTCGTTAAAGAAAGACTAAGTGGTCTTGGGTATAGTTTAGACGAAACCCACAAGGATGTACTTGCAAGGCTAGTGCGTAACTAAGCCCTTTAAATCATACTTTATAAGGATATAACTTCTTCTACTGTGGTAGCCCATATAGTACTAAGTTAATAGTGTTCTACTCTAAGCTAGAATGTACTCTGTCGCTGTTATTGCTCTCATGTAGCTATATACTTCTAGTAGTTCAGTACAGATTGCGTTCAATTTCGACTTCACATAGATCACCACGTTAGAATCAATAAAAACCCTGCACTATGCGGGGTTTTTACATTTTTAAGACTTTGTTAAAGCGTCAGATTATTTTTACGGAAATTATATTGCATTGATGTGTAGAAACACGCGATAAACAAAAGCTCCAAAAGCGGCGCGTTAAAATACCAAGATGTGGACTTTATGAGGACTGCAATTATTAGAACAATGCACGCAAGTGACGCCACGGCGGCTAATAAAGTGTTTATGGGCGACCTTTTGCGGAGGCTTATAAAAATTACGGCAATGCTTGAACTTAAAAATAGGCCTAAGCTAAGGAACGCGTGGATGAAAAAAATTACTTTTCCTTCGTGAAAGGGTAACAGAAACAGCAATACCGCACTGAGGCCCGCCACTTGTATGCATCGTTTTAAGACTCCATAGCTTTGTTTTATATTTTGCGCGACAAGAAGTAGGAAAATGCCGCTCAAAACACTACCTGCTATGTGTATTCCAGCCGTTTCGGGGTAGCGCGAATAGCGGCTGAGGGCACTGTCTGGGATGCGCAGTACTGACGGTTTTATCATCATCTCAAGAATCAATGCACTCCAAGTAATGGCCATAGCGATATTAAGTAATTTTAACGTGGAGATTCTTTGGAGCTTCATATGCGGTTACTATACTATGTGCTGTCATCTGGAGCCAAAAAGCTTCTGGTTATAGCATAAGTGTTTTGCGTAAGTTGGCCTGGCCGTATAAAATAGGAGGTAACTATGGATATAACTAGAAAAGTGCCTGGTGTTCCTTTGGAACAATATAAGCGGACCAAGATTATCGCGACCGTTGGCCCGGCTACAGACTCTTATGAAGCCATCTTAAGTGCTATCAAGGCCGGCGCCAATGGGCTGAGGCTTAACTTTAGCCATGGTGCCTACGAAGAGCGAGAACGCCAGATTAAGTGGATCCGCAAAGCCAGCCGCGAATACGGCAAGCCGGTAGCCATTATTGCCGACCTCCAGGGGCCAAAGATCCGCCTGGGCGACTTTGACGGCATTATTAATGTGCAGGAGGGCCAGAGTCTGCGCCTGGGCTATAACGCCAACTATGCCAAGGATGGCATTATCCCGATGCAGTATGACCTCAGCAAAAAGGTAAAGCGCGGCGAGCATATTTATATCTATGATGGCAAAGTAAAAACACTTGTCACGAGTGTCTCGGACGGACTTGTGCATGTCCGTGCCGAAAATGATGGGATATTGATTAAGCGTAAAGGCCTTAATTTGCCGGACACTAACTTTGGCGGCGATGTTATTACCAAAAAAGACCGTGAAGATTTGGCGTTTTGTTCGACCCAGGACATTGACTATGTAGCCCAGAGCTTTGTTCAGACAGCGGACGACATTAAGAACCTACGCAAACTCATGAAAAACCTTGGAATTAACGCCCAGGTGATTGTCAAAATGGAAACCCGTTCGGCGGTTGAAAACATGAATGCCATTGTTGAAGAAACCGATGTTATTATGATTGCCCGCGGTGACCTGGCCGTTGAAACGCCGCCTGAGAGTGTCCCGATTATCCAGCGCCAACTAATTGGTTTGGGAATTAAGCATGCCAAGCCAACCATTGTCGCAACCCAGATGCTGTTTAGTATGACCGAAGCGCCGGAACCAACCCGTGCCGAAGTTTCTGATGTGGCCACGGCGGTGCTTGTGGGGGCAGACTGCGTGATGCTGAGCGATGAAACGGCTAATGGCCGCTATCCGATCGAGGCCATTAAGATTATGAAGCGGGTGATTTTGTATACCGAGCAGCACGCGCCTGTAAAGCCGGTGTTTGCCGAAACGATTATGAACACGGCTTTTACGCGCCAGCAGGCCATCTCTACAGCGGTTTTAAACCTGGCCCATGATATTAAGGCCGATGCGATCGTGGCCGAAACCCGCTCCGGCGCTACAGCGCTGCAGATTTCGAGCAAACGGGCTGACATTCCGCTGATTGCCGTCACGAGTGACACGCGTGTTGCCCAGCAGCTGGCAATTGTCTATGCCTGCAAGAGCTACGTCCGCCCAGATGACAAATTGGCGGCCGAAAAGATTACCAATTGGCTGCAGCACAACAAAGTGCTGTCGGCAGGTGATGTAATAGTTTCATGTTCGGGACATTATCCAGGAGTCGTGGGAACAACAGATACTATCAAGGTGCGCGTGCTAGAGTAGCCTGGCCATCGCACAATGGCCAAAATCGCCGTTTTCCTTCATCGGTCTGCTCTCACCGTACCTTCTGTACGGCTCGCTTGCCCGCTCGGAAGAACGGCAATTTTGACTCATCGTGCGCAGCCCAGGCATCACGGTTACAAAGCCTGTTGTCGTTGTGTGCGTCAACGCTTATACTTGAGGTAATATATAGATAGAAGGGTGGGGCCTAGTTTTGAGTTTTACAAAACAAACTGTTCGCGATATTGACCTTAAGGGCAAGCAAGTCCTGATGCGCGTTGACTACAATGTGCCGATAGAAGACGGTAAAGTGGCGAGCGACTACCGCATTAGCGAAAGCATCCCCACAATCCTATATCTTTTGGACCAGGGCTGTTCGATTGTTTTGATGTCGCACCTTGGCCGCCCGGAAGGTATTACTGAACCTAAATATTCATTGCGCCCAACGGCCGAATGCCTGAGCAAGCTTATCAACATGCCAGTCCAGTTTGCTGGTGACTGCTTGGGGCCGGACACTGCACTGGCGGCCAGGTCTTTGGCGCCCGGCCAGATTCTGATGATAGAAAATGTCCGGTTTTATGCCGAAGAAGAAAAAAATGATAAAGATTTTGCTAAAAAACTGGCCAGCTACGGCGAAATTTTTGTAAACGATGCTTTTGGGGCTGCTCACAGGGCACATGCTTCGACAGAAGGCGTGACGCACTTTTTGCCAAGCGTTGCTGGGCTGCTGCTTGAAAAAGAGGTCGACACCATCACTAATGTTATGAGCAACCCGGCCAGGCCGCTGATGGCCATTGTTGGCGGCGCAAAAATTTCGGACAAAATTACTGTGCTAGAAAAGTTTATCGACATTGCCGATTTTATCGCTATAGGCGGCGCTATGGCCAACACCTTTTTGTTAGCTCAGGACATTGCCATCGGTAAAAGCTTGGCCGACAAGGACGAAGTTTCTTTGGCCAAGGAAATTATCGAAAAGGCCGCGGCAAAGGCTAAGAAACAGCCGTTTGTGTTTTATCTGCCGCAAGACGGGGTTGTGGCGACTGATCTTAAGAGTCCAAAGTCAACCAGGATTGTTGACTGGGACACACAGGCCATTGCCGACATCGAAAGCTACCCAGGTCAGCCGAAGCATGAGGCTTCATTGGTGGCCGAAAATGAAATGATTTTGGACGTTGGGCCGTTTTCTGGTTCGTTTATCGCGGGCGGTTCACAGCTGGCGCAAACAGTGGTCTGGAACGGAACTATGGGTGTGACAGAGACTGACGGACCAAATAATGACCCGATTGGGCCTTTTGCGCATGGTACCGAGATTATTGTTGAGGCTTTAATGGGCCAGCACGGCCACCGGCCGTTTACAGTCGTTGGCGGCGGCGACACGGTGTCTTATGTCGAAGAGCGCGGCCTAACCAAAGCGTTTAACCATGTTTCGACTGGCGGCGGGGCGAGCTTGGAGCTTATGGAGGGCAAAGCTTTGCCCGGAGTTGAAGCGCTGCTAGATAAAACTGCCACCAAAAGTACCAAACCGGCTACTGCTAAAGCCCCGGCCGCTAAACCTGCCACAAAAACGCCGAAGTCGGGTATAATTAAGCATAAGAAGAAAAGTAAATAATATGCGTAAACTCTTAATTGTCGGAAACTGGAAAATGCACCTCAGCGCTAGCGCTTATGAGAGGGGAATATCCCCTCTCATCGCGCCATGCACTGGCGGAGCCAGATGCTTGGGCTACTCTCCCCTAATCCTGGAGAATACAAATGCGTAAATTGCTGATTGTAGGTAACTGGAAAATGCATCTGAACACGATGCAGGCTAGTATTTTGCTGCATAGGCTCCAGGAACGCATTCGGATTTACCGTGACATCGAGGTAGTTATTGCGCCTAGTATGCTGGTATTGCAGCCGCTTTCTGTCCAGCTTGACCGCCGCAAGTTCCGCCTGGCCGCGCAAAATGCCTATTACAAAGACGATGGACCATTTACCGGTGAAGTCAGCTTTACGATGCTGCGCGAACTGGTGCATTACGCCATAATCGGCCACTCCGAACGCCGCCATGTATTTGGCGAAACATTGCCAGAAGTCGCGCTAAAGATGGAAGCCGCCGTCAGAAACGGCATTATCCCAATCTTATGCGTCGGCGAAACCAAAACCGAACGCCTGGCCGGCCACACCCGCCGTGTCTTGCACGACCAAGTTACAACAGCACTAAAAGGCTTAACCGGCGAAGATATTGAAAACCTGGTAATTGCCTATGAGCCTGTCTGGGCTTTAAGCGACGGCGACCCAACCCACCACGTTCACACCAAGCCTGATGACGTAGCGGCGGCCGAAAAAGTAATTAGGCACAATATTACCGAGCTTTACGGCAAAAAAGCAGCCGAAAATGTGCGTGTTCTATATGGCGGCAGTGTTACTCCGGACGTTGCGCGCGGCTACTTGGACGTTCCAGGCATAGACGGTTTGCTGGCAGGCGGGGCGAGTGTCAACTACGCGCAGTTTAGCGGAATTGTTGACGCGGCTTACAAAATGCGCCGGGAACTTGGGGCAGAAGACTAATGAAACCAAAGAGCCTTTAAAATGGCAGGCCGACCAAGATCTATTGACGATACAAAAGTGTTTGATGTTGCCAAACCCGGTAACGCCAAGCCAATGGGTACGTCACGCCCGGTTATTACCAGCAACGGTATGCCTATCAAAGACCCGACAATTATCACTGTCAGCGGAGCTGAGGATTCATCCGCTACACTATCTCCGCCATCAGTTAGCCGCAAAGTATTGGCACCAATAAGCGAGCCTGAAGCCGCGCCTCAAAATGCCGGAGAATCTTCGATTACAATATTGCACGAGCCGGAACCAAAAGCAGAAGAAGCACTTCCAACCGCCCCCTTAATTACTAAAAGTAAGAGCGGTATGACAGCCGCCCGTGAAGCCTCCGCACTTGCAGAAAATACTCCAGCAGCAACGCCAAAACCTGAAGAAAATACCGTTGCAGAGGAAAGTCCTGCCGAAGCACTAGAATCGCCAGAACCTCTGGACCAGCCAGCAGAAGCAGGACAAACCGAAACAGCGGCCAAGCAAGATCCAACACCTGATGATACTGCTACGAAGCCCGCACCGCTAAAGCCGAACAGGGAATTAGTAATTGAACCATCAGCGTCGGTAAAAGAAGCTGTAGCGGCCGAGACAGCGGCAACAGAAGCTGCTAAGGGCACAGCTGAACCAGCTGCGGGTGAGGCAGCCAAAGACAAATCAGAAACACCTGCATCCGATGATACAAATGCGAAAGATGAACCGGCAAAGACTGAAACTGATGCTCCAACCGGATCAGAATCGGCTGGGGTGGACGCGCTGGCCGAAGCTTCAGGCAAGACGAAAGAAGACGAAAAAAAGGCCGATGAAGAAGCCAAAAAAGCTGCTGCCCTCCAAGAACTTATCGACAGTAAAAAATACGTAGTGCCGCTGGCGCATGATAGTTCCAGTCAAAAAAGCAGCGTGGGCATATGGATAGCACTGCTCGTGCTGATTATATTGGCAGCTGGTGCCTATGCCGCCATTGACGCCAAGGTTATAAAAACCAATATTAACCTGCCTTACCATCTCTTTAAGCAATAAGCCCGCAATTTTATTGTCTGATACAATGGAATGATGTTTGAGGGAAGCTTATGAACGATAGCCCGATTATAGATCCGTGGGCCCAAGAGGTGGTCGTTGATACGACGCGCCTGTTTACTGGGCTTAATCCAGAACAGCGGCGGGCTGTCGAAACCACCGAAGGTCCGCTTTTAATCCAGGCTGGGGCGGGCAGCGGCAAGACCAAGACGCTGACGCACCGGATTGCGTATATTATTGCGACCAACAAGGCCACGGCTTACAACATACTGGCGGTAACATTCACCAACAAGGCAGCCAAAGAAATGCGCGCCCGAATTGGACATCTGCTTGGTGAAAAGGCCGACAACCGCGGTTTTATGCCTTATACAGGTACATTTCACGGCATTTGTGTGCGGTTACTGCGCCAAGACGGGGATTATATTGGGGTGCCAAAAAACTTCGTGATTTTTGACGAAAGCGATCGCCAAAGCGCCATCAAGCAGGCTAGCCGGCGATTGCGTTTGGACGAAAAGGCCTTTCCTGCCCGGATGATTGGCGGCCTGATCAGCAATGCAAAAAATGATCTTGTGGGCCCGGACGAATACGCCAGCCTAGCCGGCTCTCCGGCCCAGGAAGCAGCCGCTCAAGTTTATCCAGTTTATGAAAAAGCTTTAAAAGACGCGGGCGGGCTGGACTTTGATGATTTGATCCTAAAAACCGTGCAGATGCTGGAAAAAAGCGAAGAAGTCCGCGCCAAATGGCAGCGCCAGTTTGCCTACGTCATGATCGACGAATACCAAGACACCAACGCCGCCCAGTACAAATTGGTTAAGCTGCTTACAGGTCCAAACAATAACATCGCGGTCGTGGGCGATGATTGGCAGTGTTTCCCGCCAGGCACAATGATTGAAACGGCTGAGGGACCCAAAACAATAGAGTCCATCAAAGCTGGTACACTAGTCCGCTCGGCAAGCGGCTATGGCAATTCGGGTCTTTTTAAGGTTACTAACAATAGGACATTTGACTACGAGGGTGATCTTATTAGCATTAAGACCGAAAAAGGCCATCACATAACCTGTACACCCAATCACATATTATTTTCGCGTTTTGACAAAACAGACGCTTATTTTGTTTACCTTATGTTTTCTAGGGAAAAGGGATATAGGATAGGGCTTACCAAAGGTACACGTTTTGACGGCAAGAAAGATGACATTGGCCTTAGGGTGCGCGCAAACCAGGAGCGGGCGGATCGTATGTGGGTCTTGCGTGTATGTAAAAACCGTGAAGAGGCGGCATATTACGAAATGCTGCTGGCTTTTCAATACGGCATTCCAACAGTGGTTTTTCACGCTTATCCAAACCGGGCAATGATGTTTTCGCAGGAACATATTGATAACATCTTTAACAAGATCAATACCGTCGAGCGCGCAGAGTTACTTATTAAAAATGAAGGGTTGCAGTTTGACTTCCCACATTTTCAACCGCAGGCGACTATCCGTAGTAGCAGGAGACGAGTGAATTTAAATGTTGTCATGTTTGGCGATAAAAGGCGGACTGAACAGAGCAACTGGTCGGCTAGCAGGCTTTCCCTGAATACTACGAACGCAAGCGATTTAGATTTTATGAAGGCAGAAGGGTACAGCGTTCGTTCCGCCAAAGCAGGTACATATAGAAGTGAAATACATAAACTTGATTACGGGGCGATCGAACAGGTATTTGAAAGTATTCGTCACATTGCTGGGGATGTCCAGGTTAATAAGTATGCCTTTATGACTGATGAAAGGTTCACTTTTATGCCTGCCAGCCAGATTCACCCTGAAATGACAGTACCTGTACTTGATGGCGCAGAAAAAGTTACAAAAGACCGGGTGATTTCTATAGAAAAAATAAAGTACCAAGGCAAGGTGTATGACCTTGATGTCGAAAAGGTTCATAACTACATAGCATCAGGAATCGTAACCCATAATTCGATTTATAGTTGGCGCGGGGCTGATTTTAGGAACATATTAAATTTTGAGCGCGACCATCCAAAAGTAACTGTTATTAAACTTGAGCAGAATTACAGAAGTACTAAGGCCATCTTGGATGCGGCGCATGCCGTGATCACCAAAAACACCCAGCGCTCTGATAAAAAACTCTGGACCGAAGAGGGCAATGGTTTGCCGATCCAAATTTTGCAAACCCAAAGCGAACGCGGAGAAGGCGAAGCAATTATCCGCAGGATCCAAACCAGCCTCGACATGGGCAGCCGCAAATACAGTGACTTCGCGGTTTTGTACCGCACCAATGCCCAGTCCAGGTCGATTGAGGAAATGTTTGTCCGCTACGGCGTGCCATACCGCGTTGTCGGTGGCGTGCGGTTTTATGACCGCAAAGAAATCAAGGACATTATCGCCTATCTGCGCCTCATCTTCCAGCCCGAAGATGCTGTTAGTTTTGAACGGATTGCCAATGTGCCGACCCGTGGTTTGGGCCCAAAGTCGCTCAGCACTTTTATGGAGTGGGCTCGCAACCGGGGCGGTCTGCTCCTCGGGCTAGAAACAGTAAGTGACTGCCCAGGCCTAACGCCAAAAGCACTAAAAGGCTTTACTGACATTGCCGACATTTTAATCAGCTACCGCAACATTATGATGGACACGGCCGTTGCCGGACTTGTCGACAGCCTGCTAAAACGCTTGGATTATTATGCCTATTTGGAAGACGGTTCGCTGCAGGGCGAGTCGCGCGCCGAAAACGTCCGCGAACTTATCTCGGTTGCCAAGGCCTACCAAGACGTGGGTTTGGATGGATTTCTAGAAGAAGTTAGCTTGGTGAGCGACCTCGACTCGGCCGACTTTAGCGGCAACGCCGTTACGCTAATGACGCTGCACGCCGCCAAAGGCCTGGAGTTCCCGGTGGTGTTTATGGTCGGGCTGGAAGAAACTATCTTTCCGCACAGCCGCGCGCTGTATGACCCCAGCGAAATGGAGGAAGAGCGCCGGCTGATGTACGTGGGAATGACACGTGCCCGTTATGAGCTGTATCTGCTCTACGCCTCGGCACGGGTTTTGTACGGCGGTATGCAGCACAACCCGCCAAGCCGGTTTTTGTCAGAAATCGACGGTCAAATTTTGGCAGTTGAGCCAATCCCAACGCCGGGTGTGTTTGGCCAGGACGCTCATGTAATTTCAAATGAACCGCGTTATGTGGTGGAGCTAAACCAAGGCGATACAGTAAAGCACCAGGTTTTTGGCACTGGCACCGTTATGGATGTGGACGGCGACAATGTGGCTGTAATGTTTAAGACAAAGGGCTTAAAACGTCTGAATTCGACTTTCGCTCCGCTCGAGAAATTATGAAAACTATTAAAAAAATGTGGGGAGGGGTTGGCACGGGGCTATTTTGGCTATTGTGGCCGGCTTGGGTCGTGTATTTCCGTATTTCGAATGTGCGGGCTAGGGTTTTGGTTGTGTGCGGCGATGAAGTGCTGTTGGTTCAGGGCTGGTTGGGCACGAAAAACTGGAATCTGCCCGGCGGTGGTGCTACAAAAAATGAAAAAACAGTCAGCGCCGCCGCGCGTGAACTGCACGAAGAAACTGGTATTCTGGCACCAGAAAGCAGCCTGACAAAACTTGCCTCTTTTAAGCACAAAAAATACAATTTTAAATACCACGGCGACCTGTTTGTACTGAGCCTGAACGAAAAACCAGAGCTTAGTCTTAGAAAAGGCGAAATTTGGAATGCCGCTTGGGTGCCGCTTGCTGAAATGAAGCAGTACGACCTTGACGACGAAGCCCGGCTTGCCCTCAGGCGCTACCAGCCGCCGGAACGCCCAAGTTTGTTATAATACTAGTACCTTAAACGGGAGGCAGTGTTTGCATGCGCAAATGATGGTCCTTTCTAAATTAGGTAAAACTATGAATCATCACATCAGAAAATACCGTATGCATTTTAGGCGTAAGTCACGCCGGCTTGATAAATATTTCCATCACCATCCTCTGCGCATGTTCGCGGCCGTAATTATTGCTGTTGTCGGCCTGTCGGCGATTTTGTTTGTGTCGTTAAGCGGGCAAACTGTCGGCGCGCCAAATTCACACATTGTAATTTTGTATGCCGACCGCAAAACCAAAACTTTGCCCACGCGTGAAGAAACCGTTGGTGACTTTTTAAACAAAGCCGCAGTGACATTGCATGACGGCGATGTGGTCGAACCAGCGCTTAACAGCAAAATTGAAGAAGATAACTTCCACATTAATGTCTACCGCGCGGCACCAGTGGTTGTTTATGATGGAACCCAAGTTATGCATGGCTTGAGCGCCGCTTTAACACCGCGCAGCATTGCCGAACAAGCCGGGGCGCAGCTATATCCAGAAGACGGCGTAACAGCCCAGCCAAGTGACGATTTTTTAAAGGATGGCAGTATCGGCACCAAAGTAACAATTGACAGGGCAGTGCCAGCAACGCTAAATCTGTACGGCTCGCAGCTAAATGTCCGCACGCATGCCAAAACGGTCGCCGATTTGTTAAAAGAAAAGCATGTCAAAGTGGCCGCAAACGATGTTGTAACTCCTGCGGCAACCACTGTGCTAGCCCATGATACCCAAGTTTTTGTAACACGTTTTGGCACCCAAGTCGTGACCACCCAAGAAGACATCCCGGCGCCAAGCGAAACCGTCCAGGACAACAGCCTTTCGTTTGGTACAACCGTTATCCGCCAGGCCGGCGCGGCAGGCAAGAAGTCGGTGACTTATCAAATTGAGCTGAAGAATGGGGCGGAGGTTAGCCGGCAGCTTATCCAGGAAGTTATAGTGCAGCAGCCGGTCGCCCAGATTACCGCCCGCGGCCAGGCTGTCCAGATCCCGTCCGACAAAGAGTCAATTATGCGCGCCGCTGGCATATCCGACAGCGACTTCCCGTATGTCTACTTTATTATCAACCACGAAAACGGCCTCTGGTGCCCAACCCGCTACCAAGGCACAAGCGGCTGTCCAGCGTACTATACTGAAAAGTTCCCAGGTGCCGAAACTAACACAAATACAGGCTATGGCCTGTGCCAAGCAACGCCGGGAGCAAAGATGGCCAGCGCAGGGGATGACTGGCGGACGAATGCGGTCACGCAGCTGCGTTGGTGTTCTGGGTATGCTACGGGACGCTACGGAAGCTGGGAAGCAGCCTACGAACACTGGCTCTCTCACAATAACTGGTAGCCCACGAATCCTGCACCAGCGAGCAAGTCCCGGCAAAGCCGTGACATTGGCTCGCTTCTTGGCTATTTTCGCCCTTTCTCCTTACGATCCGCAGTCAAGGTATTAAAATACCTCTCCTTTGCGGTTCGCAGAGAAATAACGAAACTAGCTCAAGTGCAGAATCCGTGGGCATCTCGGGAGTTTAAGTTTATATTATCTGTTAAACTTACAGCAATATGAGTGAAGACCGGCCAAAAAAATCATTGGGGCAGCATTGGCTGCATGATATTGACGCGCTGCAGGCAATTGTAGATGCCGCCGACGTCCAGCCGGGTGATGTGGTGCTCGAAATCGGTCCAGGGTTAGGGACGTTAACAAAAGGTTTATGCTTGGTAGCAGAAAAAGTTATTGCTGTTGAGTTCGACGAGCAGCTTGCTGATGAGCTGCCAAGGCGGGTACCAGCGAAGAATCTTGAAGTTATTTCCGCCGACATTATAGATTTTGATTACACGACGCTGCCTAAGAATTTTAAGGTAGTAGCAAACATCCCTTATTACCTTACGAGTAACTTAATACGCAAGCTATGCGAAAGCCCAAACCATTTTAGTAAGGCCGCCTTGCTTATCCAAAAAGAAGTTGCCGAGCGGGTGTGCGCGGCACCAGGGCAGACGAGCTTGCTGAGCATTAGCACCCAGTTTTACTGCCGCGTCGGGCTTGGCCCGGTTGTGCTGGCAGAGTTGTTTACGCCGTCGCCAAAGGTGGATTCGCAGGTTTTAATGCTCGAATTCCGCACCGAGCCGCTGTTTAAAAATGTTGATGCCGTAAAGTTTTTCCGTCTTGTCAAAGCAGGCTTTTCGGAGCGGCGCAAGAAGCTGCGGAGCAGTTTGAGCGGGGGGCTTAGCATTGAGAAAACAGCTGCGGACGAGCTTTTAGCAAAAGCCAATATTAGCGGGGACTTACGCGCCCAAAACCTGTCATTAGAAGAGTGGCACCAGCTTTATTTGGCCTGGATATAAAAAACCTGCCCTTCCCTGTTTGTTGTAAAAATTAAACATAAATAGTTAAGAAGTAAAAAATTGTTGACAACCTGATACTTAACATGTTAAGTTTATAGGGTTATTAACAAAAGGTCTATAGATGGCTGATATATCGGAGCTCGCTACTAATATCCACCGGCTTAGTACGGTGCTTGGACGCCTTGCCGATGGCACGGTCCAGGAATGTTGCGGGTTTGGTATGTCGCAGTTTAAAATTTTGTGGATACTTCGCAAACACGAAGCGGGAGTACTGCAGACAAACATTGCGGACTGGCTAAACCAAACAGAAGCGGCAGTGAGCCGGCAAGTTGGTTTGCTGGTCGAAGAAGGTCTTATTGACAAACAAGTTGACCCCGCAAACCGGCGTAACCATATGATTTTGCTGTCTGCGGAAGGCAAGAAGTTTGCAGACAACGCCATGAAAGCCTTAGTTACAGAATATAAACCGTACTTTGAAGTCATAAGCCTCAAAGAACAAGAACAATTAAATACGCTGCTCGAGAAAATATTTTTTGCAGTCGTTAAAAAAGAGCATTCGGAAGGAAAAGCATAATGGTAGAAAAAGTAAAACAAAAGCTCAGCGAGCGTAACGAAAAAAGAGCGTTGCCGCTTGTTGTTTCGACAATTTTCCTAGACGTCCTTGGCGTTGGTATTCTGGGTCCCGTTTTACCGCAGCTAATTTTTAGAATTTTTGAACCAGCGGGCTACAGCTATCACAGTTCGCTGATCATGCTTGGCTGGCTCGTATTTATCTATCCGTTTATGCAGTTTATCGCGACGCCTATTTTGGGGCAGCTCAGCGACCGCTACGGCCGCAAGCCAATTTTGGCTTTTAGTTTGTTTGGGACCGCCGTTGGATATGTATTGTTTGCAATCGCGATTATTACCAAAAATATTCCGTTGCTCTTTTTTGCCCGCGCCCTAGACGGCATTACCGGCGGTAACATTAGTGTTGCCCGCGCCGTTATTGCCGATGTTAGCCCGCCAGAACACCGTACAAAAAACTTTGCCAAAATTGGTGCAGCCTTCGGCGCAGGCTTTGTTTTCGGTCCATATATTGGCGCCCGTCTTGCGAGCCCTGGTGTAAGCTTTTTTGGCTTGTTTAACACGCCGCATTGGTTTAGCCCGGCAGTTCCGTTTTGGTTTGCTGCCATTTTAAGCGCCATTAACGCCTACCTTGTAATTACTATCTTGCCAGAAACCCACCAGCACATTAACGACAAACTTCGCCTTACCTGGAACAAGTCACTCGATAACATCAAGCGTGCGGCCCTTCACCCAGCCCTTAGGATAATCCTTAGCGCGGAGTTCGCGTTTTGGGGCGGCTTTACGTTCTTTACGTCATTCTTCCAAATTTTGCTTATCCAAAAACTTGGATTTAAGGTCAATAACGTTGGCGACTATTACGCCTACATTGGTATCTGGGTTGTTTTGGCGCAGGCGATCATTACGCCGTTTATTGCTAAAAAGGTGAAAAATGCTAATGTCCTGCGCTTTAGTTTGCTTGGAAATGGTATTACATTGTTCGCGCTTATTCTGCCGCACAACACCGCCCAGCTTTTGCTCGTCACGCCTTTCTTCGCTATATTTAACGGCTTGACGATTGCCAATCTTTCGACCTTGGTGAGCTTGAATGCCGATAAAAAGATCCAGGGTGAAGTGCTCGGGATTGAAGCAAGTGTGCAGGCATTGGCGCAGTCCATCCCAGCCGCAATTGCCGGCTATATAGCGGTACTTGGTGTGAACATTCCAGTAATTGTTGGCGGCAGCGTGGTAGTTTTTGGCGGACTGATATTCAACATTTTCTACCATCAGCCAAAAGGTTCAATGCACGACAGCGATGCGGCACCTCTTGGCGCTGGCCATTAGGTCTACCCTTAAGCTTATGTTTTAGATAGTAGATTATTGACATAAGTGGTATAATATAGGTCACTCATCTGTTAAATATAATGGATGAGCGCATATGGGACTGTTTTTTGACAGTTGGATTTACAAGTTGGACCGTGCAGGTCGCTTGCTCAGCGTTATAGGGCAAAACTGAATAAATGCAAAAAACATTTCTTCTCGCGTATCTGAATTTAGCGCAGCTTTTGCAGCTTCGTTTAACTCTCAGTTCGCACTAGCAGCTTAATTTATTTTCGCTGCGGCCACTCGTTTGACGTCAGATAAAACGTTTTTGGTCTTATATCATCTGGTCGCCTACATGCCTTTACCCTAAGTATGTACTAAGACTTTGGGTCGCTGTATTACGTCATTTTGGTTATTTCGAGACGAAATACCTAAGATTTTAAAATAGCCTAAACCTGTAGATCGCCGACGAGTAACTGATTGGACGCGGGCTCAACCCCGCCAGTTCCACCAAAAAAGCTTGAACTTTACTGTTCGAGCTTTTTTATTACCGTTGTATTTATAAGGCATTTAGCTTACGCTTAATCCTATAAAGATGGAAAATAAGAGGATGGCAAAAATACAAAAGAATCAATCAGGCTTCAGCGTTGTTGAGCTGTTATTGGCACTTATTTTTGTAGCAATTATAGCGTTTATAGGTGTATATGTTGCGCACAACCATAGAAGCAAAACCGCTAGCACTACTACAGCGTCTTCAGTAACAATTAAAAAGACGCCGGTGAGTACTGCTACGACCTCGCCAGTAACTACAGCAACTCCAACCCCAACTCAGGGCTACCTAACGGTTACACAATGGGGTATCAAGCTTCCGGTATCGGGCGCACTAGCGAATGCACAGTACACAGACGTAAGTAGTGCTTATAGCTCTACTTATCCTACTATGGAGGTCACTGTTTCTGACGCATTGGCGACTGACACGTGTAAAGGCGGCATAGTTGGCTGGATTACGCGCGTTCCTGATAGTGTTCAAGGTGCAACGGAGGTTTATTATTCTCATATCGGAACGTATAACTATATATATGAACGAGGGCAAGACTGCACGGCATCATCTAGCTTAATAGACCAGTTCAAACAAGCTGTTGCTACAATGGTTGCGATCTAACAATCATCGTAGGGCAAATCTCATTGACTACTTTATCTAAAATTAAGTTGAACTTTTTAAGGTATTCACTAGTATGTCCCTGCTGTTCAGTTGATTAGACTAGCCCAGTTACTACGGCATAGGATGGTGTCCAAATCCTTATAGAGGATATTAAACTAAGTTAGCTTCGGAGCTGTCTTTTATTTGCTATCATTGTTTTATGAAAGAAGCGCTTATATCTGTCGTTACTCCCACGTACAACCGTGCTCATACTATTTTGAATGCCATCAAAACAGTACAGGCGCAGACTTATAAAAACTGGGAAATGATTATAGTTGATGATGGTTCAACTGATAATACCGAAGAAGTAATAAAAAGTCTTAACGATCCAAGCATTCGTTATTATAAAAAACAAAACGGTGGTCCAAGCCGCGCACGCAACTATGGCGTTGAACATGCAAAGGGTGAGTGGATTATGTACTTGGACAGCGATGACGAACTGCTTCCAGAATGCATGAGCATCAGCATGGAGTGGCTAAACAAATACCCGCAGGCAGTTTTTGCGTTTCCGCGCTCAACCAGAACTTTGGAGTTATACGAAAACGGCAAGCTGACAAAAGTAGTAGATGATTCTGGCGACACTCCTGAAAAATTTACGATCCAAGACATTTTTAACCGCAATGCTGGATTTTCACCAAACGGCTTTATGCACCTGAGACGGCTGTTTGAGGAAGGAATAAAATGGGACGACGACCTAGCGTGCATGGAAGATTGGGAACTTATGATGAGCATTGGTGAAAAGAACCCAGAAGGCTTTTTGTATGTGCCGGTAGTCTTGCAAAAATATACACAGCGCTACGGTAGTGATAATCTGGTTTCACAGGCAAACTACGGAACTTGGGCGGATGGCTTTGAGTATATTTATAACAAACATAAAAATGACAAAATGCTAAAAGGCCAGACTTGGTATCCTGAAAAAGTTAATAAGTGGCGGCAGCGGCAAAAAGAGTTCGAGGCCGGAACTCGGCCAGCTTATAAATATCACCCTTTTCAGTAATTTAGCGGGTATTTTTTAGATTTAATGATTTACGTAAATACACTAATGCTGCGGCTACGGAGAAAAGCGTAAAAAAGTGCAGGCGGACGAACTGGTCCAGATAAACCAAATTACAAAAGGCCGCAAAAATAACTACAACTTTTAAACCGTAGTTTCTATACATCAAAAGCAGCGCTGGCAGCAGGAGCAGAACAACTATCACGTCCTGGGCATACAAATGCGGATCTATTGCCAGGCTGACAAGCAGGGCTGCGCAAAACATTTGAGCCTGTTGTGCCAGGGTCCACTTTTTGCCAAGCTTCCAAGCTACCCTTAAAAGCCAGGCAACCAGCGTAATCGATGTTAGGACAAACAGAGCGTTAACCAGTCCTGTATGGTTTTGCCCAACGATTGATTCATAAAAGCCGTTAAGCCCAGATGATGTATTCAGTGACCCGCGCCAATCCAATCTGGCGGATGTGTTCATGTTAATAAAATGGTTGGACGTCGTTTTGGCCAGGAACCTTATGTACTTAAAATAAATCCCAACACCAGTTACGGGCAGCGTAATAGTCAAAACAGCTAATGTCGAAAGCGCCCAGCCTTTTAGCATTTTCCATTCGCGTTTTACTACAAGGCCGATTAACGCGAAAACGCCAAACTGCGGGAGAATCCAAAGCGTCACAAGACTTGCCCCGCTGTAGATCTTTTTATTTTGTTTAAAGAATAGGTACGAACCGGCCGCGCCAAGCAGAACCAAAATCGACACCTGCCCCTCTATAAATGTTTGAAAAAGCGGAAAGGTAAAAAGCAGCAGCGCAACGGCTAGGAGCCTTTGCTTTTGGGGCAGAGCCTTTGTTAGTTTGCAAAGTATTAACACAGCAAGGACCAGGCTTATGGCAAGCCACAATAACCGGGCGGCCGTGATGTTAAGAAGTGCCAAAGGGGCCAAGAAAACAGCCATAAACGGTGGGTTCAAAAAAGGCATATAGCCAGTAGCGCCAATTGGGTGAGGTATGATTTGGCGCTGCATCGCGGTAAAACTCGCGGAGTCGTACAAATGAGCAACGTTATGATCAAGAACGGTTTTGCCGGCGCTGTAAAAGGCCAAAAAGTCGTAGTGGGTGCCGTGGTAGCCGTAGTTTTTGGTGGTAAGTTCGCGGATCAAACTTATTAAGAAAAATACACTGCAGGCAACAATCAATCCGCCAAGAAGATATAAAACCGGACGGCTAAAAAATAGCAGTTTTAGTTTTTTAACAATATTTTTAAGCGGATTGTGCTGCATATACCAAAACAGTATATACGAGCGTCCATGAGTTAGTGCACAAATGTTCTGCTATGATTATCTTATGAATACCTCGAAAAAGCTGGAACTAGGTGCATGGGGATTGACGGTGGTGGCGGTTCTGCTGGCATTTTTGGCTTGGGGCCAGGGGCAAAAGTGGCATATTTTTAACTTGTCCAGCTATAACCTTTTTCCCATCTTTGGGCTGACGGCTTTTAGTATTATGTGGGCGCATTATATTGTGGCGGCGCTACGGACGCGGCTTAAGGCAGACAAAGAAGTCACTAAAAGTTATTTTGAGCTGACGAGCCTGGTTGTGCTGGGCTGCATATTGCTGCACCCTGGAATTTTGATCGTCCAGCTGTTCCGTGATGGCGCTGGCTTGCCGCCGGAGAGTTATTTGCATTATGTCCAGCCGGGCCTAAAGTGGGCGGTCCTGCTGGGTTCCTTAAGCCTCACGGTTTTTATTGGTTATGAGTTTTACCGGATTTACGATAAAAAACCTTGGTGGAAATATGTCCAGTACGCGTCCGATGTAGCGATGTTTTTGATAGTAATCCACGCCTTGGCGCTTGGCGACCAGCTTGGCCCAGGATGGTATAGGATTGTGTGGGTATTTTATGCGGCAAGTCTGCTTGCGGCGGTAAAGTATATGTATAGTAAAAAACTAAAAAATTTGCTTAAAAAAACGTAAGCAATGTGAGTTTCCTTACAGCTTTGTCCCAGCAGTCCGTATTATTATCTAATCACCAACTTACGTAGTAGGTTGGAACTTATCCTAACATAGGCAGCTATCGACGTTTTTGGCACTGTGGTTTAAATATTTTACCCAGTTTTCGTAAGCCAATAAAACATCTAGCTGCTTTTCTGATTCCCCACAAAGCAGGCTTTGCGGGGACCCCGGGTGAAAGTTTGTTTATTTCTAATGTTTTTAAGGACGGTTACAGTCTCTTTCGTTTCGGCAAAAAGACCGGGATGAACCCGGATCTTTTTGGTAGACCATCTAGGAAATTGCTTTAAGGGGTTTATTTCTTTTTGGCTTCGATGTCTTGTTTTACTTCTACGCGGGCGGCTTGCCAGGCGGACCAATGTCCTGAAACTAGCGCCCAGAGGGACAAAGCCGAAACGTAGGTGACGCTGCTCAGCCAATGAAGGCTAAATGAAACAGGGATCATACAGATCCAAAACACCGTGAACCAGCCGTTTACCTTACGCATAAATATCGGGTCGCCCTGCACCATTGCCCACAGCGATTTAACTCCATTCATAAAAACTCCTCTTTAAATTCAGATTGATTTTAACATTTAGTTAGCCACTACTCTAGCGATTTTGTTATAGTAATTGTATGGATGAAACAACGAGCACACAGAAATTATTTATTTTAGTTTTGGCGGGAACAACGCGGGTGCAGCGCAAGTCTTTTAAGGCCGCGCAGTTTGTGGCCGAAATTGGCAAGACATATGATGAGCTTGAAATTGAGCTGGTTGACCCTGGGAGCTTTAACTTTCCGGGGGATGGCAATGACCTAGAGGGTAAGGATCCAAAATACACGGCGCTTACAGAACGGGCAGATGGATTTTTTATAGTGACCCCAGAATATAACCATAGTTTTCCAGGGAGCCTAAAGCGGATGCTGGATAGCGAGCTAGAGAACTACATTCACAAACCGGTGGCGATTGCAGGAGCAAGCAGTGGCGGTTGGGGCGGTGTGCGGGCAGTTGAATCTTTGGTGCCGAGCGTTCGCGAAATGGGGCTGATCGTAACATTTACCAGTACCTACTTCCCAAGGGTACAGGACGCTTTTGACGAAAACGGCAAACCAGTTGACGAACGGACCGAAGCCGGAGTACGCAAAGCTTTTGAGGAATTAATCTGGATGACTAAAACGCTTAAATATGGACGTGATAATTTGAAATAAACGGCCTGGCAGTGCATACTTAAGACCTATAGAAGCATAAGGAGTTTATATGAGCGGAAAAGACAAAGGACGAAAAGAAGTCAAAAAGCCTAAGAAGGCAAAAATTTAATAACTAAAAGAGACCCACTAGGGTCTCTTTTAATAGTGGCTACAAATTTAAAGCTTGTTTAAATTCCTTGATATCATATCCGGCAATCTTAACTTGTTTGCCATCGTCCATCTCGATGACTGTAAACGGCACGCCGATAGCGCCGTCGCTAACGTCCAGCAATGTTTGCATGCCGCCTGGTTCTTCGTCGACCACGTGGTGGTCGTAGGCAATGTTTTGTTTGTCGAACCACTGCATTAGGCCTTTGCACGTAGTGCAGGTAGTAGTCGAATAAATTGTTACGTTCATATTTTTCTCCTTTAATTAGCTTCCAAAAGTGAATGCATTTAGACTAACTCCGTTAGGAACAGTAAGAGTTACAGTGCCGCCGGTAAATCCAGGGTGCGTAACAATCCTGTAAAGCCGCGAAGTGCTGACGGTGAAGGCGCTGTCAACAATATCCTCACCAGGGCTGTCGGTGGTGCTGACTGGTTTTCCGTCCAGCATAACGCCAACCTTTTGCGGCGTGTCGGATCCGGCCACCAAATAAACTTCCTTAGCATTCGTAACAATTGTCAGTGTGCTGTTGCCGCGAGCCGTAATGTTTAGATTTGCAACATCCCACGTGCCGCCCAGTGTCCAGCCGTTGGCCGGCAGTTTGGCCTGAGGCGTAAATGTGGAAGTAGGGGCGTCGCCTAGGTAAGGCGTGCCGTAATAGTTGCTAGCGCGCTGGATGCCCAAATAAGTTTCGGGGGTTTGCTGCGCGGTAATCGGCACGTAGACTTCACCGCTTACCGTTGGAGCGGCCGAAATCGTCGCGCCTTTTTCTTTGAGTAGCGCACGTATTGCTTCTTCGGATTTTTGATAGTCGCCTTCGCCAAATTCGGTGCGGCGGACTTTGCCGTTGGCGTCAATCAGATATCCGGCTGGCCAATACTGGTTGTTGTAGGCATTCCAGGTGTCTAAGTCGTTGTCGAGCGCAACCGGGTAGGTAATTTTTTGATCCTTAACGCCCTGTTTTACATTGGCTAATACTTTTTCAAAAGAGAATTCTGGCGCGTGTACGCCTACGATCACGAAGCCCTGGTCTTTGTAGGTCTCATACCATTTTTCAAGATATGGGTTGTTGCGGATACAGTTGATGCAGCTATAGGTCCAAAAGTCGACCAAAACCACCTTGCCCTTAAGCTGCTGCATGGTTAGCGGGTCGCTGTTTATCCAGGCATTAATTCCCTTAAAATCAGGTGCGTCATAAGGAGTTTTAACATTTAGGTTATCGTCGGTTGTCTCGTGCTTTTCTTTGCCCGGAATTAATTTGGCGCTGAGTTTGTCGAAGTTAAATGGCGTGTGGGCCGATACATATGTCTGGACTTTTTTGTCATAGCCCGTAAATATCAAAAGCCCGACGATAATAAACAAAATCGCCACGACGCGCTGGAACCAGCCTTTTGGATTGCTTGCAAACTTAATTTTGCCGACCACACGCTGGCCATAATAACCAATGCCGAGCAGGATAATGCTCAGGCCCAAAACATAGGCAATGATGTAGCTGAAGGCCAGGGCAAAGCCAGCCGGCAAAACGGTTGCTAAAATATAGGCATAAACGGGGCTGCAAGAACTAAAGACCGGGCCGAGCGCCGCGCCGGTAATAATCGGCCCAACGACGCTGTTTTTATTCTTAAAGCCTTGGCCCAAAAGTTTTTGGCTGCGCTTTTCAAAACCAATACGCGCCATTACCTTGGCGTAATACAGCGGGAACAGCGTAAGAATGCCGAGCAAAATAATAACCGTGCCAGAAAAATAAGTAATCGCGTGCGGCGGAATGTTAATAAGAAGGGTCGTAACTTTAAGCAAAAGTGTGAACAAAATTAAAGAAACGGCCAACGAACCGGCAATAATAAATGGGCGTCGTTTGTCCTCGGTGTCGCCGCTTACTGAACCGCCAATGATAATGGGCAGCAGCGGCAAAACGCACGGCGCGACGACCGTCAAAAGTCCCGCGATGAAAGCTCCGAAAAGTAATAACATAATTCCTTAAGTCCTTTTGCTTATATTCTAAATATAAGTGTACATCGTTTTAGTGAGGCACGGGCAGGCCGATCAACGACCAACCTGCCCGTGTGCGGTTTCTGCTAGCTGGCTGGAGAAAAAACGGTATCTATCACGTGCGTCACACCGTTGCTAGAAATGATGTCAGCAGTCTGGATGCCGACTTCAACGCCTTTAGCGTCTTTCATTTTTAGCTCGTTGTTTACAACAACAGGTGTCAGCATTTCGCCTTCAACAGTTGTTAAGCTTTCGCCCTTAGATGCCATTACACGAAGGTCGGCGGAAGTATAAGTTCCGGCTACAACGTGGTAGGAAAGGATCTTCTTAAGGGTAGGGAGGTTTTCGGTCTTAAGCAACGTGTCTACAGTTCCTGCGGGCAATTTGGCAAAAGCGTCGTTGTTTGGCGCAAAGACCGTGAATGGGCCAGGGCTCTTTAGTGTATCAACCAGGCCGGCAGCTTTTACAGCCGCAACCACAGTTGTTACGTTGCTTGCGTGCACAGCGTTGTCGACAATGTCGAGGCTGCTGACCATCTTGGCGCCGCCAACGGTAACGCCATCTTTGGCGTCTGATGTTGTCATGGCTGTTGATGAGGCACTTTTGGTGTCTGACTTCATGCCGTGGCCAATAGCGTAGCCGCCGCCCATGCCAATAATTAATGCTGCAATTGCAATAACTGCACCCATCATTGGCTTATTAGTATTATTTGTTGGTTCCATAATGGATCCTCCTGATTTATTAATGATAATTATACTATTTACTTTACTTTACAAAGTAAACTATAAGGTATAGTATACTGGGTATATGGACAAGTCAAGAAATTTGCAAAATATAACTATCGATCTAAGTAAGATCACAACCTACGAGTCTGGCGTCGTACAATCTACGGCTTACCGGGTTTTAAGCAAGCACGTGACAGAGATACTAAAAAAGCATGATGTGACCATGATGCAGTGGTTCGTTTTGGGTACGATATATAGCTCTGGAACAGGGGGGATCCGCCTGACTGACCTAGCCAAAAAAGTTGACACAGGCCTACCGTTTTTGACTAACCTGATTAACCTGCTTGAGCGTAAAAACATGGTCCACCGGGTGAGTAACCTCGAAGACAGCCGGTCAAAGTTTGTTGTCGTAACGCCGGACTTCTCCCGCAAATGTCGGACGATTGAGGCCGACCTTCGCGACGGAATGCGCAAAAGTTTGTACAAAAACATTACACCCGAAGATCTAAAGACCTATATTAAGGTGCTGTACCAAATTGCCGCGATGAAATCCTAGCCCTTATTATGGAAAACGAAGAAAAAGTTTTACCGTGCGCCGACAAGCTAGCGCTTGATACCAAAAAACAAGCCGAAGCCGCCGCAACCGTGGCTGACTACCAGCGCAACGTTAAACTTGCGCCGTACAAATGCCAGCACTGCGGGCTGTGGCATTTAAAGTCGGTTTATTAATTTTCAACAGGTGCTTAAGAGGGACTACTTGCTGGATGTACTACGCGACTTTTCGGATAATTTAGCGCGGCAACGTAATTCCTGCTTGTTTTGCAGCGATTATGAGTTTTGAATTTAGAGTTAATATTTTATTTTCTAGTGAGAGTTTAGAAAATTTGCTATCAGTAGTATTTTTCTCTAATTCAGAAATCATTTCATATATATCTTTAATATCATTTCTAAGCGCTTGAATTTCACTAAGAATAGATTTTATATTCTCGTCGTTTTGTCTCGTAAAAGCAGATTCAAAGATAGAGCGAATTTCTTGTAGGTCAGATGTGGTTAGGCTCATGATCACATTTTATCACGATATTAAAAGCGCTTACATCTTAATAATCAGTCTTCCCGAATTTATTAAATTTAGCACAAGCATCACCACGAGAGACGTGCTAAAGTTTAGGCATGGCTTTACCAAAAATTCCTCTTGCCCAGACATTAATAGACAAATTTACTCCAAACCAAGTGCATATTGGGCACGGCGTCCGTGACCGCGCGCTGAAATATATTGATGCTTACTGGGACCAACTAGGCCGCCAGCATGCGGAAGACCATGGGACACTGGTCGGTCTGCCGTATCCGTACATCGTGCCTTCGTCCAATCCGGACGCTAGGTTTCATTTTGAAGAGCAGTATTATTGGGACAGCTATTTTACCGCACTTGGCCTTAATGACATCAAGCATCAAAGCCTAGTCGAGGGCATGCTCGAGAATTTGCTGTATTTGTTTAAGCGCTTTGGGGTGGTGCCAAACGCCAGCCGCATGTACTTTACAGGCCGGTCGCAGCCGCCGCTTTTGACTAGTTTTATTTTTCACGTTTTTGATACATACGGCAAAGACAAGCCGTGGCTTGAAGAGCGTATGACGGTCGCGATGCGCGAATACGAAGAAGTTTGGATGAGTGACGCCCACCCAAAATGGCACAAAGTCTATAGCGGCCTGAGCCGTTATTATGACGTAAATGTTTTGCATGACCTGGCCGAAGCCGAAAGCGGCTGGGACATGACGCCGCGTTTTGAGCGCAAATGCCTCGATTTTTTGCCGGTGGATCTTAACGCGCTATTGTACAAATATGAAACCGACTTCGCCCGGGCAGCGGCAATTTTGGGAAGAGAAAACGAAGTAAAACTATGGGAAAAACAAGCAGCTCACCGCAAGACCGCCATGGATAAGCTGATGTGGGCCAAAATACGCGGCTTTTATTTTGACTATAATTTTGAGCGGAAGGTCTTAGGCGACATTTGGTCGCTGGCTGGCTTTTACACGATGTGGGCGGGGATGGCGAGTGAAGAGCAGGCCAGGCGGCTGGTGGACAACCTGGCCAGGTTCGAAAAATCCGGCGGGCTAACAACGACCAGCCGGCCGTTTATTGATACTAACGCGCTGTTTGGCTCGCTAAAAGCGCAATGGGCGTATCCAAACGGCTGGGCGCCGCTGCATTATATTGTGGTTGAAGGCCTGCGGCGATATGGCTACCACGACGAGGCCAAGCGGATTGCCGCGAAATGGGTTAAGAATAACTTAATGTGGTTTGATTCGCACGGCGTTTTTTTGGAAAAATATAACGTTGTTAACACGCGTAAAAAACCGGTGGAGGGGCTTTATCCTTCGCAGACAGGGTTTGGGTGGACGAACGCGGTACTAGTCCGCTTTATAACAGACTTCAATCTCTAGTAAACCTATTAACACCAACAAAATGTGACAATTATTTTATAGCTAAAATTATAACTGACCTTTTAACGACTTTATAAAAAATAAGCTGAAGATTATAAAAATAAATAAACCCACTACTAATCCAATACTTAACCCAGATATCGCGATGACCTTACCGGTAGTAGATAAACTTTTTTTACGGCTCGTTATCATTTTAGCCAATAATGAGATTATGAAAACTATAAAATCAACGAGAAGAACTGAATTTCCTGTAATTTTGTACAATATAGTATTAAAACCCGTAGCTCCAGTCAGTGGCTCAGAAATAGCTGTATGTACGTAAAAATGAAACAGTAGATATATTGTACTAATAGCTATTAAACTATTAACTATTACGCGAGTTGCTTTCAGATTATTATTCTGCATTTAGGTTAATATTAGCATAAGTAAAATGTAGAAATGCAGCTATAGAATTCAGATACGTTTAATTATGTCATACCTGAACTATTTAAAGTCTAAGCCAGTTTTACACATTTGAATAAATAGTTAGGAATAACAGATACAAAATGCTATTATTTTTATATGACAAAAGCACGACTTACATTTGTAATGATGTATATGCCCCGCTAGGGCTGCTTTTTATTTCTCTATTTTCTTTATATCAACCTCCTAAACAAGTAAACTAGGACTATCATGACCAATTTTTATCTGACCACATCCATTCCATACATTAACGGCGAACCGCACATTGGCTTTGGCCTTGAGGTAACTCTCGCCGATGTTATAGCCCGCTATGCCCGCCAGCAAGGCAACAATGTAATTTTTACGACCGGAACCGACGAACACGGCGGCAAGATCGAAGAAAAAGCTAAAGAACTCAAAATTACTCCGCAAGCTTTGGCTGACCAAAATTCCGCCAAATTCCGCGAACTAGCAACCGTGCTAGACATTACCAACGACCGTTTTATCCGTACCACAGACAAGGGCCACGAACAGCGCGCACAGATTATCTGGAAAAATTTAAGCAAAGATATCTATAAAGCCAAATACACCGGCTGGTATTGCGTGGGCGACGAAGCTTTCTTTACCGAAACTGTGGTCAAAGAAAACAACGGAATTTGCCCGGCTCACAACCGCCCATATGACAAAATCGAAGAAGAAAACTACTTTTTTAGGCTCTCTGCCTATAACGACCAAATCCTAAAGGCTCTTACGGACGGCAGCTTTAGGGTTGTGCCAGAAACTAAGAAAAACGAAGTTTTGGGGCTGCTAAAAGAGGGCCTTGAGGACATTAGCATATCGCGTCCAAAAGAAAAGATCAGCTGGGGGATCCCGGTGCCCGGGGACAAAACCCAGGTAATGTATGTCTGGTTTGAAGCGCTTTTAAACTATATTACTGTGCTTGGCTACCCGGAACACGAAGATTTTAAGAAGTTTTGGCCGGCCAATGTGCAGGTTGTTGGCAAAGACATTACCCGTTTTCACGCAGCCATTTGGCCCGGCATTTTGCTTGGTCTTGGCATTGCGCTGCCAAAAGCCCTGTATGTGCACGGTTTTGTTAACGTATCGGGCCAGAAAATCAGCAAGAGCCTAGGCAATGTTATTAATCCCGCAGAAATTGTAAAAACCTACGGAGTTGACGCTTTCCGCTACTTTTTCCTGAGGCACATTCCAAGCTATGGCGATGGCGACTTTAGCTACGAAGAATTTGAGCGCGCCTACAACAACGAGCTTGGCAACGAGCTTGGCAACGCCGTTCAGCGAACAGTGGTAATGATCGAAAAGTTCCAAGATGGTGTGGTGGGCAACATTCCGCCGGCCGAACACGACAACGCGGTATACCATCAAGCCATTGCCGACTTTAAGTTCGACCGGGCTTTGGACAGCGTCTGGGAGCAAGTCCGCGGGCTGAACCAGTTTATTGACGAGCAAAAACCGTGGACCATTGCCAAAGAAGGCGACACGGAACATCTGCGCGAAGTTCTGGCCAGCATGGTCAGCGATTTGTTGGAAATTGCCGAATCTTTGGTGCCTTTTTTGCCAAACACTGCCGCGTCTATTAAGTCTATCTTTGCGGAAGGTTTGCTGCACGCGCAAAAAACTGTCCTGTTCCCCAAGATCGAAAACTACAAAACCGACAAGGTCGAAAAGGGCTAGCCGCGGTGATTGAGCTGATTGATACGCATTGCCACCTGCAGTTTGCGGACTACCCGCTTGACCCAGAGCAGACGCTGGTTGACGCCCAAAAAGATGGTGTTGTGGCTGTGATTGCCGTGGGCTGCACGCTAGAAGACAGCAAAGAAGCCGTTAAATTTGCGGCTAAATACGACAATGTGTGGGCGGCAATTGGTCTGCATCCGCACGAAGCCAAGGTCTATGTACACAATCATAAGGCCCTGCAGGAGTTCCATGAGCTTGCTAAAGCGCCCAAAGTGGTGGCAATTGGCGAAACTGGCCTGGATTTTTACTATAATCACTCAGATAGGGACCAGCAGGAACAGATGCTGCGTTTCCAGCTTGACATGGCCGTGGAGCACAATTTGCCTGTTATTTTCCATGTCCGCGAGGCATTTGATGAGTTTTGGCCGATTTTTGACCAATATAGCGGGCTTACAGGGGTCATCCACAGTTTTAGCAGTAATATTGCAGATTTGGAGCAAATATTGTCTAGAGAGCTCTATGTGGGCCTAAATGGCATAATGACCTTTACAAAACGCTCTGAACAGCTGGAGGCGGCAAAATGCGTGCCTCTGGACAAATTACTCCTTGAAACAGATGCGCCGTTCTTGACTCCAGCCCCGTTCCGTGGTAAAATGGGTGAGTCGAAGTATGTTCGAGTAACAGGAGAGTTCTTGAGCAAACTTCGAGGCGAAACTTTAGAGACGCTGGCAAATGCAACTACCGCCAACGCACGAAAATTATTCAAACTATAGAACATCATGTATATACCATTCCTAGGCGACATATCACCCGAAGCATCATACGAAGGCTTAAGTACTCCGCAATCTATGATTATCAAGCACCTTATTGACGTGCACGCTGCAATTAATACAATAGAACAGCACAATGCACCTGCCGAGCCGGTATATATGGGCCATAACTACGAAAACCAATACGCCGCTCTGACAACACCTCAGCAGCCATACCAGAGTGATTTTTCTAAAGACATGACTATCCACATGAGAAGCACTGCAGTACAGCCGGAAACACTTGAGCACCCAGAACTTATTAGTTCTGCGCCAGTTTTACGCATTGTAGGTGACGTCGCAAATGCCGGCACAATTATGAACAAAGAAGCCCGCCCGCTTGACGCTGAACAGACTGACCGGATGCCCGATTATACTGCGATTTCTAACACCGCATTTACCGATAATGTTTCTGTAAATCCAGTTGTTGTTGATCTGAGCGCTTACCGTTCCGGACTTAATGTTCCTCTTATCACCCAAGCCGCAATTGAATTAGCTATTCCAGGAGACAAAGCTCGTGCCGATCTTGCCCAAGCTGCTTAGTACTAAAGCCCAGCGCCAAGATGACCGCGAAGCTGAGCTATACCGTTCTTTGCTGCGCCGCGAAGCCAAAATTGGCGGTGAGATTTTTGGGGCTGTCCCAGAAGGCGGCAAACGCGAATTTTTCTGCCTGGATGAACACACTTGGATTTGGCATGAAGAATGGCTGGACGCAAACCGTCAGCGCCAGATAAAAACTACCCGCTACGACATCCGCCCAACCGGGATTCTAAAAGCCCAGGACGGCCAGACTTATCAGCACGTTAGCATCGAAGAGGCCGAGCGCTTGCTCCAGGCTGCCAAATTATACGAAAAAAGAATCAAGACCGAGCTTTACGCCGCCTATATCTAAGGCGGACAGGGTAAATTATGAATTATTTTGACTACGCGGCCGCGACGCCGATGAGCCCGACCGTACTGGCAGCAATGCAGCCGTATTTTACGGATGCTTTTTATAATCCTTCGGCGCAGTACCTTGCCGCGCAGGACGTACGGAAGGCAATTGAAAAGGCGCGAAGTGATGTTGCCGTGATTTTGGGCGCACGGACACCAGAAATTATTTTTACAGCCGGTGGCACCGAGGCTAACAACCTGGCCATTCATGGGGTTATGGCGCGCTATCCTGAGGCAAACTGCGTCGTGAGCGCTGTGGAGCATGACGCGGTTTTGGAGCCAGCCGGGCAATATGACTGCCGGTTTTGCCCAGTTAAGCCAGATGGCCGGATTGATCTGGATGCTTTAAAAAATTTGATAGATGACAAAACAGTGCTCGTGAGCGTGATGTATGCCAACAACGAGATCGGTACAGTGCAGCCGCTGGCCCAGGTTGCCAAAATTTTGCGTGAAATGCAGGCAAATCGGACCAAAAACGGCAACACTTTGCCGCTATATTTCCACACCGATGCCTGCCAGGCGCCCAACTATTTGCAGATCCTCCCAAACACTCTGGGCGTTGATATGATGACTCTAAACGGTGGCAAGATTTACGGGCCAAAACAGTCGGGAGTACTGTTTGTTAAGTCCGGGATTGAGCTGGAGCCTTTGGTGCGAGGCGGCGGCCAAGAGCGTAATTTGCGCAGCGGCACCGAAAATGTGGCCGGTATCGTTGGCTTTGCCGCGGCACTAAAAGAGGCGCACGCTATTCGGGAAACCGAATCCGCCCGCCTTTCTGAGCTGCTACACACGGCTGTTAATTTTATTACCAAAGAAATGCCCAGCGCTGTTTTAAACGGGGCATTTGGCTACCGTTTGCCCAACAACCTGCACATTACTTTTCCGGGCGCCGACAACGAACGCTTGATGATGTGCTTGGACGAACAAGGCTTTCAGGTGGCAGTTGGATCCGCCTGCAGCGCCAGCAGCGACGAACCATCGCACGTCTTAAAAGCCATCGGCATGAGCGACGCGGATGCACAATCCTCGCTCCGCATAACAATGGGCCGCCAAACCACCCGCGAAGAAATATTAGAACTCCTCAAAGCCTGCAAAGACCTCATCTCAAAATAGCCATTTGCTCTCAGCGTCAACTAGTTAAGGACTATTGAGCAAATACCCATGAAGGTACCGTTCACGCGCGGTGAAGTTGCTGCCGAGCCTATATACAGTAATAGCCTGGTCTCGGCAGACAACTTCCCGGCTCCTCTCAGGGTCCTTTAGTACCTTCCTAGGTATTTGCTCAAAGTCCCACGGGAGCTATTTTTGCCGGTCTAAGGCTTATTGACACAAAAGTTCTAAATAAGTGACAACCGTCCGCAAGCTAAATCCCCTTCCGGCCTGGCTTGCTCATACACTCTTGCGGCTAAGGCTCGCCAAAGCTACAACAAAATCCAGCCGAGGACTGTTTGACGGAGCGTATAGCTCCTAGTTCCGCAGGCTTGTTGTAGTCTTTGGCAAGAGGCTTACCGAAGTGGGTATGTGGCATGTCAGGCTGGAAGGGGATTTAGCTAAGAAAGTAAAGCTTGAGTGGGAGCAAACTTTTATCTGTTGTGAGGTGGGGTGTTGCGCCAATAGACATAAGGGGTATAATTGTAAACAAGTATGTTCGAAACAAAAATAAAAAGTTTGATATCACTAAAAAAACTGGCCGCCTTGATGGCTCTGGGCCTGCTTATTACCATAAAGCTAACAGGGGTCCTGAGCGCCCAAAGCGTAACGCGCGCTTATGGCAGCGACCAGGTTTTGCAGCGCGGCATGATTGTAGGAGTCAATAAAAAAGATTCGTCCAAAGTTGAAGCAATTGATGTAAACCGCCTGTCAACGATTTTGGGCGTGGTTGTTAACCCTAATGATTCGCCGATTACTATTTCTAACGACACAAACCACATTTTTGTTACAACCAGCGGCCTGTATGATGTGCTTGTCAGTGACCAAAACGGCCAAATTTCTAACTCGGATTATATTACCCTTTCATCTGTTGCGGGCGTGGGTATGAAAGCTAGCGGCGAACAAAGCAGTGTGCTTGGGCGCGCCGCTGGAAGTTTTGACGGGTCGAGCAACGTGCTAAGTACGGCCAGCCTCAAGGACGCTAAAGGAATTGAAAAAAAGGTGCATATTGGGCGGGTGCGGGTTGATATTAGTATTGCTAAGAATCCGCTTGCCAAAAACACCGACGGCACACCGGCCATCTTAAGCCAAGCCGGTAAGGCAATTGCTGGCCGCTCAGTCAGCGCGGTCCGGCTTTATATGGGGGCGATTGTATTTATTGTCGGGACAATTATTGCCGGTTCGATCATGTACGCCGGCGTTAAAAGCAGCATTATTTCCATCGGCCGCAACCCGCTTACCAGGCGTAGTATTTTGAAGAGCATGCTTGGGGTGGCGGTTACTAGTTTATTGGTATTACTTGTCAGCGTTATCGGCGTGTATTTACTGCTTAGACTATAGAGTAGTTTCTTCTTGTGCTTATCCGCTAACGTCTATATTATATAAGGTAATAAGGTGGGAAAAATATAGTATGAACGTATGGGGGTTGGGACTGGTCGTAGGAGCATTGCTCGCAGCTGCTCTTGCTTTCGTGTGGGTTGCCTATACCCTCGGTGGCGGGAACAAAGCCCGCGGCAAGGCGCAGAACGATGCTTTTACAGAGCTAGCCGAAAAAGACGTTGAAAGTATTTTTAATGACGACTTTAGGGAAGAGCTTCGTAACCGCGCGCGGCTTCATTTTGAAAAAATCATCGGTGAAAACGCCATGTTTTTGCAGCAAGACCTCCGTTTGACCACATCGCAGTTAAACGAGTATATGAAGGCCGAGATTACCAAAACGCTCCAAGAAGAGTTTAGTAAATATGAGCAGTCGATCGACGACGCCAAGCAGCTGGCAGTTGATTCGCTGGCTAAAACCCAGATTATTATCGAAGAAGAGCGCCGGGTCCTAAACGCCAACCTCCAAAAGGAGTTTGAGGGCGAGCGTGAGAGGCTTATTAAGAAGTTTGAAGATAATTTGGCCGAGATTGTTAACCACTATGTATTAGACGCCGTTGGCAATGAGATTGACCTGAGCGACCAGCTCGAATTTATCCTCAATGAGTTAGAGGCTAACAAGGCGGCTATTGTGGAGGATATCCGCAGTGGCGCTTAAAGAAACTCCCAAAGCCGTACATGCTTCACAGCCCGCTGTCCTAGCGCTGCCGGTGCAAATTTTGACCTCTGGTGATATTTCACGATTGGTGCGCGAAATTGAAGAAATCGAGGAATTTTTTGACAAGGCCGCGCTGCAGAGCACAACGACTAAGGCAATGCCTCAGGCCAGCCAGCAGCTTACGGTGTTAATTGGTGACAACAAGCTAAACATTTTGCATAAAAAAGACCGCGAGTCGATTGATGGCTTTTTGAAAGACGTCCGCCAAAAGGCGCCGGTTATCCACCTGAGCTTTGCCACAGACCCAAAGCCGGATTTTTTGATGAAGCTTATCGTGTGGTTTAGGAGCAACGCGCACCCCTATGTTCTGATCAAAATAGGGCTCCAGCCAAACATCGCTGCCGGCTGCGTACTGCGTACCACCAACAAATATTTTGACTTTAGCTTTAAAGAGCATTTTGAGGAAAGCAAGGCCAAGCTATCAGTGGCCATGAGGGCTTCAACGTGAGCGTTAGCGCCAATGTTCACTTTCAGCGCTTAGTCGAAAAGGGCAACCCAATCGGCGAGGTTATTGCCGTTAATAAGTTTTTGATCACAATCCGCGGTTTAAGCCCGATTAACGTCCATTCGCTGGTATTGTTCGAAGACGGCTCCAAAGGCTACGTCCACCAGATTTATGAAGAAGAAGTGATTGTATTGCAGCTTAGTCCGGCCCAGATCACCATTGGAATGGTTGTGGTTTTGCAGCACCCAGAGCTGGTTACCAAAGTTGGCAAAGATTTTATCGGCCGCGTCATATCCGTAACGGGTGAGCCTTTGGACGGCCTTGGGCCGATTGCGGCCGATGCCGTTTGGCCGGTTTTTCACAAAGCCCCTGCCATGTACCAGCGCGAGCAGCTTAAAGAGCAGCTGGTTAGCGGTGTGACTCTGATTGATTCATTACTGCCGCTTGCCAAGGGCCAGCGCATTGCCATTTTGGGCGACAGCAAGTCGGGCAAAACAACGCTTGGCACGCAGCTGGTTATTAACCAAAAAGATACCGATGTTTTGGTGGTGTATGTGCTAATTGCCAAGCGCCGGAGCGACGTCGAGACACTGCTTGAGCGCTTGCGCGACAATGACGCATTAAAAAACTCCATCGTGATTGTATCAACCATGTTTGAGTCACTAATTATGAGTTATCTGGCACCATATGTTGCGTGTTCTATGGCAGAATATTTGTGGCAAAAATGCGACCGTGATGTGGTGATTGTCTATGACGACCTAACTTCCCACGCCCAGGCCTACCGTGAAATCGCACTCTTAAGCGGCACTAGTCCGGGCCGTGACTCATATCCTGGTGACATGTTCTATGTGCACTCGAGCCTGCTGGAGCGGGCCGGCAAGCTTAAAACAAACCATAAAACTTTGACTGTTTTACCTTTGGTGCTGGCCTCTGGCGGCGACATTACGGCATTTTTGCCAACCAACATTATGTCCATTACCGACGGCCAATGGATCTTGGACATGGATATATTCCGCGACGGTCTGCGTCCGGCGGTGAGCGTGGGGCTGAGTGTTACGCGTGTCGGCGGACGTGGGCATAACGACCGTCAAAAACAGTTAGCTGGGCAAGCAATGCAGGTTCTGGCGGCCTATCGTTTGGCCCAGGAATTTTCGCACTTTGGATCCGAAATGGCGCTGACGACCAAAAATGACCTGGAAACCGGCAAACGGCTGATTGAAATCTTAAAACAGGTACCGGGCGACAGTTTTACGGTTTATAACCAACAGCTTATGCTCGACATTGCATTGAACGCCAAAGAAGGCGAATTAATTGATGTCCGCGCCATGAAAACAGCGGTTCACGGCATTAAAGAAGTTATTACTGAAGCAAATTACGAAAAGATTAAAGCCGAACTGCGCATCAAGAGCCTGGTAGAGGTTAAGAAATGAGACGCCCAGCAGACATAGCTTACGACCGGAGGTCTATGGGCACGCTTGTTGAGCTGACTAGTGTCTTTGAAGGTTTGGCCAGCATGCGTATTGCCCAGATCAAGAACCAAGTAAAAGAAGCCCAGGCTTTTTTTGATGAGCTTTGGACCATCTATACGCAGCTGCGGGTGGACAGCATGTTCCGTTTTGGCCGGCGCGAAAATACTGCCGAGATTTTAAACAAGGACCTGATTGTTATCATTACGGCCGAAGGCGGCTTTAGCGGTGATATTGACCAAAAGCTGATTACGCTGATGCTGGAGAGTTATGACAAAGAAAAGCAAGACATTATTGTTATTGGGCATCACGGTGCTGTTCAGCTGGCGCAAAGAGGCATTAGTTTTAAGAAGTATTTTAAGCTGCCAGAACGCGACCTAAACATAAACTCTGGCCCGATTATCGCCCAGGTCCAGCATTACAAAAGCACCACGGTCTATTACCAGACCTATGTTTCGCTGATGATCCAGGACGTCAAGCGCATCAGCCTGGCCAATGCTGTGCAGCAAAAGGGCCGCCAGGTTAAGGCTGGCAAAGAGGAGACTATATCCGAGGATACATATATTTTTGAGCCAAGTACTTTCGCGGTCGTGGATCACTTGGAGCGATCAATGCTGCAGATTGCAGTCAGCCAGGTTATTTTGGAGTCCAAATTGGCACAGTATGCCAGCCGTTTTAGGGCCATGAGCTCGGCGCACACCCGTGCCGACGAATTGTATGGGGATTTAACGCTGGCCTACAACCGTTCATCAAGGTCAATCAAAGATGAGCGCCTCAAAGAAATTATTAACGGGCTCCGTAAAGTTAGGGTGGGTGCATAAAAATGAGTGCAAAAGGTACAATCCGTTCAATCCGCCAGCTGATCGTCGTAGTCCGGTTTGATGAAGAGCAGCCGCAGATCGGCGAGATTTTGCTGGCTGCCAACCCAGAGCGCAGCTGGCTATTGGTAGAATCTTTACAAAACGACGGCACGGCAATCTGTTTGAACGTGCGTAGCGAACACAGTATACAAAAAGGCATGGAAGTTGAACGCACGGGCAAGGGGATCGAGATCCCAACCGGGCCGGAAACTATCGGCCGGATTTTTGACGCGCTTGGCAACCCGCTGGACGAACTGCCGGCACTACTTGGCAACCCAAATATAAAGACCAAAAACATTTTTAAATTGCCCGCCCGCAATACGGTCTTTTCTGTGACTAAGCCGGAAATTTTGGAAACAGGCATTAAGGTCATCGACTTCTTCGCGCCGTTTGTTAAGGGTCGCAAGATTGGGATTATCGGTGGTGCTGGTGTCGGCAAGACAGTGCTTACCATGGAGCTTATCCATAACATTGCCAAAAGCAACGCGGGGTTGAGCTTCTTTACCGGCATTGGTGAGCGTATCCGTGAAGGCCATGAGCTCTACGAAACCCTCAAAGAGCGCGACCTGCTTAAAAACACGGTGATGTTCTTTGGCCAGATGAACGAAAACCCAGTCCAGCGCGCGTTGGTGGGCGTGAGCTCCGTTTCTTTGGCCGAGTATTTTAGGGACGAAGAAGGCAAAGATATTTTGTTCTTTGCCGACAACATGTACCGCTATGTCCAGGCCCGCAACGAACTAAGCACCATTCTTTCGCAGATCCCGTCTGAAGGCGGCTACGAACCGACAATTTTCTCAGACATTAAGGTGCTCCAAGACCGGTTGAGCTCCAGCGATAAAGGTTCTATCACCGCAGTCCAGACCATCTACGTCCCGGCCGATGACCTCTCCGACCCAGCAGTGCAAATGATCCAGCACGAGCTGGACAGCACGATTGTGCTGTCACGCGAAGTGGCGGAGCTTGGTATCCGCCCGGCGGTTGATTTGCTGCGCACAAGCTCTTCGCTTTTGACACCAGAAATTGTTGGCGACCGGCATTATGTTTTAAGCGTCCAGGTGCAGGCTTTGCTCCAAAAGCACGAAGCGCTCCGCGGCATCATCGCCATCATTGGCGAAAATGAGCTCAGCCCATCCGACCGTTCAGACTATGCAAAAGCCCGCAAGCTCATAACATTCTTTACGCAGCACATGCACGTCACAGAGGACTTAAACGGCCTCAAGGGCGAAAGCTTTACGCGTGAGATGACGCTTGCCGGTGTAGAAGAGATCATTGTTTAATGGCTGATGTAATTACGGAGGGTAGCGTTGTTTCTCAAACTCCGATTGAGGATAAAGAGAAGCGGACGATTCATATAAAAGTCTATTCGCCGTTTAAAACTTATTTTAATGAGGACGCCTACAGCATTTCGGCCGTAAACAGCACAGGCCCATTCGACATTTTGCCCAAACATCATAACTTTATGACTCTTTTAAGCCCATGCGAATTGGTCATAAACCGTGATAGCGGGCAGATCAAAATCCGTATTGCCCGCGGTGTTATGCACGTCAAAGCCAACAACGTCGTTGTTTTCTTGGACGTTTAGAAATTTGCTCCCAAAGCCTCACTCCTTGGAAGTTTCGGCACATTGATTTAGCCGCTGGAGACGTGTTTACGCTATTAAATCAACGTGCCTAAACTTCCCGTAAAGCTCACCATGTATTTGAAAGCTTTGTGAAGCCCCCGGATGGGGCTTAACTTTAGCCAACGACAATGTAGTCGAAAGCCATGCCAGAGGTGTTGTCTGGTGCGTCGGCTGAGGTGCAGATGCTAAATCCACTTGTTGTGCGGTTGACATAATATGCGACGCCGCCGGCAGTTGAGCTGGCGGGCGAAACAATAACGCGTGGGATGTTTGCGTAGGCGCGTACAAAGGTAAGCGTTATAAAACAGCCAGCAGGAGCACTGTTGCCGGTGTTGATTGTAACTGTGCCGGAAGTATCGTTGCCGTTGTTGCTGGCGGTGCCGCCGCCGCCAAGCGCGCTGCCGTTGGTATGGCCTGGTGTGCCGCCGCTGGTTACGATGTGGCTGGAAAGCTGGAGTTCTTTGCCAAGCAGAAGCGAGTCGGCGCTAATCTGGCCGGCTGTTAGTGTGCCGCTAAATGAGCCGCCGCCAGTTACACTAATGCCGTTCTGGATGGTAACTTTACCCTGGAAAGATGCGTCTCCAGAGTCGGTTAAGGACTTTACGGCTGCTTTGTCTAAGCTGGTGGTGCCGCCAACTGTCAGGCCGGGCAAAGATAGTGGCCCGCCGACCTTAAGCGTGCCTGCCAGGTCAACGTTTCCGTGGATGATAACGCCGCCCGCGAAGATTGCGTTGGATTCGACATTAAGGGTCTGCTTGGCATCACCAACGGTTGTGTCGGTGCTGGCAAGCTTGTCCAACGAATCTTGTGTTAGCTTCTGGGTAGTCAGGGTGCCGTCTTGGACGGCTTTACGGTTCTGCAGCACGGCATAATAAGATATGCCGCCCAAGATAAACAAAACTAAAATCAAAAGAAAGGTATAAAGGTTTAGTTTGCCTAGCAGCTTTTTTACGCCTTTGTCTTCGGATGGCTTGTCTGATCTGGGCAGGGGGGCTTGCGTTATGATTGTGCCAGCAGTGGAAGTTTGGGGCGCGCTAACGACACCGGTCTGATCTGGGATTTCGGCTGGAGTTTCGAGCGAATCGCTCTCTATAATCGGCTGGTTTTTATTATCCATTCAAGGTCTGCTGTTTAAGCTTATATATATGATACAGGCTAAGAGGCAAAAGCGTAAGCATAATTACACTAAGCTTTAAAAAAGCATACTAATTTGGACGTGATGTAAATGGCGTTAGAAGCAAAAGCACTATATAATGAAGCGGCTATGAGGCTACGTTCAATCTCCCGTCTTATTACGCTTATCCTGAGCGCTTTGTCTATTTTATTTTTACTGACTCCTTTTGCATACGCCCAAACAAACCCAACTTCTGGTCTGTATTCGACAAGAGAGTATTATTTTGGTACTGGCGGCGACACCAATTTAAGCAGCAGCCAGTATAGTGCCCGGACGGCAACAGGCACGCTGGGTGTTGGTGATACGGCAGGTACGGCGAATAAGGCTAACGCAGGACCTATAACACCGGATCAGCCATATATTGAAATGGTAGTTACTTCATCTACCGTTGCTTTGGGCAACCAAACCACATCTAACACCAAAGAAGGTACAGCAGCATTTTATGTAAAAGCATATGTTGCCCAGGGTTATGTGGTACGAAACGCTTCAGCTCCTTTAAGCATTCCATCGCACACAATGGCGGCACCGTCCACGCCAACGGCATCCGCTATTGGTACTGAACAGTTTGGTATTAACCTGGCAGGGCCAAATAGCTGTGCGCTTTGTTTGCCGCTAACTTCATTTGGCGCAAACCCCGTACAAGTGCCAGACAGTTCTTTTAGTTTTGGAACGGCAGCCACGGGCTACGATACAGCCGGAGTATATAAGTATGTTAATGGCGACGTAATTGCCCAGTCTCTAAAAAGTTCGGGTGAAACCGACTACACGATATCTTATATATTGAACATTAGTACCACGACACCAGCAGGCAGTTATTCCATGGCTCATGTGCTTGTAGCCACCGCAACATATTAAAAGTTTTATATATTCATATGATATAAATGTAAATAAATAATGAAAAATATTTGAAAATAAAACTGAGAAAATTAAATTTGATTACCTAAAAAGCTTATGCTATTATTTTCTGGAACAGGCAGTTATTTTAAAATAAAAATGAGAGAGTGTTGTGGGAAAAAGTAAATATATTACTTATGGTTTTTTTGATTTTATAAAAAAAGCTTTTTATATAGCCGGTGCAGCTATGATTACTATAAGTACGTTATTATTAATGGCTCCACAAAGCGCATCGGCTGCCGCAGGCACGCCGCGTATGATAATAATGAGTACCTCGTCAAATGCAGTAGCAGCGACAACGACATATCAGGTGCAGTTTAAAACTATGTCAACTTACACCGGCCAAGCCATAGTAATTGACTTCTGTACTTCACCTATCCTGGGCAGTACATGTACCATTCCTACTGGTTTTACTGTAGGCGGTACGCCATCTGTCACAACCAACACCGCGCCAATGACCTCGCAAGTATGGACATCAACATCAGCAAACTCTGGCAGAACGCTTAAGATGACCCAAGCGACTGGTGTTTCATTTACAAGCGCCACAACTGCTGACTTTACAATCAATGCCGTACAAAACCCAACAGCATTGGGTACCTTTTACGCACGCATTTATACCTACGCTGCCACAGCAGGTGCGACAAGTTATACGGATACAGCTCCTGATACAGGTGCAACCCATGTAGATGACGGCGGTGTCGCTCTTTCTACAGATAATATAGTTACAGTGACCGCGAAAATTCAAGAAACTCTTACCTTCTGTGTCTTTACGAGTGTTTTAACAACCGGTGTAAGCTGCCCTGGAACTGTTTCTGGTATCAAGCTTGGTGATACCAACGGTGTGCTCGCAAGCCCTACAACTGCATATTTGTCCTCAACAAATGCCTCAACACCACTCTATGCCCAGCTTGGTCTTGCGAGCAACGCCACGGCTGGCGTTATAGTGCGGGCAAAATCTACGGGACCATTACAGTCTGGAGCGAATTCCATACTGGGTACAAACGGTGGAACGGGTTCCTGCCTGACAGATCCTGTAACAACTTCTTCAGAATATGTTGGCTTTAGAGTTACCGCCGGTACTGGCGGTACCGGTACTCAAACAGCGGATCCAGCATACGCTTGCGGCGCAAGCAATAGTCATAGCTGGGATTCAACGCAGCTAGCACTTGCTATTGGTGACCCAATACTATCAACTGCTGGCCCATCTACTGAGCCAACGACAGAAGCTTTAGTGGACTTTGTGGGTAAATCGTCAACTACGACCAAGCCAGGCACATACGCACTGACAATGACTTTTATTGCGACCGGTTCTTATTAGTATAGTACGTATATTAAATTGAAGCCGGCATAAGAGTAAGGGTGTGGATAAGTGCATCAATAATCTAATTGTGGCGCTAAACTGTTTATGTTACATTTCTTCTTGTAGGAAAACCAAATAAAAATTAAAAGGAAAATATAATGTCAAAAATATCTCGCTTAATGAAGCGAATTTCATATATCACCGCTGCGACGGTGATCAGTCTGGGCTCCCTGCTTGGATTTGTGTCGCAAAGCGCATCAGCTGCTGCAGGCACGCCGCGTCTAATAATGATGAGTAACTCATCGAATGCTGCCGCAACCGCGACAACCGGTTATCAAGTGCAGTTTAAAACGATGTCAACATATACAGGCCAGGCTATTATTGTTGATTTCTGTACATCACCTATTCTAAGTACAACGTGTACAGCTCCAACAGGTTTCAGCGCCGCTGCCGTAACCATAACGACTAACACTGCTCCGATGAACACCCAGACATGGACTGCAGCTGCTATAAACTCAAACAGAACAGTCAAACTTACTCAGGCTACTGGCGTGTCGTTTACATCAGCTACTACCGCAGACTTTACGCTGAACTTCATCCAGAACCCTACGGCATTAGGTACATTCTACGCTCGTATTTATACTTACTCCGCTGTAGCCGGTGGAACGAGTTATGTAGACACCGCTCCTGATACAGGCGCAACACATGTTGACGATGGTGGTGTAGCACTTTCTACAGATAACACTGTTACTGTGACAGCCAAAGTCCAAGAAACTCTTACCTTCTGTGTTTTCACTAGTGTCTCAACAACAGGTGTAAGCTGCCCTGGAACAATTTCCGGTGTGGTCTTAGGTGATACTAACGGCGTTCTATCAAGCACTACTACTAACTACCTCTCCAACACTGCTGGTGTAACACCGTTCTACGCACAGCTTGGTCTGGCGAGTAACGCTACAGGTGGTGTAATAGTGCGAGCAAAATCCACAGGTACATTAACTTCAGGCGCTAATACACTTGCTACGTCAGGTACTGGCTCGGGCTCATGTACTGCCGACTCAGCTGCCGCAGGAACAGAACAGTTTGGCTTTAACGTCACTGCTGGTACTGGTGGTACTGGAACGCAAACGGCTGACGCAGGTTATGCTTGTGGTGCTGGTAGTCATAGCTTTGACACAACCAACACGCCAAACCTAACAAGTGCAACAGGTGACCCAGTACTAAGTACTGCTGGCCCATCTACCGAGCCAACAACCGAAGCATTGGTACAGTTTATGGCTAAGGCATCGACAACAACCAAATCTGGTGTCTATACCTCAACATTTACCTTCATTGCAACAGGTTCTTACTAAACCTATAAAGGAATAGAAAATCGAATGCGCCTAACAGTAGGACAAAAAACTTTTGGACTACTGGCGGGGATAACGGCCTTGCTACTGATAGCAAGGCCGTTTGCTATTACCCATGCAATTGTTAGCACGCTCCCCAACAGGTATGTAAAAATCTCTGATAGTACAGCAGGCACCTCAGGGGTTGAGTATGAATTAGGCTTTGACGCTACAATTCCCGGCACACTGGGTTCAATAGAGGCTGAATTTTGTGAGAACGACCCTTTCCCGGGCACGCCTTGTACAGTCCCTGCAGGGTTTGATATTTCTGCAGCAACGCTTGTATCACAATCTGGAACTAATGATTTTACTATAGACGCCCTTGGCACCAACGCGCACAGAATGGTACTTTCACGCGTGCCCTCGGCCGTTGGAGCCGTTACGTTCAAGTTTTTATTTAATGGTGTTACTAACCCTTCCGCAACTGGCACGCAGTATGTGCGTTTGACAACCTACTCTGGCGCTAACAGGGGCGGAAGTGTAACGGATAAAGCCGGCATAGCCTTCTCAATAAATGGCGATCTGAGCATTAGTACAGAAGTACCTCCGCATTTAGATATGTGTGTTGGCGTAACGATTCCAAGCATAGATTGCACTAGTGTAGTTGGCGATACTATTAATATGGGTACTTTAAAAACTTCCACGCCAGCAGTTGCTAGTTCGCAGTTTGTTGTAGGCACCAATGCGGACAACGGCTACACCGTGACAGTTTCAGGCGCTCCTTTAACATCCGGTAACAATGTGCTGCAGGCGCTTACGAGCCTTACAACATCGACACCTGGTGTAAACCAATTTGGGATGAATCTGCGCCAAAACGTTGCGCCTGTAGTGGGCAATGAGCCTGCAGGTGTTGGTAGTGCTTTGCCAGTGGGGAATTACAATATACCGGACAACTTTATATTTAAAAGCGGGGACGTGATCGTCTCTGCATCAGCTCCAGATAACTACCGAAGGTTTACGGCTAGTTATATTGCTAATATTGATAACAAACAGCCTATAGGCTTTTACGCAACAACTATAAGTTTTATTGCTCTTGGCAGCTTTTAGCAGTTATTTAGGTAACAAAGTTTTAATTGCTGTTATGATTGGAGACTCATCTTCTGGGATTCCGCGGTCCGTATAGACAAACATATAGGTATGTAGACCTTTTTTAGGTCCAGTGAAGTGCAGGGCAGTACCGGTGGCTTTATCAGAAACACCAATTACATTGTCGGTAGCATTACTAAGGTCGCACAAAAAGTTTGCCCCTTGCCACCTGGATGGGACTTTAAGGTTTGCATCACTAACTTTTGGCGTAAAGCCTGAGCAGTTATCGGATACTGTTTCTAATGACGGTACATTATCTATTATATTTACCGTGATTATCCTGTTGAACGCTGTATCTGTTGGTAATCTATCCGTATACAGCTCTAGCCAACGATTTTTAGCCCCGCTTTGCATCTCCCACTTTATGCTGTTGTATCTGGTGTCTTCGTTTGTGGCTATTTGTTTCCAATCCGACGGCAGTTGCATGGTATATAAATCTGTATCGATTTTTAGAGGCTTATTATCGTTACCGGGATTAAATAACTGTTTACTACCGGTGGTCTGTTTAATAGAGGTTGAAGCCGTACGGTAATATACAAACCAAAAAAGTGCAATACTACCTATTATAGAAAGCAAAACAAATGCGCTTAGCACGTAAATATGATGCTTGGTATTTCGTTTTTTATGCCCAATCCTGTACATTATCTCTTATTCTAAAAGGTTGTGCTTATAAATACTAATAATTTTTTACTACACCTTTGTATAGACAGCACCACAAGCAGTTTGCTACCATAGGTGAGTTAGCTACTAAAAAATAAACCGATGTATTTTGATTAGGGGTGTTATGTCTTATACCAAACGTGTTGCCAATGTTCTATTAACCGCAATTATGGTGTTTTCTACGGCTGGGACTGCTTATGCACAAGCTACTACGCCAAAAGCTAACGGCTACAGGATCTCTCCGCTTAGGACAGAATTAACTATTGAAAAAGGAACTTCGCAGACAGCAACGGTTAGTATAGAAAACCCGTCGAAAGTGCCGTTTAAAGTGAAGGGTGTTATAAATGACTTTGAGGCAAGCGACTCAGAAAACGGCCAGCCGGGGTTACTATTAGACGGTAGCTATGCTCCAAGCCATAGCCTAAAGAGGTTTGTCTCTGATCCAGCCGAAGTTGACTTGGCACCAAACGAGCGCAAAGAGGTTAAGGTTGTAATATCCATACCTTCAAATGCAGCAGCTGGTGGCTATTACGGCGCTATTCGCTTCTTGCCAGTTGAAACCGTTGCTGGTGCTAATGTCTCGCTTGCAGCAAGCGTTGGTTCATTATTTTTAGTAAACGTCCCTGGAAATATTAATGAGCACCTTCAGCTGTTGCAATTTGGAGCCGCATCTAATGGTTCTATTAAAAAAGTTATTACTGGGGGGCCAGTAAGTATAATTACCCGCTTCAAGAATGACGGTGATACTCACGAAAAACCATTTGGCAAAATCCAGGTCAAAGACAGCAAGGGCAAAGTAGTGGCTGAAGAAGAAATTAACAATGTCGAGCCGAAATCTAATGTCCTGCCAGCAAGTATCCGAAAATTTGAAACAAAGCTTAAAAATAGCAAGTGGTTTGGATACTACACGGTTACTGCCGGTTATGGCTACAATCCATCCAATGGTGAACTTATTACCGCAAAGGCTAGCTTTTGGTATGTTCCTTTCTGGGTATTAGCACTAGTGATAATTTTTATCCTTGCAGTGCTAGGCGCTATCTATATGATTTACCGAAAAATTCAAAAAAGCCGCACAAAGCGCACACGCAGCTAAGTACTAAAATGTAATATTGGCGGTAAGTGTGGGTAAGCATAAAAGGTTTGCTATAATCAATCATATGGCAAACAAAAACAAACGTATTTTTAGTTTACGTTTTACATTCCTGGGCTTTCTGTCTGTTCTGTCGCTATCTGCTGGCATAATGCTTATGACGCACAAACTACCTGTTTATGCCGTCACGAACCCACAATCTGGTTCCACGGGCCTAAACGCCGAGATTCCTGGCCCGCCGCCTAAAAACGCGGCTCATATAGCTTTTCCAAACAGCGGCCAGAGCTTTGATACGCTGCCGGTTAAAGTTGGGGGTACCTGTGACGGCACTTTGCTGATTAAACTTTTCAAAAATGGGATTTTTGCCGGTTCTACACAGTGTGCCAATGGTACATTTTCTATTTCTACCGACCTGTTTAACGGCTCGAACGAGCTTATTGCCCGTGTTTATGACGCTCTGGACCAAACAGGTCCCGATTCTAATACCGTTACCGTCAACTTTACGCCAACCGGCTTCAATAACTCCGGTCCGCGCGTGGCGTTAACGAGCGACTTTGCCAAGCGCGGCGCAAACCCAGGCGACACGCTAAACTGGCCTATTATCTTAAGCGGCGGGGTTGGCCCATACGCGATAAGTGTGGATTGGGGTGATGGAACCACGGAGCTAATTAGTAAAAGCTTTACCGGGGAAATTGATATTAGTCACAAATACGCTAAACCGGGTGTCTATACGGTAATTATTAAGGTAACTGACGCCAACGGCGAATCTTCGTTTTTGCAGCTGGTGGCGGTGGCCAACGGCGCTTTAAGCCAAGTTGACCAGCTTAGCAAAACCAACACGCCGACTACAAAAAACGTTATTTTGTGGTGGCCGACAATCGCGGCTTTTGCTTTGGTAGTATTGAGTTTTTGGCTTGGGTCTATGAGCAGACTGATTTCTCTTAGGAAACAAGCCGAAAAACGCATTAATTATTAAGTTTTACTCTCTTTTGATATAATTAATACAACATGTCAAAGAAAGTTTATGTTGGCCTCTCTGGAGGCGTAGATAGTTCTGTCACGGCAGCTTTGCTCAAAGAGCAGGGCTATGACGTTGTGGGCGTTTATATGAAAAACTGGAGCAAGGATCTGCCCGGTTTTACTTGCCCGTGGAAAGAGGATTTTACAGATGCCAAGCGGGTTGCGGTGCAGCTTGGTATCCCGTTTAAAATGTATGATTTTGAGACCGAATACCGCCAAAAGGTTGTGGACTACATGGTGGCCGAATACCAGGCCGGCCGGACGCCAAACCCCGACATTATGTGCAACCAAGAGGTAAAGTTTAAGCTGTTTTTGGAAACAGCGCTTGAGGATGGCGCAGACTATATCGCAACAGGCCACTATGCCGCTACCAAAGACGGCCAACTGCTGCGAGCCAAGGACGACAACAAAGACCAGACCTATTTTCTCTACCGGGTGACTGAATCAGCCTTGCAGAAAACGCTCTTCCCGCTGGGGGTTTATTCAAAGCCCGAGGTGCGTGAGCTTGCTAAAAAGTTCGGCCTGGTAACGGCCGCAAAAAAAGAAAGCATGGGCATTTGCTTTGTTGGTAAAGTGGGGATTAAGGACTTTTTGCTTAACGAACTTGGCCCGCAAAAACACGGTGACATTTTGGACCAAAACGGGGTCAGGATTGGCGAGCACGACGGCGCGATTTTTTATACCATTGGGCAGCGCCACGGGCTGGACGTTGGCGGCGGCTTGCCGTATTACGTTACATCTAAGGATATGAAAAAGAACGAGGTTTACGTTACGACTGACATTTCCGACGAGCGCCTATGGCACAAAGAGCTAAAATTGGGAGACATGCATTGGATAAACCAACCGCCAAAAGAAGGTGCCAAACTGCAGGTCCGCACCCGGCACCGCGCAGCATTGGTGAACTGTGATATTTATCACACTTCTGAGGGCGCAACCCTTAAACTTGGCGATGATATCCGAGCCCTAACGCCTGGCCAATCGGCGGTGCTATATAGTGGCAACCACGTGCTCGGCGGCGGCATAATTATCTAAAATACCTCTGTTCGGTACCTCCAAAGTGCTGTATGCTGAGAATAAGCATAACCCCACAAAGGAATTAATCATGGAACCCGAAGTAAACAAGCCCGAAGAAACTAAAGCTCCGGATGAATTAGCACCCGTGACTTCTGCAGAAACTCCCGTAGCAGCCACTGTTGGCATTATGGATGATAAAAAACCAAGCAAAAAGAAGATGCTTATTATTCTGGCCGTAATTTTGGTCATTGCTGCCGTCATAATCCCATATTTGGTATTTTCAAAAGACAAACCAGCATCATCAAGCACCGCACCAGCCCAAAAAGTAGCCGCTACAAAGACCGCAGCTCCCGTGCCCACTGAGGCCGAAAAGCAGCTAGCCCGCCTAACCACTCCAACGACTGGCGAAACATGGAACACCGAACCTAAAACACTGCCATTGCAAGGGTTTTTGAACAAAAGTGACTATACCGAAAGCAGCGACGAAGTTTCTTATTACGAAGTGGGCAAGCATGGTGCCAACACTATCATTATGGGCATCTACTACGGTGGTGGAGAAATTGTAGAACTGTACGAAAAAGCGCCAGACGGTAAAGTAACTGTCATCACACACCCGGATGGGAACGCTACTTATTCGGCCCAGGACGATAGCTACACAAAAGACCGCTACCGCACCGATGTTATAGTGGATACAATACAGCATTACGATTCTTTGAGCATTCCTTCGCAGTTTTCACTTGGAAATAATGAAGTTGCCACAAAGTTTCAGTATCCGTCGCTTGGCGAATATTTCCCGGACCAAAAAGCAGACGCATCGGTAAAAGAAACCGCCATTAAAACTTATGGTGCTACAACGCTCTTAAAAATCGAACGTAAATATGCCGACACTGGACTAACGGCAATATCGTATAAACTTAAACTCGCGATCGGCACAGACTATTCGTTGACCTACACGCCAATCAAGCAAGATTTTAGCAGCATAACATGGGACGACAGCTCAATCTTGACGGGAAAGTTCGGTGGGATTGTACGCGGTTGCGGCGCTGGCATATCTGTTAGCCGTGGCGATAATGTCACTGATGCGGACTTTGTTAAATCTGGCATTGCGTCCAACGGCAACGTATACAATTTTAAAGACACCAGCAACGTCACAGTACAAAAGGCGTGGCAAGAAACCAAAGATTTTTATGCTGGCAATGATGATCCTGCTAACAAGGCCAAGGCTACGATTACTTTGGATGCTTTTCTGGCCAAACACGGAATCTTTGCCTACAAAGACAAAAACAACGGTTGGCTAATCTATACCAACGACGATTATGCGCCAATCGGCGGCTGTGCCAAACCGGTTGTGTACCTCTATCCAATTGTTGCCGAGAATGTTTCGGTCAAAGTGGGCGCTGATGTAAAGATCTCTGATCCTCTATATAATCCTTCCATTGGCTGGCAGGCTTTTGCCCAGCCAAACGGCCAGCTGACTGTTGGCGGCAAGACTTACGGTTCGCTATTCTGGGAGGGCCCAGGCCACGGCGACTATCCTGGCATTACCGCCGGGACTGTCGTGAAGCACGCCGATGTGGTGTCTACGATGCGCACTCAGCTTGCCCAGCAGGGGTTGAACCAGAATGAAATTAACGACTTTGTGGACTATTGGCAGACCCGCATCCCCAACAAACCATACGTCCGCCTCGCGTGGTTTAATACAGATCAAATGAATAAACTTGCGCCGCTAACAATTTCTCCAAAGCCAACCACCACCATCCGCGTATTCTTAGATATGGCCGGATCAGACAGCAACTTCTCTATGGTTAAGCCGCAGTTTAGCGCGCCAGCACGCAACGGCTTTACGGCTGTTGAGTGGGGCGGACTTTCGCTCAGTAAATTATATTAGTTTTGTCTTCGATATGACCTCTGTTAAAATAGTATGCAATGAAGACATATCATCATGGAGCTGCTACGGCATGCGCGGAAAGCTATCACTTAATTTCATTTTAAGTCCGCTTTAAATTTGTAAAATAACAGAGGTAGAAATCATGATGAACGCTCAAGACATTAGAAACAAGTATCTAAAATTTATGGAAGCCCAAGGCCACGTGGTAATACCGCGCGCGCTGGTTGTCCCGCAAAACGACCCTTCGACACTTTTCACCGGATCTGGTATGCAGCCGCTGATCCCGTACTTGCTCGGCGAAAAGCACCAAAACGGCACACGGCTGGTCGACAGCCAAACATGCCTTCGCGCCCAGGACATTGATGAAGTTGGCGACAATCGCCATACGACGTTTTTTGAAATGCTCGGCAACTGGTCTCTGGGCGACTATTTTAAAAAGGAACAGCTTCGATGGTTTTTTGAATTTTTGGTAGGCGAAGTTGGCTTGGATCCTGAACGCTTGTACGTAACTTGCTGCAGCGGATTTCCGGAGTTTAATGTGCCAAAAGATGAAGAGTCGGCAGAGCTTTGGACGGATTTGTTTAAAGAACAAGGTGTGGACGCTAAAAAAATTGATATTGGCAGCGAGGAAAATGGTTACCAAGTAGGTGAGCAAGGCGGCCGTATATTCTTTTATGACAAAAAGAACTGGTGGAATAGAGGTACTGCAGGACCAGGAACTACTGCCATCGGTGACCCATGCGGCCCCGACAGTGAAGTGTTTTATTTGTTTGACCAGCCGCACGATACCAAATGGGGGCCAAAATGCCATCCCAACTGCGACTGCGGTAGATTTATGGAAATCGGCAACTCAGTCTTTATGGAATATCTGCGAACCGATAAAGGTTTTGAAAAACTGCCAGCTAAAAACGTAGACTTTGGCGGTGGGCTTGAGCGCATTGCCGCAGCCCAGATCAACAGCTCCGACGTCTTTAAGATTAGTATTTTGTGGCCAATTATCGAAGCATTAGAAAAACTCAGCGGCAAAAATTACGACAGCCACACTGAAAGTATGCGTGTAATTGCCGATCACCTCCGGGCCGCAACGTTTTTGGCCGTGGATGGTATTACGCCAAGCAACAAAGAGCAGGGCTACGTTATGCGCCGCCTTGTCCGCCGTGCAATCCGCAAGGCTTTTGACCTTGGTATTGAGCAAAACTTTTTAGAGGAGATCGTACCCGTAATTACAAACCTTTATAAAGATGACTATCCAGAAGTTGATGCTGGAGTGCAAAAAGTTGTTGAAGTGTTGGCGCGCGAGGAAAAAGTTTTCCGCCAGACCCTCCGCAGTGGCCAAAAACTTTTGGAAAGAATGCACAAAGATGAAAAAGCGCTTACAGGTATAGATTTGTTCCGTTTGTATGATACCTATGGCTATCCTAAGGAGCTTGCTTTAGAAGAAGCTCAGATTTTAGGAATGAAGACACATAGTATAGAAAATCTTATGATGGTGTTTGACCAAGAAATGCAAAAACAGCGAGAAATGAGTCAAACGGCAGCAAAAGGCACATTCAAGGGTGGCCTTGGCGGCCAGACTGAAATGCATAAAAAGTATCACACCGCGACGCACCTTATGTACCAGGCATTACGCCAAGTTTTGGGCGACCATGTGGTCCAAAACGGCAGCAACATTACCGAAGAGCGCCTGCGTTTTGACTTTAGCCACCCCGAAAAAGTAACCCCAGAACAGATTGCCGAAGTAGAAAAAATCGTCAACGAACAGATCGGCAAAGACCTAAAAGTCAGCTTTGCCGAATACCCAACCAAGGTAGCCCGCGAAGAAATGGGTGCGCTTGGACAGTTTGGCGACCGCTACGGCGAAACAGTAAAGGTCTACAAAATGATAGCAGATGGTGCCGAAAAGCCATTTAGCTTTGAAATCTGTGGCGGCCCGCACGTTGACCACACTTTGCAGTTGTATGAAGATGGCAAAAAGTTTAAGATAATTAAAGAAGAAGCAAGCTCGGCCGGCATCCGCCGTATCAAGGCCGTTTTAGTTTAAAATGGTTAGTGACGGAACAGAAACATATGGCCGGGGCGGACTTGACCCTTTTTATGGAATGTCTCTCGAAAGATTGCCTTCCATGCATGTTGATGAATGCCAGTTGGTAGCATGTGCTAGTAACGTAAAACAAGAACAACCAGAATATTTTGGTGGCCCGATTACGGTTAAACTTCATTACAGGTTTGACGAGCCGCTTGAAGCCATTGCAAGCAAATGCCTAAGCTGCGGAGTTACTGACCGCCTCGTTTTTAGCGAGATAGACGACTTTAATGAAATGGCAGTTGAAGGCATGAAGCGTGCTATGACACGTTGCGAACGCAAAAAAACTGCTGAAACTGAAGCAGACACCGGGCTTATGGTTACTGAACGTTCAGAAACTGATTTTTAAAGAGATTTTCCTATCTGTAACGTGGTACAATTAACGCGTATATGCTTAATAAAATAAAAGGCCTACGGTCTGGTTCTAAAAAGGGTAATTCTGCACCGCAGCACATCGTGGCGCTTGATATTGGTACCGAAAACGTCAAGGCGTTGATTGGCCGGGTTAAAGACGACATTATAGAGATAATAGGCGTTGGCCGGGCCCACCAAGAATTGGCCGACATGCAGGCGGGCGCAATTGCCGATATCGCTGGTGTAGTTAAAAACTGCGATACAGCGCTTGGTATTGCAGAAAAAATGGCTGGTGTTAGTGTCCGCGGCACGGTTATTGGCATTGCTGGCGAGCTGGTTAAAGGCACCACAACTACTGTTAAATTTACCCGCAAAAACGCATCGAGCCCGCTTGATATGCCGGAAGTTGAGCGGATTATTAAACTTGTCCAAGAACGCGCCGAACAAAAGGCCAAGCAGCAGCTGGCCTGGGAGCTGGGGGGCAAAGACGTTGAAATTCGTTTGGTTAACAGTGCGCTTGTGAGCATTACTATCGACGGCTATAACGTTAGCAACCCGGTTGGCTTCCAGGGCAAAGATGTTTTGGTCCAGCTTTATACCGCGTTTGCACCGCTGATCCACATTGGCGCTCTTGAAAGAACTGCCCACGAACTTGACCTTGACCTGCTGGCCGTTGCCGCTGAGCCGTTTGCCGTGGCTAGAAGCGTGATTGGCAACGAACAAAATGCTAGTATGAGCGCCATTTTAATGGATGTTGGCGGCGGCACAACAGACATTGCCGTTGTAAACGAAGGCGGCGTTGAAGGCACCAAAATGTTTGGCATTGGAGGCCGGGCTTATACCCGCTCGATTGAGCGCGATATGGATGTGGACTTTGAAAAGGCCGAAATGTTTAAGCTGGGAATTGAAAGCCACAAAATCCCCGAACACCGCCGCAAACATATCAGCGATGCCTTAAAAAAGACTTTGGATGTTTGGCTCAGCGGCGTGGAATTGGGACTTGGAGAATTTACCAAGCTTGACCATTTGCCGCATAAGATTTTGCTTTGCGGAGGCGGCTCAAGCCTTGAAATGCTGATGAATGAACTTGATTCCACAGATTGGTACAAAAGTCTGCCATTTACGCGCCGGCCCGAAGTACAGCATATTGAACCAAGTGAAGTCGTGGGCATTGTTGACAAAACAGGTGCTGTGACCGACCATACCTTTATAACCGCAATGGGTTTGCTCCGCGTTGGACTTGATACCATTAACCAACAGAAGCCAGGCCCGGCCACCGGTTCTATCAAAGAAAGAATAAATAGGCTATTAAGCGTATGAGTGAGAACGGCAAGCACACAGTATATATAGACCTCGACGACGAAATTACGGCGATTATCGAGAAGGTTAAAGCCGCTCCAGAGAAGATCGTAGCTTTGGTGCTGCCAAAGCGCGCCACCGTGCTCCAGAGTGTAGTCAACATGAAGCTGCTTAAAAAGTCCGCCCTTGCCGCAAAAAAAAGCTTAGTGCTAATTACCTCGGAGGCAGGACTTTTACCGCTTGCCGGAGTAGTTGGCATCCATGTGGCAAAAAGCCTGCAGAGTAAGCCAGAAATCCCGCTTTTGCCGCGCCGTGATGACGATATGGACTCCGAAATTAGCGAAGCGCTAGATGATGAACCAGAAGTAGACAAAACCAAATCTGTTGGAGCGCTTGCCGCTGCCGCCAAACCGCTGGATGACGACGAAACCGAAACTATTGAGCTGGACGACGTAGATACGGCCGAAGAACCAGATGCCGAAGCGCCTAAAGGCAAAAAGAAGCTTGCCAAAGTCTTTAAGGTGCCAAATTTTGACCGTTTCCGTTTGAGCTTTTTCTTGGTTATTTTGGCGGTTATTCTGTTGGTTGGAGGCTGGGTATTCGCGGCCGTCGTGCTGCCAAAAGCGACAGTACTAATCGATACCGACACCAGCACCAGCGTGTCGGACATTACTTTTACCGCTAATACTGCTTTGAATGACCTCGATCTTAGCAAGTCATTGGTCCCAGCCGTGCAAAAAGAAGTTAAGAAAACCGACACCGAAAAAGCTACTCCAACAGGCAAGAAAGACAATGGCACAAAGGCCACAGGCACAATGACGCTTACTAACTGTATTAACGACGCCAACTCACACACCGTCCCGGCCGGAACAGGCTTTAGTAATGGAAGCCTTACTTTTACAACGAACGAAGCAGTAACGCTTGAGCCAGCACTCTTCAGTGGTCCAAACTGTAAGAGTTCTACTTTTGGGCTAAACAAAGACGTGGGCGTAACTGCAATTGCTGGCGGCACAAACTACAATGTTCCAGCCCATGCCTACACTTCATCAATTAGCGGAATTAATGCTTATGGCAGTGACATGGCTGGCGGTACTACAAGTGTTGTTACTGTTGTGGCACAGTCCGATATCGACGCCGCTGTTGCCAAAATGAAAGGCCGCCAAGACACTTCAGCTACAACCGACCTGGCAAACGCGCTTCAAGCGGGTGGCCTAAAGGGATTGGACGAGACCAAAACAATCAGCGACCCTGTCATTACTGCAACTCCGGCCGTTGGCACCGAAGGCACCGCCGACATTACCATTACATCTGTTACAACTTATGACATCTTGGGCGTAAAGACAGACTTTCTAAACCAATTGATCAAAAAGGACGTTTCCACAAAAGCCACTGCCAGCAAAGAAGGCATCCTGGACAATGGGCTCGGCTCGGCATTGATCCATATTGTTAATAAAAAGAGCCCAACCGAGGTCCAGATGTCACTGCACGCGATTGTCATATCCGGTCCAACCCTGGACGCGGGCGCAATCAAGGACGAAATCCGCGGCAAGAAAAAAGGTGATGCCGAGCAGATTATTTCTTCCAAGCCAGGCGTAAAAAGTGTGACAATTACCTACAAACCGTTCTGGGTGCTGTCAACGCCAAAAGCCGTTAAAAAGATTACCGTTACCATCAAGAAACCGGTCGTAACACCGTCTACAGGAAAAGATACATCAAATGGCTACAACCCGTAATGTAATTGGCTTGGATGTGGGCGACAGGCGGGTCGGCGTTGCCATTGCAAGTTTGGAAGCCCGCATGGCCAGCCCGCTGCTTACAATCGACCGCCAAGTTTCGGATGACATTTTTCTAGAAATTTCGGAATTATTAAAAAAGCACGACGCCGAAGTGGTAGTGGTGGGATTGCCGCGTGATATGGAAGGGCGTGAGACTGCCCAAACTCGTTCTGCCCGTGACTTTGCTGCAACTCTGGAAAAGTCCTGCGGATTGCCGGTGCACATGCAGGACGAAGCGGCCACATCGATTGCTGCCGAGGAAACGCTAAAAGAGCTGGGCAAACCTTACCAAAAAGGTGACATCGACAAATACGCGGCGGCGATTATTTTAGATGACTGGCTGGCAAACGCTGTACAAACGGAGTCAAAATAATGGCATACAAAGTCAAAAAAAATTCACATCGTTTGCGCAAAGCTCTTATCATTTTTGTAATTATTGTAGCGGTTGTTGGCGTAGGCGCTTTGCTTGTGGTCCGCCGCATCTACACCGAAAACCTGCGGGCTGTAACTCCAGACGTTCACACCCAAGTGGTTGTCGCTATTCCGGCTGGGTCTTCGCTAAATCAAATTGCCCAGATTTTAAAGACAAAACAGGTCATCAGGGCCGACTGGGCGTTTAAACAATACGTCCGTAGTCACGAGCTGGGTGACAAACTAAAAGCTGGCACTTACAGGCTTTACAGCGACGAAAACGTGGGCACAATTGCGAACTTTTTGGTAGCTGGAAAAGTGGCGGTTGATCTGTTTACCATCTTGCCGGGCCAGCGGATTGACCAAATCCGTAAGACGTTTATTGACGCCGGCTTTACGGCTGCCGATGTCGACAAAGCATTGGACGCAAACAACTACGCCGGCCACGCGGCTCTAGTGGACAAACCAGCGGCTGCCAGCCTAGAGGGCTATTTATATCCTGATTCTTTCCAGCGCACCGCCGACACCAGCCCAACGACCATTGTTGTACAGTCGCTCGACGAAATGGCAAGTTACTTAACCGCCGACCTTCGTAGTGCCTATGCCGCCGAAAACCTTACCACCTACCAAGCCATTACATTGGCAAGTATTGTCGAGCGCGAAGTTGCCAGCCAGGAAGACCGGGCCACAGCTGCCCAGGTATTTTTAACGCGGATCAAGCAGGGTATGCGTTTGCAGTCCGACGTTACTGTTATTTATGGCATGGCGCTTGCGGGCAAAGATACCTCCATTGTCGACACCAGCTTTGCCTCCCCATATAACACATTTTTGCATGACGGCCTGCCTGTTGGTCCAATATCCAACGTTACCAAAAGCGGCCTTCAAGCTGTAGCCCACCCCTCTTCCACCGACTATCTATATTTTGTAGCTGGTGACGGCTCCGACTATGGCAAGACCTATTTCTCCAAAACAATTGCCGAACACCAAGCCGCTGTAGCCGCCCACTGCAAAACCTGCGCCCAGCAGTAACCCACTATTTAAGTTTTCTCCTCTTAGCTAAACCCCTTCCAGCCTGACATGACTGATCCGCACAACGGTAAGCTCCCAGTCAAAATAACAGCAAGCCTGCAGAACTCGGCACTTAACGTGCCTTCAAACAGCTTCGGCTGGATTTTGCTGTTATTTTGACGGAGCTTAGCCGTAAGTGCGGATAGCATGCTCAGGCTGCAAGGGGGTTTAGCTTGCGGACGTTTATCCCTTATTCGTAACTTACTCCCCGTGAAGCCCCATCCGGGGGCTTCACATGACTTTAAGCTACACAGTTAGTGTTGCGGGAAGTTTCGGCACGTTGATTTAATAGCGTAAAACTGTCTCCAGCGGCTAAATCAATGTGCCGAAACTTCCAAGGAGTAAAACGAAGAGAGCATAAAAAACAGACTTTTATGGTTGTAATGTAGAGAAAAAGGTGTTTTTTGAGGGTTTTTGAATAACAGGGGTGGAATTTGTGGATAACAGGGGTTAAAAACCTTTTGCAAGGGTTGACCATAATGTGGGTAGTTGATACACTTTTAGATACGGCTTTAAGAGGTGTTCAATCTGTTTAACAGATAAGACACAGGAAGCCGTTGAATACGCATTTAATAAGATAGAACTTTTACACAATAGTGCAGTCCAGGATGAAAGCCGAGCACAAAAGTTGAGATGTATACAGAAATACATTGAGACTTTTTGTCGCAGGCTTTCGCCTGGAATGTGCATTGTGTATAAGTTATATAAGGAGAAAGCTATTCGTAGCCTAACCCGTTTGACTGAATTACCTAAAGATGCGACAAATTCAGCCATATCACTCAAGACGAAATTATCCCGCACAGTAACGGTCAAGCGTTACCGCAAACGCTTTATTCGTTATGGTTTATTAGTTGGTAACTTGGCAATTGTTGCTGTGGCTGCCATGCTTGTGCTGCATAATCCAAGCGATAAAATGCCACACAGCAGCGCCGCGGTTGCTGACTCGCAGGCAACTAACCCTCTAGATACACTATCTGCCGCCGACATTGCTGTAACGGCTGCTCGTATGACTAACTTGGTAGAGACAACGGCTGTTACAAACCAGGCTGATTCGGTGGCTGCCGACCTTAATACGCACGTCGTGGACTATGCTGTTGTGCCTAAACCGCAGATCCTACCCTCTGTAACCAAGACAAAGGCCGATATCAAAGACTACACAGTCCAGAACGGCGATAGCTTGGGCGACCTGGCTACAAAGTTTGGTGTTACAAGCGACAGTATTAAGTGGTCTAACGGACTCACTTCCGCGACATTAACTCCTGGCAACGTTTTGGCTATTCCGCCAATTGACGGGATTGTTTATACCGTAAAAACTGGAGATACGGCTGAAACACTGGCTTCCAAATACTCTGCAAACAAAGACCAGATTACGGTTTTTAACGACGCCGAGGTAACGGGTCTTAAGGCCAACGATCGTATTGTCGTGCCCGGTGGCAGCATCGCTCCACCGCCGCCAGTGACAACAACTTATTATGGGGGCAATTATGGAGGCGGTGTCGTAACGGCAATCTATAGCGGCAACGGCTATGACTATGGATGGTGTACCTGGTATGTTTCAAACCGCCGTGCCGAGATTGGCCGCCCAGTGCCAAATAACCTTGGCAACGCTTATAGCTGGTACGTAATTGCCCAGCGCGCTGGTTTGCCCACTGGCGGCAGTCCAGAGGTAGGCGCGGTCGCAGTAAACCAAGGCGGCAACCATGTATCTGTTGTGGAACAAGTTAATGATGATGGCAGTTTTTGGATTTCGGAAATGAATGCCAGCGGGCAGGTTAGCATGACGGACTCGCGCGGTGCTGGTGGCTGGGGTCGTATAGACTATAGATTAGTTCCTTCAGTTGGTTCTCTTAAATTCATTTATTAGTCCATGAAAAGTATTGAAGAGCGGCTTTTGGCTATTGAGGCGCGTAATAGGCAGGTCGAGGACAATAAGGCTTGGGAAACTAGCTGGACGCGGCGGCTTAGTATAATGGTGCTGACTTATTTGGTCGTGGCTTTTTATCTTCACTTTGTTGTGCATATAAGCCCATGGATCAACGCGCTGGTTCCGGTAATTGGATTTTTGCTATCTACCTTAACAGTTTCTTTTTTAAAGAAACGCTGGCTTCTTCGGCGGGGAAAATAGCATCAAAACAGATCTGGTTGTAGTACTTTTGACATTTTTGTAGTATAATTACATAAGAATTTTGTTGAAGTTAATAAAAGGCCGTAAAAATGTTTGTAGACAGAGTAAACGTTGGTATAGAAGCAGGCGATGGCGGCAATGGCTATGTTAGTTTCAGGCAAGAAAAATTTATCGACCGCGGCGGCCCAGATGGTGGTGACGGCGGCAAGGGCGGTAGTATCGTTTTGGTGGCTTCTCGTAATCAAAACACTCTGGCAAACTTCCGTTTCCAGCGCGCGTTAAAAGCACCAGACGGCGAACCGGGCTTTAAGCAGCGTATGCACGGCCGCAGCGGTATTGATTTAAAAGTTCCCGTCCCAGTTGGAACGGTTGTCTTAACCGAGGACGGTATTGAGCTAGCCGATCTAAATGAAGACGGCCAAGAATTTGTTGTGGCCGCAGGTGGCAAAGGCGGCTTTGGAAATGCTCACTTTGTAAGCTCTGTACGCCAAGCGCCAAAAGTCGCCGAACGCGGTGAAGCCGGTGACCGACTAAACGCCGTGTTTGAGCTGCGTATGATTGCCGATGTTGGTTTGGTTGGCCTTCCAAACGCTGGCAAATCTACGCTCCTGAGCGTTATCAGTAACGCCAAGCCAGAGATTGCTAATTATCCTTTTACAACCCTAACACCAAACCTTGGCGTTGTTGACGTCGACAAAGGCAGCTCGTTACTTATTGCCGACATTCCAGGACTTATCGAAGGAGCATCCGAAGGCAAAGGCCTTGGCGACGAATTCTTGCGCCACGTGGAGCGCACTAAGGTGCTAATCCATCTAATTGACGCCTACCAAGACGACATCCCAGCCGCCTATAAAACTATCCAAAAAGAACTGCACGACTATAAAAACGACCTCAGTACCAAGCCCCAAGTCGTGGTTATAACTAAAATTGAAGGCCTGGATGATGAAATTGTCGCTGATCTTCTAAAGCAGCTTAAAAAGTTAGTCCCTGCCAAAACCCCGCTGATGGCAATCTCAGCCCAAAGCGGACAAGGCGTTAAAGAGCTACTATACGCGGTTAAGAAACAAGTTACTGCTATCGAAAAGCTTGAAAAAGCCGCCAAGGACGAAGAAGACGCCACGCCCGTCTACCGACTGCAGCCAACCGAAACCAGCTTTAGGGTTACCAACCACGGTGATTACTTTACCGTAACTGGCCACCGTATTGAAAAATTTGCATCACGTACGCACTTCGACGACGAAGAAGGCGAGCGCCGGCTTAAAGACATTATGAAAAAGATGGGTATTATGCGCGAACTTGAGCGCCAAGGCATAATACCTGGCCAAAAAGTCATCGTCGGATCCTATGGGGATATTGAGTATTAGCACGGGGGCTTTCGTACGTTGCACATTTTGAACGAATAGCTCCGCTCCGTTTCTCCATGTATTTCTGTATACACTCCGAATCCGGTGCTCGCTATTCGTCCAAACTGCACTAGCGTACGAAACCCCTTTCCGTAGGGTCCATCGCTATTCGTTCAAACTTTTCTTAATGTAAGTACCGGCGCCATTTAATGTACCTTCCAGGGTCGCGGTCAAAGTATAACTTTGGCACTGCGTTTTAACATTGTCGCAACCCGATGGCAAAACTTCATAAGAATAAGCATTTTCTTTTGGCGAGTTGACAATTTTACTGTCATTTCCAAGCGGATCTTGCAATGCGCCCAAATCCAATCCTTTGAGGTTGGTGTTTAAAAAATTAAAGTCGTTTAAGTTTGCGAGCGTTGGATAATAGCCGTTCTGTGCCCAGTAGGCTTCAATCTGACCGTGCATAGCTTTAATGTCTGTTTCGCGTTCGGTATCGCGCGACTTGAGGTTAATACTGTCCGCGCCAGGTATAAGGCTAACAGGCGCGTGTTTTTTGCCATTATTTTGGACTATCCCCAAGACGATGCTTACCAAAACAATCAGCGCCAAAACACCAAAACTAATTCCAATAATGAGCTTCTTTTGCTTTGTCATAGGCTGATGCGCCGGCGGCATTGGCGACTGCTGCTGATAAGAAGGCATTTGTGGCGGCAATGGTTGCGGGCTCTGAGGATTCATTTTTGTTACTCGTTTATGTTACAGCCTAATAATAACAGATTATTTTTAATAAAATGCCAGCGCTTAAAAAAACGCTTGTGTTTGCATCTACCCAGGAATATACTTCACTTAAAGTTAGCAAAAACAAAAAGGAAAATATGACGAGTATTAACAAAAACCAAGGTGGTATTATTCATCATTTGCTGCTGCTAGTTATTTTCGTAGGAGTGGTTGGGGCTATTGGTTTTACTGGGATGAAAGTATGGCGTAGCCACCAGGCAGGTGCCAGGACGTACAATTGGTCATATCTTTATCCAAATAACGACTGGAATGTCTATGCCTGCAAGACCTCAAGTACTACAGGAAAAGTCTATATAAAAAATCAAACTGGCTATAAACTGCAAACTACAATCAGTAACTTAGGTACTATTGATGCCGCCGCGCACAATGCAAGCAATGTCTACGATGTGACTGCGATAGATGGTACGCTTACTGGAAATAGCCGGTCATTACAGTCAGGCTCGGGCACAAGTTCTTATAGTAAGCAGTTTGCCAGCCTAAACCCTTGTTAGCTACTGTTAAAATAGATTCGTTTTATATTGTCGTGGTAAACTGGCACTACTATGAGTGCCAGTTTTTATTTTTATGACCTTGAGACAACTGGGATAAATTCGCGCAGCGGGCGGATTATGCAGTTTGGCGGCCAGCGCACGGATATGAACCTCAAACCCACTGGTGAGCCGGACAATATTTTGGTCAAGCTTAGTGACGATACATTGCCAGAACCCGATGCCATCATGATTACAGGCATTACCCCGCAGGCAACGCAGACGGAAGGCATTACCGAAGCTGAATTTTTAAAGTATTTCCAGTCGCACATTTGTGCCCAGGACACCATTTTTGTTGGTTTTAACAATGTCCGCTTTGACGACGAGTTTATCCGCCACACGCTCTACCGCAACTTTTATGACGCTTATGAATGGTGCTGGCAGGATAAACGCGGGCGCTGGGATTTGCTTGACGTGGTGCGTATGATGCGCGCGCTTCGTCCAGATGGTATCACATGGCCTGTTGGCCCGGACGGTAAAGCAAGCAACCGTTTGGAGCTCTTAACCAGCGCTAATAACCTGGACCACACTGCTGCGCACGATGCTTTGAGCGACGTTAATGCAACCATTGCCGTGGCACGCCTGCTGCGCAACAAACAAACCAAAATGTTTGACTACCTGCTTTCGATGCGCGATAAGAAAAAGGTGCAGGAGTTAGTAAACGGCGGCCAGCCGTTCGTCTATACTAGCGGCAAATATCCTAGCGCCTATGAAAAAACTACCGTGGTGCAGACTTTGGGCGATCATCCGGGCAAGCAGGGAGTTTTGGTTTATGATCTGCGCCGTGACCCAGGCTTTCTCGAAAATATGTCCCCGGAAGAAATTGCAACTTTGTGGCAATTACGCGAAGAAGACGAAACAAAGCGTTTTCCGATTAAAACCCTGCAGTTTAACCGTTGCCCCGCCGTTGCGCCGCTCGGAGTTTTAAACGACGAAAATAAAGAGCGGCTTAAGATTGATATGGATGCCATTAGCGCCAACAGGGCTGCATTAAACAAAATTAAAGATCTGCGTGAGCGGCTTTTAAAAGCCATTGCAATTATGGACAAACTTCGCCAGGCAACGTTTTTGACGGATATTAAAGACGTTGATAACCAACTTTACGATGGATTTTTTAATGACGGCGACAAAACTGCGATGGCCGTGGTGCGCGCGGCTGAAAAAAGTGAGATCAGCAGCTTGCACCTTACGTTTAAAGACGGCCGTCTCAATACGCTTTTCCCGCTTTATAAAGCACGAAATTATCCGCAAAGTTTAAGCCAGGAAGAGCGTGAAATTTGGGAAAAGTTCCGATTTAATAAGCTGGTTGGCGGCGGGGATAAGAGTGCTCTTAGCAAATATTTTATGCGTATTAGTGAAATTGCCAAGCGTCCCGGCCTGACTAGCGCCCAGCAATATCTTTTAGAAGAATTACAGCTGTACGGTGAAAGCATTATGCCTGAACCATTAGATATGGACGAGTGACCTCACAGCTGGTGTGGGATCTGTGACTAGATAGAGACGATGTCTAGAAATAACTGGTGAGTGCGGTGATGAAATGCAATAAAGTGCGCAAGCTTAACAATAATAAACGGAGCCATAAAAGCAGTGACTACTAAGAGAAGCATATTAAAGGTCAGTTGCGCGTGAGTACCGGGGATATATCCCAAGACGATGAAAGTTAACATTTAGAAGAACCACCTGATTAATTAACAGGAGTATACAACTAAATAGCATATAAAGCAACTAGATTATTAAATATGCTTATGCTTTTGTTTTTAACTTGGTAAGGATTTTGTCGAGGCGCTGCCTGTTAACCAAAAAAACAAAAGCGCTAAAGCATATTACCGCGATGCTAGCCGCCGCTAAAAAGTGGTTTTTGGTAGTAAAAAACAGATACGAAGCGCCTAAAAACAAAAAGACAGAAGCAAAATCATAAAGGTGGCGGATCCAAGGAATATCAGGGAATAAAATTGATTTAAAGCTCTTGCCCTTATGCCTAGCGGTTTCCAGCCAACGCTCGGCCCAGTCGTGATTAACGGCCAAAAGTGCTAATCCGGCCAAAAAAAGCGGTATGCCACCAGGGCCTGGCAGCCAGCCAAACAAAATAACGCCCACAAAGCATAAAACCGCCAAACCATCGAGCGCGGCAATTTTTAAGATGTTTCTGGACTTGGCCATGGCTTAAGTATAGCAACTTAACCATTAAGGGCTCTTAGGGACTAGAAAAAGTTATGAAATTATGCTAGCATTAATGTCCTATGAGTGAAGTCATTACCATCAAGGGGGCGAGGGAACATAACCTTAAAAACGTGGATCTTGAGATTCCGCGCAATAAACTTGTAGTTATTACCGGGCTCTCTGGTTCGGGCAAGTCTTCTTTGGCTTTTGACACCATTTATGCCGAAGGCCAGCGCCGTTATGTTGAGTCGCTCAGCAGCTATGCCCGTCAATTCTTAGGGATTATGGAAAAGCCGGACGTCGACCAGATCGACGGCCTTTCACCGGCAATTTCAATTGACCAAAAATCGACAAGCCGGAACCCCCGCAGTACTGTCGCGACTGTCACGGAAATTTATGACTATTTGCGCCTGTTGTTTGCGCGCATTGGCATTCCGCATTGTCCTGTGTGCGGCAAGCCGGTAACGCGCCAGACAACCCAGGCCATTATTGACCAGATTACCCGCCTGCCCGAATCCGCTAAGCTTATGGTCTTGGCGCCGGTTGTACTAGACAAAAAAGGCGCCTTTGAACACATCCCAGAGCAGTTTATGCGCCTTGGTTTTGCCCGCGCCCGTGTGGACGGAGTTGTTTACAGTTTGGATGAATTTCCGGATCTTGATAAAAAATATAAGCACACGATTGAAATTGTGGTTGACCGGTTGGTAAATGACGAAGCCAGCCGCAGCCGTTTGGCCCAAAGTGTTGAGTCGGCGCTGGATCTGGCCGAAGGCAAACTAAAAGTACATAATGCCGACACTCAGGAAGACTCGATCTACTCGCTGCAATATGCCTGTATTGACCACCCTGATGTTTCGATCCCGGATCTTGAGCCGCGGACTTTTAGCTTTAACTCGCCGCACGGTGCCTGCCCGGTTTGTACTGGTCTTGGAAACCGCCTGGAAGTCGACCCTGAGCTGGTTATCCCAAACGGCCGGCTTTCTATAGCCGAGGGCGCAATCCGTCCGTTTAACCGCATTAATGTTGACGCGTGGTATATGCGCAAACTCCAGGCCGTGGCTGATGCCTACGGTTTTTCGCTGCAAGCACCGACGGCTGATCTAAAACCAGAGCATATGCAGATTTTAATGTACGGCACGGGTGAGCAAACCTACCGTGTAAGCTTGGGGATGGGCCGCAGTTTTTCGACAACTTATGAAGGCGTAATTCCAAACCTTGAGCGCCGCCACAAAGAAACCGAGAGTGATTTTATTAGGCGTGACATTGAGCGCTTTATGCAAGAACGCCCATGCGCTGTCTGCAAAGGCCGCCGCTTAAAGCCCGAAGTTTTGGCCGTTACCGTGGCGAAGCATTCGATTATGGATATTTGTGAATTTTCGATTGACGACGCGATTGAATTTTTTAAACATGTCAAACTAAATGACAAAGAAATGCACATTGCCGAGCAGATCTGCAAAGAAATTAATGCCCGGCTAAAGTTTATGCAGGACGTTGGTTTAAACTACCTAAACCTCGCTCGCAGTGCTGTCAGTCTAAGCGGCGGTGAGGCCCAGCGTATCCGTTTGGCAACCCAAATTGGATCAGGCTTGATGGGCGTTTTGTATGTGCTGGACGAACCTTCAATTGGCCTGCACCAGCGCGACAACGAACGGCTTATTAAGACTCTTAAGCATCTGCGTGACCTTGGAAACAGCGTGATTGTGGTCGAACACGACGAAGAAACCATTCGTACTGCCGACTTTTTGGTAGACATTGGTCCGGGCGCCGGCGTACACGGAGGCCATGTAGTTGCACATGGCTTGCCAGAAGAAGTCGCTAAAGTAAAAGGCAGCATTACCGGGCAGTATTTGCGCGGCGAAGAGTCGATTGCGGTGCCAAAAAACAGGCGTAAGGGCAACGGTAAAAACATTGTTATTAAAGGCGCGCGCGAAAATAACCTCAAAAACGTTGATGTCGAGATTCCGCTTGGTGAAATGGTGGTTGTGAGCGGCGTCAGCGGTTCTGGCAAGTCCAGCCTTATCAATGACATTTTGGCCAAAGAACTCCAGGCACGTTTAATGCGAGCCAACTTAGTCCCGGGCCGCCACGACGATATTGAAGGCATTGAGCACCTCGACAAAGCAATTGTCATTAACCAGTCGCCAATTGGCCGGACGCCGCGCAGCAACCCTGCAACCTATATAGGTTTGTTTACGCCAATCCGTGAACTTTTTGCCACAACGCCAGAAGCTAAAATCCGCGGCTACAAAGCCGGACGTTTTAGTTTTAACGTAAAAGGCGGCCGCTGCGAAAACTGTGCAGGTGACGGTATTATCAAGATCGAAATGCATTTTTTGCCGGATGTTTATGTGCCATGCGAAGTCTGCCATGGCAAGCGCTACAACCGTGAAGCTTTGGAAATTCATTACAAGGGCAAGACAATCAGCGATGTCTTGGAAATGACGGTAGAACAAGCTTTGGAATTTTTTGAAAACCTGCCAGCCATTGCCCGCAAACTGCAGACTATGACCGATGTGGGTCTTGGCTACATTGGCCTTGGACAGCCTGCCACAACGCTTAGCGGCGGTGAGGCGCAGCGCATTAAGCTTGCGAGCGAACTTAGCCGCCGGCCGACTGGGCGCACGCTCTATATTTTGGACGAACCAACAACTGGGCTGCACATGGCGGACGTTAAAAAGCTATTGGAAGTGCTGCACGCGCTTGTTGACGCTGGCAACTCAATGGTTATTATTGAACATAACTTGGACGTAATTAAATCAGCCGATTGGTTGATTGATATGGGCCCCGAAGGCGGCGAAAAGGGCGGTAATGTGTTGGCCACTGGCACACCAGAGCACGTTGCTAAGCAAGAAAATTCATATACAGGGCAGTTTCTCAAGCGTATGCTGTAGGCATGAGTCGGAGTGCGCTAAAGAAGACTTATATTGATAACCCAGGGATGTTAGCAGCGGCAGAAAAAGGTTTGGGTTTTGTTAACGAGTGCGAAAAATATTGGGATTTTTTACCTACGGAAACACAATTAGCAGCTTTTGTACTTGAACAACCCCCAGATCCGCGTGATTTAAGACAGTTTCGTGTTGGTGAATGTATATATTTTATCGTCGGTGAACTATTACAAAAGATTGAAAAAGAGGGCGGTTTAAATTAGGAGTTTTTGCGTTTGTGGACTTGGGCTTTTATGAGGTGATAGGCGGCTGGGCCGATAGTGATGGCCATTACTAGCAGAATGACGACTAGGATGTATTTGTCGATGTTTTGGACCTTTGCGCCGATTATTCTGCCTAAGACATAACCAAGCATTGTGACACCAGTGCCCCAGGCGATCACACCGACTGCGTTATAAAGGGCAAATTTTTTGCGGTCCATGTTGGTAGTTCCGGATACGACCGGCACAAATGTGCGGATTACAGGGACGAACCGGGCAAGCAAAACTGTCTTAACGCCGTGTCTTTCATAAAAATCTTCTGCTTTTTTAAGCTGGTCCGGGTGAAAAAAGGTGCTTTCTTCTTTTCTAAAAAGTTTGCGGCCGGCTCTCTTGCCAATTTCGTATCCTGTGTTGTCGCCAATGATCCCAGATACAATGACTACAAACAACAGCCAGCCAAGGGGTAATTTGCCAACAGATGCAAAGTAGCCGGCACTCAAAAGTAGGGTGTCTCCGGGCAAGAAAAAGCCAGCCAGGAGGCCGCCTTCGGCAAAAATAATGGCGCCAACGGCTAGTAAACCACCACTTTGAAGCAAACTTTCTATTGAGATTCCAAACATTACCTCAATGATACCATGAGGTCTCATCAAAACGATCTCTAAATTCATAAGCGAAAAGATGGAAAATCTGGTATAATGAGTACTAGTAATTAAATAAGTTTAAAGAGGTTATAACAATGAGCAGCGACAAAATTACGCTGAAACTTACAGAACGTACCGAAATGGGCAAAGCCGTTAAAGCTCTTCGCCGCAGCGGTATGGTTCCTGCAAACGTATACGAACGTGGACATGATTCGGTTGCGGTCAGCGCGTCTTTTACCGAACTAACTAAAGTTTACCGCCAAGCCGGTAAGCACCACCCGGTAGAATTATCTCTTGGCAGCAAGAACTATCTTGCCATGATCAAAGACGTTGACATCGACCCGACCAAGGGTTGGGTGCGCCACGTTGGCTTCCACGCCATCAACAAGAACGAAACCGTTGTTGCTGAAATTCCAGTTCATATTGAAGGCGAAATTCCTGCTGAGCGCGTTAGCTTGCTTGTACTCCGCCCAATGGATACTGTTGAAGTTGAAGCTCTTCCAGCCAACCTTCCTGACGCTCTCACAATCGACGGCGCCAAGCTGGCCGAAATTGGCGATAAGCTTTCTGTAGCTGATATTATTGCGCCAACCGGCGTTAAGATTTTGACCGATCCAGATCAGACTTTGGCTGTTGTCGAAGAACCAAAAGACCAGATGGCTGAAGCCGCTGCCGAAGAAGCTGAAAACGCTGAATCTGCTGCTCAAGTTCCATCAGAAAATGGCTTAGCGGACGCTGACGAACCCGCCGCCGAACAGGCTGAATAGCGCTCTGGCCTCACTGGCTTGCACATCTTGCACGTAAGCCTGCGATCCGTTTCTCCATGTACTTCTCTGTACACTCCGAATACGGTTCTCGGCTATACGCACAAGCTGCACTAAGCCAGTGAACCCTAGTCTTACATAGGCTGGCGGAGGTATTCGTGGCCTTCGATGTCGCGTGTCATAAGGCCTGCATCTATCATGCCGCGCCGCAGTAATGGCCAATCTTGGAAGGTGTGCCACTGGTTTATTATCTCGTTAACTTCTTTTTCTGTGTAGGGTTTTTCAAGTTCGAATTTTTCGACGATATATTCCATTACAAGCTTTTTGTCGGCATGCTTTTTAGGCCAAGTAACAACTTGCCCTTCTTCGTTTAAAAAACGCGAGACATCTTTTTGCATTTTAATCCTCTAAGAAGCCGCCGGATTGGTGCGCCCAGAGCCGTGCGTAGGTGGCTTTATTCTTAAGCAAATCTGTATGCGAGCCCTCTTCAACTATTGTGCCTTTGTCTAACACCACGATCCTATCCATGCGCTGGATGGTGCTGAGGCGGTGGGCAATGACAATGGTAGTTTTATCCATCATGAGTTCTTTTAGTGCTGCTTGGATAAGGACTTCGCTTTCAGAATCCAATGAGCTTGTTGCCTCGTCTAAAATCAAAATCGGCGCGTCCTTTAATATTGCCCGGGCAATCGCCACCCGCTGTCTTTGACCACCAGAAAGTTTTATCCCGCGTTCACCAACAAGAGTGTCGTAGCCATGCGGCAGTGTTTCAATAAAATCATGGGCGTTAGCTTTTTTGGCGGCTGCAACGACTTCTTCATCGCTGGAGCCTGGTTTGCTGTAGCGGATATTTTCCCTGATCGAGCGGTGAAACATCAGTGTATCTTGAGGGACATAGGCAATCGCGCTTCGTAAATCGTCCTGGCGGACATCAGCAATAGCCTGCCCATCAATCAAAATCTCACCAGACCTTAGGTCCATAAAACGCAGCAACAGTTTTGTAATCGTGGTTTTGCCGCCTCCGCTGGGACCTACCAGACCAACTTTTTCACCAGGAGTAATCATAAGGTTTAGTGAATTAAACAAGGTGTTGCTTTGGCCGCCGTAGTCAAAACAAACATCTTTAAATTCAACAGAGCCTTTTGTTACTTTTAGCGCCACTGGATGATCAGGATCTTTAACTTTTGCTTCACGCATTAGAAGCTCAGTCATCTCATGAGCGTCACCAAGCAGGCCTTCAAACTGCCTAACAAACAGGCTGGTCTTTGCGATACTGTCGACAATGCGGAGAACATAGACTTCAAACAAAAGGAAGATAGGCAGGCTCACGCTGCCCGACTGCACGGCGCGAATTCCGCCAACAACGACGATAACTTGCAACAGGCCGCACAAAAGCTGCACAGCATAATGGTTTCGGACGCCAACGGTCCAGCTTCTGTCAAAAAGTTTCATCCTGGCAGTGTTGGTAAGGCTATATCTTTTAGCCTCATATTTTTTGCCAGAAAAGGTTTTTACAGTCACGGCGTTGGTGACGGAATCGGCCAATTCACCCGTTTGCCTGGTTTCTTCGGCCACAGCGCGCCTTCGGACTGGCATGCGCCTGATGGCGAGGTAGATAACAATGCCTACGGAGCCCAGCCAACACACCAAAACGGCCAGTCCAATCGGCACGCTGTAATAAAACATGATTGCCAGCGCAATAACCACCGACCATAGCTGTCCAATCATATCCAAGAAAAGGGTGTTATGAAACAGCTCAAAAGCTTTCGCGAACCGGTTTGCCTGGGAAACTAATGAGCCGCCAAAGTTGTCGTTAAAAAAGTCGTATTCTTGGTTAAGCAACACATCAAAGCTTTTGGTATGAATATCGCGAATTATCTGAAGCGCCGTTGGCTTTGAACCGTAAGTATCCGCTAAGTACCACATGGTTGCGCCAAAAAATAGCGACAAAGCCGTTAGCCATATATAACTTGTACTAACTTGATGGTGCGCTACTAATTGACCCAAAATTTTGGCTACAAAAAACGGGGCCACAATAGTCTGGAGCATATAGGCTGGTCCGAGTAACGAGCTTATAAACACGATCAGTTTGTGCCTTCGCATATGCGACCCAAATATTTGAAGTGTTTTTATACCTGTAGACATAACGTTATTGTACCAGTTACTCTTCTATAAAACCGCCGGATTGGTGGTTCCATAGCTTTGCGTAAGTGCCCTTAGCTTTTAGAAGTTCCTCGTGCGTGCCTTGTTCGACAATCTGCCCTTTGTCCATAACAATAATCTTGTCCATGTGCCGCAGTGTAGAAAGCCGGTGGGCTATGGCAATGACCGTTTTGTGTTCCCATAAAGCTTCCAAGCCCTGCTGTACTAAGACTTCACTCTCAGAGTCGAGCGCACTTGTCGCCTCGTCTAAAATTAACAATGGCTTGTTGTCCAAGAGCGCGCGTGCGATGGCAATCCTTTGGCGTTGTCCTGCCGAAAGTTTTACGCCGCGCTCCCCAACCAGTGCGTCATAACCATCGCTAATCTGCGAAATAAACTCGTGGGCATGGGCTTTTTTAGCGGCTTCAATAATATCCGCACGGGTAACCTCCTGGTCCGTCGCATAGGCGATATTTTCTGCCACACTGCGATGAAACAAGCTTGTGTCTTGTGGTACGTATGAAATTAATTTCGCAAGGTCATGTCCGCTAATATTACTGCCATCAAGCAAAATCTGATCTCCAGATATTTCGTAGTAACCCAGCAAAAGTTTGGTAAGCGTCGTTTTGCCGCTACCGCTTCGCCCTACAATACCGAGTTTTTCGCCTTTTTTAAGGCTCAGATTAATATTATTAAGCACATTGGTATCGAGCTTATCTGGGTAGGCAAAGTATAGATTATTAAGCTTTAATTCATGCTCAAAAACCAGTGTTTTAGAAATTACAGCGTGGTTTTCTTTATTGTTTACGACAGCATGTTCATCACCAAATAAATAACGGTGTGCCTCTTCAATCCGTGAAAGCCGCAAATTAAACTGCGAAAGATGCCAAACCAGTTGCCATACGGAGCTTGAGAATATAAGTATTGTTGAAAGCAATGTCGCAAGCTGGGAAATAGAGATTTGGTGGTGTAAAAACAGGTAAACATTCAGGCCAATAGTTGCTGGCCACATAATATCCCGCACAAAAAAGCCCATTGAACCCCAGAAGATTATTGACCAAACATAGGACTTATTGGCAGCTTTAATGGTTTTCTTTTGTTCTCCCACAATCATTGAGAGTTCAGCCGATTCTTTTTGGAATGACTTAATGTTTACAAAATTTGCTATGGCATCGATAAGCTTACCGTTTTTAGTAGATTGGACATCTGCAGAGATTTTTTCGTATTTTGTAGTGTTACGGATAGTACGCCGCCCCACTAGGAACATACATAGTATTCCAACCAGGAATATAGCGCCGGTTTGCCAGTTAATTGAGGTCAAAATTATGGCAATTACAATCATCCCAACAAACTGGCTAGTGTATTCGTAAAAAAGATTATCGACCAACCCGCGTATTTCTGTGGATATTGTGGTGATATAAGAAGAAATCTTGCCGGTAAATTTGTCGACAAAGTATGGATAGGGTTTTTCTATAACCTGTTTAAATAACACGTTTTCATACTCATAGCCAAGCGGTAAAATCAGCTTCATATGTACAAATTCACCCAAACGCCAGGTAAGGTTGTGGCCGCTGCTGCAGATAATTAGCAGCCATACATATATCACTGCTTGGTGTCCGTTTACAGGGTTAGCTGCCAATACTCCAACAAGTTTTCCAATAAATAACGGCATTAGTGCAAGCAATATATTTGAACAAACAAAAACAATAAAAACAGTTGCGAAGCGCCGCTTGTAGTTGCGCACGTAACGGTAAAACGTCTGGATTGAGTAATAGGTTTTCTTATTTTTGCTCATATTAATCCTCTAAGAAGCCGCCTGATTGGCGCTCCCATAACTTGGCGTAAACGCCTTTTTTATTTAACAAATCTTTGTGGCTGCCTTCTTCAACAATTTGTCCGTCGCCCAGCACAATAATCCGGTCCATTTTTTGGATGGTGCTCAGGCGGTGGGCAATGACGATGGCGGTGCGGCCTTCCATGAGCTTCCACAGTGCGTCCTGAATCAGCGCCTCACTTTCACTGTCTAGCGCGCTGGTGGCTTCGTCCAACACCAATATTGGGGCGTTTTTAATCATCGCCCGGGCAATGGCAATCCGCTGTCGCTGCCCGCCAGAAAGTTTGACACCGCGTTCGCCAACCACGGTGTCGTAGCCGTGCTGCAGGGTTTTAATAAACTCATGCGCGTGCGCCTTTTTGGAAATAGCGATAATTTCTTCTGGGTTGGCGTCGGGCTGGCCGTAGGCAATGTTTTCGGAAATAGTGCGGTGGAACAAAATCGGTTCCTGCGGCACATATGAAATGTTGCGGCGCAGGTCGGATTGTTTAACATTGGCAATATTTTGTCCGTCAATCAAGATCGCGCCGCCGTTAATGTCAGAAAAGCGTAACAAAATCCGGGTAAGCGAAGTTTTACCAGAGCCCGAATGCCCAACCAGCCCAACCTTTTCACCAGGGCTAATGCTAATATTAAGACCGTCAAAAATAGCTGAGGCTGCTCCCTTGTGCCTGAAAGTGACGTCATTAAAACTAATCGCCCCCTCATTCATGCGTGAAGTCTCGGGCTCTACTGGGTCTTTTATTTCAGCAGGACTGTTTAAAATCTGAACCATTGCACTGGCGTCGCCTATCGAGCGGTTGTAGTTGCGAAGAGCAGAGTTGCTAAAGCTAAAAAGTTGCTCGGTAATGCTGGATGCGTAGCTTAGGATCAAAAACACGGTGGCTAGGTCAGCCTTAAAGCTCACAATACTTACGATCGCGAGCGCTAAAGCCATTGTCTGCGTGGTGCGCGACACAGCACCAAAATAAAACATTTGTTTCATGTGGGCTCGCGTTAGCGCTTTTAATTTGCTACGAGTAAATTCGGTACGTTTTTCGAATTCTGTTTCCTCAAAATCTTCACCAGCAAAACTTTTTACGGCCATAACGTTTCCGACGACGTCTGCAAGGTAGCCAGATTGCTGGCTTTCGGCATCTGCGTGCATAGCGCCGGATTCACGGATAGATTTTGAAAGTAAAAAAGCAACGGTAAGATAGATAGAGGCAAACAAAATAATAAACGCAACAAATAATGGAGCCCGTGGCAGCATAATTACGGCTACTAAGACGATAAATGAAATTAACCCAATGGTCGTATAGGCGGTAGTGTCGGCAATTCGGACATAGGCGCTCAAAAGCTTGTTGGTCTGCGACACCATTGAACCGCTAAAGTGGTTGGCATGAAAATCTGCGCTTTCGTTGGCAATATGGTTAAAGACTTCCTTGGCGATGTCTTTTTCTACTTTTGCTTCAAGCCCAAACACAAATATGTCAACTATCCGCCAGCTTACAAAACCCGTAAATAAAATTAGTCCTGCGTAGAGAAGAATAGAATGGCCAAAACTCTGCCATGGTTGATGCGCGACAAAGTCATGGGTTGAAAGCCGACGTATAACGTTAGCAACAATGAGCGGTGGCAAAATTTGGCCGCACAAAATAGTAACTGGAATCATAATCAGCGCGCCAAAAAAGCTTACTGGATATTTTTTAACGTGTCGCCAGTAGTAGCGGGCAACTTGTCTTGATTTAGTTTTGGAAGATGTGGGCATGGCGCTGGCCCTCCTAGGGTGCCGCGCTTAAATAAAATGAAATAACAAAAGAACTTTTATTTTAAATTTTTGTTTCCAAACAGGGTTTTTTGCCGCCTCGTTAATACTATTGATCTATCACTATACGCTTATGTAAACGGGCTGGCAAGTATTTTATTTTGAGGTTATAATAAGTGTAAATGGAAAAAATCATCCTCTACTATAAATTTGTGCCCATTCCAGATACGGAGTCTGTCTTATTTTGGCAAAAAGCCTTATGCGAAAAATTAGGGTTAAAAGGCCGAATTTTGATTAGCGGCAAGGGGTTAAATGGGACTCTTGGCGGAGATATTAAGGCCCTAAAAGCCTACAAAAAGGCCATGAACGAGCACTCTCTCTTCGGTGAGATCGAATATAAGTGGAGCGACGGCAGTGCCGACGATTTTCCGAAACTCAGCATCAAGGTGCGCTCTGAGACCGTCACGCTCGGCTGGGAGCCCAATGTGGGTCAAAATGGTGTAATTGGGGGTGGCAAGCATCTAAAGCCCTCACAGGTCCATAAATTAGTCCAGGACAGGGGCGACGACGTTGTTTTCTTTGATGGCCGCAATAAATACGAGGCCAGCATAGGCAAGTTTAAAAATGCCGTAGTACCAGATGTAAATACCTTCAAAGAGTACATGACCGAGCTAGACAAGCCAGAATACGACGAAATCAAGAAAAAGCCGGTTGTGACCTACTGCACCGGCGGTATCAGATGCGAAACTTTGAGCGCGCTTATGATCGAAAAAGGTTTTGAAGAGGTCTATCAGATGGACGGCGGCATTGTAAAGTACGGCGAAGCATATAAGGATGAAGGATATTGGGAAGGGAAGCTGTTTGTGTTTGATAAACGCATGAAACTGGGCTTTTCTGGAGATTCTAAAGACATTGCCATGTGCGAAAAATGCGGCAAAAAAACTAGCAACCAAATCAATAGTACCAACATCCGCCGCCGCCTGCACATTGTGTGCGAAGCCTGCGCATTAACCTCGTTGATTAGAAAATAGATACTTGTAATTATATCGTAATTATGCTATAATTATACTGTTATGTCAAACAATGGCTTTAATCTGTTATACCTAAAGTCTCCATACAGGGATAGCGATGCTTCTACGCAAAAAACACAGGAAGCATATGGGTTTAAATTCGACCCTGTCGAAAAAGGTCAAATTGCCTTGGAAGCCACAACTCTTTTAGGAATTGTAAAGGATAGAGATCAGGCGCAGGAATGGCTTGTACGGGAGTTTACGGAACTTCGTGATGATTTAAACAAGAAAAAGGTAGTGTCTGAGGACCCTAAAACACGTAGGGTTGAACGATCACCGCTAGATGTTGCGCTAGAATTTGTCCGTAATCCTGAACATACTGCACGGTATGTTAACCCTACATATGATTTGCCCAGCGTGACTACGCTTGAGCCCTTTCCGTCACTAAGTGGCTCAGGGTTTGCTGCCGCTGATCTCATGCGGAACGCAAGCGCAATGCGGTTTTTCGGCCGACGAGGACCACAGTACAGGGGGCTTTTGCATACAGACGGACGGACAAGTACATGGACTTATGAAAATCGTTTTAAGTTTAATACTTTTGGCGGTGAAAACTGGCTTAAGAGCAATGGCTACCCAAATCACGAAGGCGAGGTAATGGTAGTTCGGGCACTTATAGGGAAGGGCCATGTAACTCCAAACGAGTCTGACGCGCGCAAGAACGAGCGTCATGAAGTTGGGCTGTTACCTCAAAAATCGGGCAGAGAAATGGCGGAAGCATTAGACGGGTTACAGGATAAGCTATCTATTCATGACATTGGAGTTTCGCGTCTCACATTATCTGACTATATTATTTTGAACGCAATGCGTGTTGTCGAAGGTGTACCGTTAGCGAGCGGCTTGGAGTTGCCTGGCTGGGGAAGCCGCAATATTTCTGTCAGCGCCCATCAAAATACGGTCTTTCTACAAGAGTCTGATAATCCTAGTCTAAGAAACACATATGGAACTGGAGTTGTGCTGACTCGTACCGCGCCGCAGCAAACAATATCTTAAATCTGTTAAAAGTGGTTCACATAATTGACCAAAATACCATATTAGGTTACAATTAACAGATTGAATAAACCTGTAAGGATACTTTTTTGTGGCAAATAGATTAAGAAATAGACGTGAAAGCCACGACCAAAATTTATCTCCTGATAACCGGTCTCGCGAAATTCCATTAGGCAAAGCGGCAGGCGCGACCGGTCTTGGTGTCGCTGCGTTTGTGGGCGTTTTTTGGGGTATTAGACCTCTTGTGGAGAGAAACTACACACCCGACACGCTCATGAATTTGGGTGCAGTATTGATCTCTGCCTCGTCAATTTATGTAGGGTTTAGTAGGTATTCAGAAAAAGTAAGTGATATCCCACTAGATGAAACACAAATTAAAAACCGTCATAAGAGGCGTAGAATTGCGACTGGGGCGCTTGGTTTAGGCGTAATACTGGGTGCTGTTGGTTGGGGGGCAATTCTTGATCGTGCAGACCAGCCAAGAACTCCAGTAGCTGCATCGTCAACAAGTAGCACTTCAGGGACTTCTGAAACCTCAACTGTCACTACACTAACAATCCCGAAGGGTAAAAAAGATTTAAGTGATGGCTCAGGCTGCGAAATTTTGCATTATTTTGTTAATTCAGACACTCTCAAAACAAATGCTGAAATGACTGAATGGCACGATAGCGTGAAGGAATTAAAACTAGAGTTGTCCGAAATGACCCCACCTCTTTATACCGGGTCAATTGATGGGAATGCAGACCACGCGCTAACACTTGGAGTTGATAAGCTGCAGGGAATGGTGGGGATACCCGTTGAACTGCCTTGGGATGATCCGACATGCAAAGCGACTGCGTTAGGTGATGGCGATCCTAACACAAATCTGGTCACAAACCCGCCTGCAGGTCATTAGACCAAAGTGGTATAATTAAACAATAAACCTTGGAGTTTGTATGGGAAAAATTGGAAATACTTTAAAGAAACGTCACGCTATACCTTTATGGCTTATTGGTGGTGCGGCAATTGGCGCACTAATTGCTGCAAATAACGGTGATACTCACGAGGCTGGCGTAAGTTTACATAATAAGATAGCTACCGCTGCACCTGTCGTAGGCAGTGTAGTTGGTGGTGGAGTTAACTTTGGCGAAGGTTTAGTTGGTGGAGATAGCGGAACTTTGCCATCAATCCGTATTAGCAACGGCAACACTTCTGAAACGACTCAAGTAACATTAGCAAATGGCAAAGAAGCGCCAACGCCATATAAGGGTGAAGGCTGGATTGAATTTTTGGAAGGAAGCTATGGAAAAACGTCAGAACAAGCACATGCATGTTATGGCTCGGTTATACTTCCTCACAATATAGTTTTGCATGAAGTGCCAACCCTTGATCCTTGCGCATAACGGGTATTGATATTGCTATAATAGATAAGTGAACGAAGCACTACAGAAAAAGTTATTGACCTTGCCCAAAGGCCCCGGTGTGTATTTTCATAAAAATGCCAAGGGGGAGATTATTTATATTGGGAAAGCGGCGCGGCTCAATATGCGTGTCCGGCAGTATTTTCAAAAATCCCGGGTTCGCGACCCAAAAACCGACGCGTTGGTGCTAGAAATTTTTGATACCACTTGGATTGAGGTCGAGACAGAACTTGATGCGTTGTTTTTGGAAGCCGAACTTATCCGCAGATATCTGCCGCCGTACAACATTTTGCTGCGAGACGATAAATCTTTAAGTTTTGTGCGGATAGATATTAAAAACGACCATCCGACAGTTTCACTTGAGCACCGGCCGCTGGATGACGGCGCGCAGTATTTTGGGCCGTATTACAGCGCCTACAGTGTTAGAAAAGCTCTCAAGTTTTTGCGGCGGATTTTTCCGTTTGACTGGAAAAAGCCGGCCAAAGCCGCCAAGCGTGCAACACTGGATTATCACATTGGCCTTAGCCCCGGGCTGGAGCAAAATAAAACAAGCCTGGAAGATTACCGCGCAAATCTCCGCCAGTTGGCACGCTATCTTAAGGGCGAGCGCAAAAGCATCATGAACGAAATGGAGCGGGACATGAAAAAGGCCGCCAAAAACAAAGAGTTTGAGATGGCCGCTGTGTACCGTAATAAATTCCGCGCGCTGGAAAGCCTGCACAAACAGATCGTATTCAGCGACCGCGAATTTATGGACATGAGCAAGGACGCGGGCCTGGCCGACCTGACTGAGCTACTAGGCCTGGACAAAATCCCGCGCCGGATCGAGGGCTACGACATCAGCCACATGGGCGGGACTGATACAGTTGCAAGCATGGTGGTTTTCCAGAGTGGGCTGCCGGACAAAGCAGCATACCGCAAGTTTAAAATGCGCATCCCCGGCAACGACGACTTTGCCCACATGCGTGAGGTAATGGAGCGGCGCTTGCACGAGCCAAATGTAAAGCAGTGGGGCATGCCAAATTTATATTTAATCGACGGTGGCAAAGGCCAGCTGAGCAGCGCGCTGGAAATTTTGGGTGCACATGAAATTAAGCTGCCGGCTATTGGCCTGGCTAAGCAGTTTGAGGAAATTGTCATTAAAAAAGACTGGCCGCATGTAAAGCTTAACGAAGCCAAGGTGCGTGAACTAAACGGTGTTATTTTGGAATCGGACGATTTTTGGATGGTGAATCTGCCTAACAACTCGCACATTATTAAACTGCTGCAGCGCATCCGTGACGAATCACACCGATTTGCGGTGAGTTACCACACAGTGCTAAAGCGGGCGCGGAATGTTGGCAGCATGCTTGACGACATCCCAACAATTGGCCCCACAACGCGCAAAAAACTGCTGCGCGAATTTGGCAGCTATAAAGGCGTCCAGCAGGCACGGGACTTTGAGCTTGTTAAAGTTGTGGGCGAAAGCAAAGCCGCGATCTTAAAACAATACTTACGAGCTTACAAAAAGAGTATTTGACAATATTTGAATACATACTATAATTGTCGTTAATGAACCGCCTTACATACCGCCGCCTTTCAATGCGCAACGCTCCGTATTATGTTACGGAAGACCAGTATCTACACTTAGATACCTTATAACGCTTGGCAAAATTAAATAAAAGTCTGAATCCGAGCGTTTGGTATTATCCCAGGACGTCTAATTGAAGATATTGGAGTTTTAAGATGAGAAATACGATTGAAAGTGTGGGTTTTGTAGGTTTTGGACCAATGGGCCAGCTAATGGGGAGGCATATGTTTCCTGGTGCGGAGATTGAGTTTGTTGATCCAAATGTTAATCAGCCACCTGATGGTATTTCTGCCACAAAAGTGGAAGATAATTTTACATTTTCAAGAGGTTCTAACCAGGCGCCAGATGCCGTTGTTTTGACAGTGCCTGCGAGAGCTTTTTGGCCTGTATCAAAAGAAGTGATACTTGGTCCTATTATTGAGGAAAATTGGCCTGAAGGATTACTGGATGAACTTCCAGCCCCTTTAATTGTTGACCCATGTTCAGTCAAAATGTTTACGGAGGCAGTCATAGCAAGAAGGGATCCAAATTACCCTGAGCTTTTGCATTGTCATCCGCTTTTTGGTCCGCAAAGCGCAACTAAAAGTGTAGCGGGAAAAACAGTCATAGTTACAAAAAAAGTTGGTGAAAAAGCGGATAAGTTGCTTGGCACATGGGAAGAACTAGGACTAAAGATTGTAGAAATGACTGCCGAAGAACACGATGAGAAAATGGCATACATCCAGCTTGTACCGTTTTTATTAGGCAGAATTGCAAACAAGCTTGGGCTACGTGATTTGTTGGGTTCGGGACTAGAGACACCTACGTTTATGGAGGCGATTGACCTCGCAAATTTGGACGAGGCGCACTCCGATGAGTTGTTCCGTACAATCATGGATTTTAATCCATTTGCGCACCGGATACTGTTTCGTATAAGGCAACAAATAAACTGGATAGAGCAAGACAGTTTACCTAATGAGCTTTTATTGCATCAGCTTGGACTTTTGCAAAAAGAGGATCTTACTTCATAATTTAAGGCCTGCCAAGAAAAGGGGCGGCAATACGGCCGTCCCTAAACTATTATTTGGCAAGCAAAACTGTATAATGACAAATTATGGAATTCACCAGTGAGTTTTTTAGCAAAAACCGCCAGCGGCTTTTAGAGTCTAGCGAAGCTGAGCTGATTATTTTGTCGGCCAATGGTTTGCTGCAGCGCAGCTCTGACACAACTTTTCCGTTCCGCCAGGACAGTAACTTTTGGTATTTGACAGGCATTGAAGAGCCGGATTACATTTTGGTAATTGGCTCAGAAGTGACGTTTTTAATTATGCCGCCGCGTGCCGAACACCGCGATTTGTGGGACGGGGCAGTTGATATTAAGGCGTTGCAAACAACGTCCGGGATCGAAGAAATTTTGGACCACCACGCCGGTTGGAACAAGCTTGACCATTTGATCAAAAAGATCAAAAAAGTGCACACAATAACACCGGTGGAAGCATATTTTGACAGTTTTGGATTTTATGCCAACCCCGCTCGCGGCGCACTGCTGGCAGCTCTTAAAAAACACCGTAGCTTGGAGCTAATCGACATTCGGAAACACATTGCGCGGCTGCGCCAAATAAAACAAGAAGTTGAGATTATGGCGCTGCAGCGGGCCATTGATATAACGGCCGAAACGCTGACGGAAATCCGCAATAACATTGAAACGTACAAAACCGAATATGAACTTGTCGCGGATATTACGAGCGGCTACATCCGGCGCGGTGCGGCCGGGCATGCCTATCAGCCAATTGTGGCCGGCGGCGGTAACGCGGCAACAATTCATTACATGAGCTGCAATGCCGAACTAGCCGACAATGACCTATTGCTGCTCGATGTTGGCGCGGAATTTAAAAACTACAGCGCCGACATTTCCCGCACTTGGTCGCGCGGCAAACCAAGCGCCCGCCAAAAAGCGGTCTTTAAAGCAGTTGAAAAGGTCCAGCAAGCAGCTTTTAAACTTTTAAAACCTGGTGTGACTTTTAAAGCTTACGAACAACAGGTTGACGATCTAATGGCCATCGAACTTAAAGAACTCGGTCTCATAAATGACATTACCGACAAGAAAAAGCTCAAAAAATATTATCCGCACCTGGCATCGCACTTTTTAGGCCTCGACACGCATGACGCGGCTGATTACGAGCTTCCGCTGGCTCCTGGGATGGTTTTGACGGTCGAGCCGGGTATTTATATCCCCGAAGAGAACATTGGCGTGCGGATTGAGGACAATATTGTCATTACCAAAACAGGCAACAAAATCCTTAGCGCAGCCTTGCCTCACAATCTGTTCTAGCTTATACTTATAACAATATGAAATCACCGTTTGGCCGGTTTATTTTACGCTGGTTTGTCTGTGGGCTCGGTCTGTGGATCGCTGCTGGATTTTTAGACGGCCGGATTACCTACAACAGCCGCCTGGGCGTCATTATTGTTTCGGGTTTTATCCTGGCAATTGTTAACAGCGTCATCAAGCCTTTTGTGGTGCTTTTGAGCCTTCCGGCCATCTTATTCTCTCTTGGGCTGTTCATGATTGTCATAAATGGGCTGATGGTTATGGTCGCCAGCAAGCTCTATCATCCGCTTGCAGTCACAAGTTTTGGAGCGGCTATGCTTGCAGGAGTGGTCATAGGTCTAGTAAACTACTTAGTAACCACAATAGTGGAGGACATATAACATGACTACAGCAAACTACATCACCATTATTTCAGTTATTCTACTTGTTGCCCTGATCTTGGTTCAGACACGGGGAGCTTCTTTGGGTGCCGGCCTTGGCGGCGGCGGCGAAGTGCACACCGAACGCCGCGGTTCCGACAAGAGCATTCACAACATCACGATATTACTTGTCATCATTTTTGCTGGGTCACTCGTCTATAATCTTTTCTAGTGGGGAGCTACGTACAATGCACATTTTGCCCGAATTCCTGTGCTCCGATGCTCACCGTACCATTCTGTACGCCTCCGCTTCGGTGCTCGGAATTCGAACAAACTGCACTATTGTACGAAGCTCCTAAACTCCATAACAATGTATTATATAAATGTGGGTATTTATGATTGACCGCACAACCAAACTCAGATGGCGCCGCAACTTCCGCCGCAAGCAGAAGCAGCTTGAGGGTATTGGATCGCAGACTGAAGAATCTTTGGACCGGCACTTTTTTAGACGGATCGGCCGTCTTTATGAAGTGCGGATGTTTATCATTTCGTGGCTGCTTTTGATAGTGCTGCTGATAGGCATGACGGTGGTGCAGACGCGTGCGCTTGGGAGTTATTACCAGACCGTAAAGCCGTTGCCGGGCGGAATTTATTCGGAAGGCATAGTTGGAAGCTTTACGAACGCTAATCCTATTTTTGCCACAAGTGTAGTAGACTCAAGCGTTTCAAAATTAGTTTTTTCTGGTCTTATGACTTATAACAATAAAAACCAGCTGGTCGGTGATGTCGCTAAAAGCTTAACAGTTGATCCAACCGGCAAAATATATACGGCCGTGCTAAACAGCGGTATTACCTGGCAAGACGGTAAGCCCTTAACAGCAGAGGACGTTGTTTTTACGTATCAGACTTTGCAAAACCCCGATGTTAAGTCACCGTACTTTTCGGCATGGCAGGGAATTAAAGTTGCCGAAATCGATAAGAATACTGTTACTTTCACACTGCCTAATATCCTTGCGTCATTCAATTACTCTTTGACGGGTGGGATTTTGCCAAAGCATATTCTGGCCAATATAGAGCCTGGAAGTTTGCGCAGCGCTTTATTTAATACCACAAAACCGATTGGTTCGGGGCCATTTAAATGGCACAACGTTGATGTTACTGGCAGTGAAGTTACTGACCGTACACAGCGGGTATCACTTTTACCAAGTTCAACGTATTATAACGGCGAACCAAAGTTAGGGGAATTTGTCATAAGGACTTTCCATGACGAAGGTGTGATGCTAGAAAGCTTTAAAAAAGGTGAGCTTACTGCCATGGCGGGTGTCCAAGACCTGCCAGACGACCAAATGAAAGATCTTGGCATCAGCCAATACAACATCCCGATAACGGGCGAGGTCATGGCATTCTTAAATAACAAAGATCCAATCCTGGCAGACGTCCATGTCCGTCAAGCTCTTGTTTCGGCCGCAAATCCCCAGGAAATCCTTGCCAGCCTTAGTTATCCAAGTATTGCAGCGAAGTCCCCATTTTTGCATGGTATGCTAGGTTACGATCCGGCAGCTGTCCAGCGGCCCTATGACGTTACTGAAGCAAACAAACAGCTTGATGCCGCGGGATGGGCTAAGGGTGTTGATGGCATTCGCACTAAGGATGGCAAAAAATTAACACTTGAACTGAATACGCTAAATGATATTGAGTACGCGACCGTCGCGAACCAATTGCAAAAACAATGGAAACAAGTTGGAGTAGTCCTAAATGTAAGCTCGCTGGACCAGACAGAGCTGCAGACGGCTATAGAAGGTCGAACTTACGGTGTTTTGCTGTATGGCATTTCGCTGGGGCTTGATCCGGACCAGTTTGCATACTGGCACAGTTCACAGGCAGACATTTTGGCCAAACGCCGTCTTAATTTTTCTGACTATAGCTCCAAAGTTGCGGATGCGGCACTTGAAGCTGGCCGTACAAGATTAGACCCAAGTCTGCGTGCTGCCAAGTACAAACCGTTTTTGGAAGCTTGGTCGCAGGACGCACCGGCATTGGCGTTGTACCAGCCGCACTTTTTGTATGTTAGCCACGCCCAGGTATTTAACTTTAACGAACGCGCCCTCAACACTCCATCCGACCGCTACGCCGACGTCCAAAAATGGATGATCCGCACCGAACGCGTCACTAACTAGCCCGGATAGCTTAATTCGTATGGTTCTTAAAAAACTCGGCGACTTGTTTCATGGCTGCTTTTGCTTCCGGGACATAAAACGCAAATAAGTGCCAGCCATGCCACATACTTTTTGCTATGAGGAGTGTAATATCGGCATTGTCACGCTTGGCGTTTTCTGCAATTGTCTCAGAATCGCTCAGCAGTATTTCGTCCGATCCAGCGTGCACCAAAATAGGCGCTAATCCGTCAAGCTTTGCAAAAATAGGTGATATAAAAGGATTATGTTTGTCCATGTTCCCAACATAGGCATCAAGGAAAAAGTTTAGCTTTAACATGTTAAGTATAGGGTCTTTAAGTTTATTACGCTCATAACTTTCACCGCTAAACGTTGCATCCAGCGCAGGCGAAAGTAGTACGGCACAAGCGGGTTGGGGCAAACCTGCCTCCCGGATTTTTAATAAAAGCGCCATGGCCAAGTTGCCGCCAGCAGATTCTCCCATGATGGCAGTTTTGGTGATGTCTATATTTTTTATAATCTCTTGCCATACGTTTAGAAGTTCATCCAGTGCCGCGGGGTATGGGTTCTCTGGTGAAAGGCTGTAGTCTACCGCCAAGACATTGGCTTTGCATAGGCGTGCCAGACGAGCGGTGTGCTGATGATGGGTCTTTAATGAGCCAAATACAAAACCTCCGCCGTGTATGTACAAGATTGTGCGGTCTGTTTTTGTAGGAGGCATAAACCAAGCTGTATTTACTCCGGCTATTTTTTGCTGCGGTATTTTTTTGAATCCAAAACTTGGGAAAATCAGGTTTAAGTCTCTTGCGAACTTTTTTCTATGCCACGAAATCCGGTCAAGTTTATAGCCTTTTTTGTTGCTGGTTACTCTTAAGAAGCTATTTACAAATTTTGCGCGTTTACTGGCCATTCTGACATCATATCAAATAAAAAAACCAGCCGGTTTATCGATTAGCCACTTTTGGTGCCGCGGAGAGGACTTGAACCGGAGTAAGCCCAGTGGGCTTGCGAGTACACGCTCGATATACTTTTGAATTGTATGACTAATGTTGTTGGTGCGGATGAGAGGACTTGAACCTCCACGAGCTTGCGCTCACTAGTCTCTGAAACTAGCGCGTCTACCATTTCGCCACATCCGCATACATATGGTACTTAACAGAGGTAATTCTAACAGCCTAGGCATTCAATAACAAGCCGAGCAAACACCTCTGGGATGTGGTATTATTCAAGCAAACAATAATCTTATTTAGAGGGTATCAAATAGGCATGAGTAAAGTAGCGCATTATCTTCAAGAACACTTGATCGGCGAAGTTATGACCTCATCAGACGCCCGGCGTTATTTTGCCACCGACACCTCCATCCTGACCCTTACCCCTGCAATTATCGTCTATCCGCACAACGAGAATGATGTCCGCAAAACTGCCCGCTTTACCTGGCAGTTGGCCGAGCGCGGCCGGATTATCCCAATGACTGCCCGTGGTTCTGGCACCGACCAAGCCGGCGCGGCAATCGGCAGCGGCGTTATTATCGTTTTCCCGGCTCACATGAACAAAATTCTGGAGCTAGACCCCAAAACCGGCAGCATCGCTATCCAGCCCGGCATTAACTACGGCAAGCTTCAGCAAACCCTCCAGACGCACGGCCGCTTTTTGCCGCCGTTTCCTGCCAGCATGGAATATTCGACTCTTGGCGGCGCAATGGGCAACAACGCTAGCGGTGAAAAATCGGTAAAATACGGCTCTACCCGCGATTTTGTCAAAAGCCTTCGCGTGGTGCTGGCAAACGGCGAAGTGATTGAAACCCGCCGCATTACCAAGCGTGAACTCAGCAAAAAAATGGGCCTGAGCAGCATGGAAGGCGACATTTACCGCGCCCTCGACAAAGTGTTAGACGACAACAAAGACGTTATTGAAAAGGCGCGTTTTGACACTACCAAAAACTCGGCTGGCTATCATCTCCAGGATGTAAAGCACAAAGACGGTTCCATTGACCTTACGCCGCTGTTTATCGGCTCGCAGGGCACCCTTGGCATCATTACCGAGGCTGTTTTTGACACTGAGCCTTATAATCCTGCTGTTACACTCCTCGTAGCATCCTTTGACGACATCGAACGCGCCGGCAAAGCCGTCTTGGACCTGCGCAAGCTCCCAGACATGCCAAGCTCCATAGAAATGGTCGACGGAAACCTACTGAACTTTATAGACGAACATAACCCAAACCAACTAAAAGGCACGTTAGAAAAGCCCTTCCATAAAATGATGCTGCTCGTGGAGTTTGACAACTTTAACGCCCGCTCGCAAAAACGTATGGCCAAAAAAGCTAAAAAGGTCATTGAGGACTACGGCGGTACCTGCACAGTTGAGCACGACCCAGAAAAGCAGGACCACCTGTGGCGCATCCGCCATTCTGCTGCCAGTGTTACGGCCTATTCGGACAACGCGTCCAAAGCTTTGCCTATCATCGAAGACGGTGTGGTGCCTGTCGCCAAGCTGATCGAATTTTTAACCGGCGCCTACGCTATTTTTGAAAAAAACGGCCTTCAGGTTGCCGTTTGGGGACACGCCGGCGACGCCAACTTGCACATGCAGCCGTTTTTGGACCTTAGCCAGCTTGGCGACCGCCAGAAGCTGTTTAGGATTATGGACGAATACCACCACCTCGTTATTTCGCTTGGCGGAAGCACAAACGGCGAACACGGCGATGGCCGGTTGCGGGCGCCATATTTGCGCCAGCTTTTTGGCGAGGAAGCCTACGAAGTTTTCCGCGCAGTAAAAAAGATTTTTGACCCGTATAATACTTTGAACTCAGGTGTAAAGATTGACGTGACACTGGAAGACATTAAGCCAATGCTCCGCCAAGACTATTCAATGAATCATCTGTACGACCATATGCCACGGACCTAAGATATGGCTGGCATTATTCATCTTTCAACGCCGGTTAGCACTGCCTTTGGGCTGGTAGGCGCCTCATGCATTTTGCTCGGGTTTTATAGGACAAGCATTGGTAAATGGACTGGGAAGTCTTTTTGGTACGAGCTGGACAACCTTATAGGCGCATCGCTACTCATTATCTACCAACTTAGCATTGGGGCATATGTGACATTGGTACTAAACGTTACGTGGGTAATTGTGGCCTTCGCGGGTATTACGTCGATTGCTCAGCGCCGGCGAGGGATGCGGAAGAAGTAGATTTCATTAATGATGAGGGACTTGACCTTGCCAGCATTTTAAAATTAAAAATGCCAAGGCAACCCTTGCGGGCTTCGGGTGGCCCGAGCCCACTGGGCTCGTTCGTTCGAGTCCCTGACTAACGACATGCATTGAAAAAGACCGTATCTTATGACACGGTCTTTTTCAATGGTGGGTGATGAGGGACTCGACCCACCTTCGGCGGGCCCGAAACTTCATCTTTGCAAACAAGTTTGCAAGAGAAGATTTCCTTGCAAAATGCCACAGGCATTTTTCACCCCGACCCTAGGCGTCGAGGGTTTGAAACACATGCACCAAATCAAAAACCGGTCTTTCGACCGGTCCATGATTTGGTGGGTGATGAGGGACTCGAACCCCCGACCCTCTCGGTGTAAACGAGATGCTCTAGCCAACTGAGCTAATCACCCATATGTTCTATGGTGCGCGAGAGAGGACTTGAACCGGAAGAAGCCCTGCGGGCTTCTGAGTACACGCTCGGTTTGCCATACAATTGTTAAACAGTACTACTTGGTGCGCGAGAGAGGACTTGAACCTCCACACCTTGCGGCACCAGCCCCTCAGACTGGCGTGTCTACCATTTCACCACTCGCGCCTAAAGGGAACATGCACAACAGATGACATTTTACTGTTTTTATCTGTTTTTTACAAGTAGGGTACAATACATTTATATCTAAGGAGGTTTACCGTATGCCCAGCACGACTGAACTATTACCGCCCCCAACACAAACATTCAATCCCGAAGAGCGCATCGTTATCATTGATTTTATAAGCCAGCTTGCAGGAGTCATCGCTGCTCGTTATGGAGAAATTGGAGTTCCTACTGAAGTTGTGCGATATGACGCCATTACTCCCGAGCACATGGAGCGTTTTTCTGACCCAAAGCGCACAAAGGGTTTTTGGCTCGCAGGTAGCAAACATAATGTAAATGGGCCTGGCGCGCCTCAAGTGCCCGCTGAAATAATTGAGATAAACGAAAAGTTAGGTACACCGATAATGGCGTCTTGTTACGGTGGACAAGCCCTGGCAGTAGCTCTGGGCGGTACGGTTGAAAATGGTGCAAAGCACGAGCTTGGGAGGACTAAGGTCGATATTCTGGGAGGAGCCTTTTTCTTAGATGATACAAAAGTGGAAGACATGCTTATGAGCCATAAACAAGTGGTCACGGTCGTGCCGGTAGAAGCTGATATTACCGCTACATCGCCTGTAGGGATAGCAGGTTGGGAAATTATTAGGAGAAAGATATTCGCCCAACAAGGCCATGTTGAAGCACCTTTAACTACGCATGGAAAACGTTTCTTTTTACAATTTGCTGAAATATGCAACATTACTCCATCACAAGAAGCAGCTGATAATTATATAGAAGATATTTTGTCACAAAGTGATGCCGAGATACTCCAAAAGGCCCAAGATGGATTTATCCAGGTTTTTTTAAGTGGGGGTGTAGATTCATCCGTTGGCGCTGAGCGTACTTTTAGAATACTTAAAGCAGCCGGGCTTGAACATAAAGCACGCTTTAGCTATATAGACACCGGAACAATGCGTGACAACGACCTCGCGTCTATAGCAGAACTAATAGCACACGGTTTGCCAATCCAAATATTTGATGAATCCGAACTATTTATAAATACTGAAATAACACTCACCGACGAAGAAGCAAAGCGCGAAAAACTGGTCAATCCTGTGCTTCCAAGCTTAGAAAATGCAGAGAGTGCACACCAAGTAAGGCTCATTAGCCGCTATGCATTTTTGCGAGTGCACCAACGGGAAGCCCAAAAAATTAGGGACGAATTCGGCGCCGATATAAAGGTGTTTTTGCTGATGGGTACCAACGCTGCCGATATTGCTGAAAGCGAGGCCGAAATAAAGGCCCATCATAACCAAGGTATTGAAGAGTCTACGGACGGTGTGATTTTGCCGCTTAAGTTTCTTTTTAAAGGGCAAATACGCCAGGCGGGCGAAAAGGCCGGGCTTTCTGAGAGTATATATAAAAGACAGCCATTTCCAGGCCCAGCCGAAAGCATCCGCGTTGTCCCATCAATTCCCGAGTTCAGATTGGGTACACGGGCATTTACTGAGGCAGAAGATGCATTGCATGAATATGGCAGCAATTCGCTTCGGGACTTTAATTTTACTATGACTCCTGATAGAACTCGGGCGGTCAGGGGAGATGAGGGTAGTGATGGTTATTCTGTCATTCTTTCCCCTAAGAACGGTATTATCCCTTGGTCTGAAATGGCGGATATATCAAGGGAGCTAGGCAATGAAGTAATACAAATAGGCCGGGTAGGCATAGCTCCGCTTGGTTTTGATGCGGGTATACCGCGGCGTCATGTTGGTATAAGGCGTACGAAAGAAATGTTCGCACTGTTGCGCCAAATTGAAACAACAAAAGACAATTGGCTGCTTGAACAAGGTTTTGAAGAAGAATTAAGCCAGCATTTCATGGCGCTAACGGATTCAAGCCTTACAGCTGGGAAACCGGAAACAACTGCATGGCTGCGTTTGTTCCAGTCGGGAGGCTGGGGCAAATCAAACGAAGATATGATGACTGGGATCGTGCCATTTCCAGGCGTAAATGGTTTCAAAGATTTCGACAGGGATTTAAAAGTACTAGCTAACATGATGATGAAGGCTTACAAAATAGGCGGGTTTGTTTTTGATATTACAGAAAAACCGTTTGGTACAGTTGAGCGCATCTAGTGTTATTTAGTGTTTGTTTGGTCTACAATAGTTACATAACTAAGGAGTCTCTATGCCGGCTATAATTATTATCTTTATATTGTTTATTGTTTTTATCGTTATCCCAGGTGTGCGGATTATTAACCAGTATGAGCGCGGTGTTATTTTCCGCCTTGGCCGAGTCCGCGGCGGCGTTATGGAGCCTGGCTTACGCCTTTTGATCCCGGTTGTAGACAAACTCCGTAAGGTTTCACTACGCACAGTCACACTTCCAATTGAAGCGCAGAAGATCATTACCCGCGATAACGTATCCATCGATGTAGCAGCCGTAGCTTACTATCAGATTGTTGACCCAATCAAGGCAATTGTCGAGATTGAAAACGTTATATCGGCAACCTATCAGATTGCCCAAACTACCGTGCGTAATGTCGTTGGCCAGACCACGCTTGACCATGTTTTAAGCGAAACGACTACCCTAAACGAAAAAGTAAAAGCTATTTTGGACGTTGCCACCGAAAAGTGGGGAATTTATGTAAGCAACGTTGAACTCAAGGACATCCAGCTTCCCGACACCATGCAGCGCGCTATGGCTAAAGAAGCCGAAGCCGAGCGTGAAAAACGTGCCAAAATCATTGCGGCCGAAGGCGAAGCTTTGAGCGCCCAAAAGCTTGGTGACGCCGCCGACATCATTGCCGCTCACCCAATTGCGCTCCAGCTCCGTAACCTTCAGGTTCTAAGTGAAGTAGCGGTTGAAAAGAATTCGACAATTATCTTCCCAAGCCAGTTTATGGACACAATCTCTAGCGTTAAAGATTTTATGGCCAAAGAAAAATAGTCCTAAGCATCGCTGAGTAGTGTAAGCTTTTTTACATCGCTTTATCTCTGTTATTGGTAGAATTTAAGTATGGCAAATGAACATCTAAAAACTGCGGCGTCTAATATTCAGCGTGCTGTTTCTGACGTGCGGTTACTGCAAAGCCAAATTAGGGCCGAGATGGAGAATACGAAGCGAAAGAACGAGCAGCTTATTAAAGATATACATAAGCAGATGGCGCAGCTTGAAAGAGGTGTGCAGAATCCAAATATGCGTGACTCAGACAAGCTAGCCAACAGAACAAAAGAACAAATGCTGCAAGCCGAAATATCAAAAATACAGGCTGAAACCGAAAAATACATAAGAGAAAGAAACCAGCAGCTGCATGGACTTGATGGGCAAGCAACCGAATTTGAAAGTTTATCGACGCATTTGCAGCAAATAGCCTAAGATTTTCTTCTAATCTTGCTGGTATACTAGCTTGATGGCAAATTACCCTTATTTTTCGCATAACGGCACACTACTAAGCGCTGCTGAAGCCGTGATACCGCTTAGCAACATTGAATTTACCTACGGTTTTGGTGTTTATGAAACGGTTAGGGTTGTTAAGGGAAACGCCAGGTTTTTGGACGACCATTGCAAGCGCTTGATGAATTCGGCACGCATTATTACGCTGGAACATACTTTTAGTTTAGCAATGGTTATTCTAGCGGCTGAAGATTTAATAGAAAAAAATAAAGTAGAATCCTGCAACCTTAAGATCTTATTGATTGGTGGCAAGACTAAAGAATCAGCTGATCTTTATATTGAGTGCCTGGCACCGCTGTATCCAGACCGCAAACTGTATACGCAGGGAGCAAAAGTAATAACTCGCCAATATGAGCGCTTTTTGCCGCAGGCTAAGACTCTAAACATGCTTGGCAGTTATCTGGCTTACAAAGAAGCACAGTCTCAGGGCGCTTACGACGCGCTATTAGTTAACGATAAGGGCTACATTACTGAAGGCACGCGCACCAACTTTTTTGCCATCAAGGGTACCGATTTATTTTCGGCACCAGAAAAAGACATTTTGCTTGGCGTAACCCGCGATCACGTTATTAAAGTAGCGGAAGCCAACGGTTTCAAAATAATTGAGCGCAGCATAAAACTAACTGAACTACAGGAATACGACGGTGCGTTTTTAACCAGTACTTCCACCAAAATTATTCCCATAACCACAGTAGACAACTTTGTATGGCCAGAAATACCAAAGCACCTTAAATTGTTGATGCAAAAATTCTCAGAACAGTATTAATTTGAGGCGAACTCTATTGTCCATTCGATGCCGTACTTATCACGGAGCATAGCAAAATAGGTCCCCCAAGGGCTCTCGGCCATAGGCATTTCCACTTCGCCTCCTTCGGACAGACCTGCAAATATTTTGTCGGCTTCGTCTTTAGTTTCCGCGTTGACTGATATTTTTGACCTGTTTTCATTTTCACTCACTGGACCCATACTTTCAGGAACATCGTTGGCTATCAAAATATTTCCGCCAATTGGCAAAACAATACGCATAATTTTATTTGCATCTTCTTCCGCAACGGGGAACTCAGCACTTTCGAGATCTTTAAAGCGTACAATCGTACCAAACTCTCCGCCAAATACGGACTTGTAAAAATTGAATGCTTCTTCGGCATTTCCGTTGAAGTTAATGTAAGGATTGATAGCTGCCATTTAGATTGTTCCCCCGGTAAAGTTAGTTTCGTTTCTATTTTAGCAAACATACCTCTTTTTATGTTGCATTGAAATGGTACTGGTAAAAGACTCTAATTAATATCATAATCCCAGTAATTGTTTTTTCTTTGCATCAAAATCTTGCTGATTAATTATGCCCTTATTTTTTAGATCCGAAAGTTTTTCTAGCTCACTATATATATCACTAGTTACCGGCACTGGTTCTTTGAGCTGCTGGGAGCTAACCAGTTGGCGTTGAGCTGTAGTAGCTTGAAATTGTTCCGTTTTTAACTGAGCAGCAGCAATATCATTATTTCTAGACATCTCTTCTGTGAGCTTCTTCGTAGCTTCAAGGTTTTTCTTGGCCATTCGCTGTTTTTTACTACTTCCATGAACTACCCCGAGCGTTCCAATTGCTAAGCTTTTGCGTATTAAGCCCATTACTATCTCCTAGTTAACATTTAAGTCTAGATATATGATACTCGTTTTTGAAAATAGATCACTCAGCAAAAGAAAACCCTACATTGCTGTAGGGTGAATATTCTTGGTGGCTCCTCCCAGACTCGAACTGGGGACACGCGGCTCTTCAGGCCGCTGCTCTACCAACTGAGCTAAAGAGCCGGATGGATGTTCAAGTGCTAATTATAGCGAAAAGCGTTAAAACTGTCCATCTCTGTTATTGCACGGTTGGCACATCTACTTTGCGGTGAAATAGCCTCTTCCAAAAGCCGCCCAGGCCAGTTGGGCTATCAAGCTTATATTTGGCACGGTCAGCGTAAAAGTCTATACCTATTCCAAATAACATTTCGTCTTCCTCTGTCACCGGCATATCCGTGCGCAATGTCACTTGCCATTGAGACGGTTCATTATCTGAAGGTGCTAAAACAAGGCCGTCCGTAAGTTGTGACCTCCTAAATCTTATACCTCTTTGGGTAAGGAAGCCAAAAGGCGTATCAAATGACAGGCTTATTGTCCCCGCGCCAAGATCTTCAAAAGTTGGCGTTTGATTTGGACACTTAATCCCCGCGATACTAATTGGTACATATCCGCTACCGTCCAGAGGCATACTTTTGCCCGCCTCAATCAACAGAGTAGGTTCAAATTCGAAGTGATGGCCAAGCGTAAAAGGTTCACGTTCAATCATTTAATTATTTATAACATAAAATTGTACTTTTTAAAAGTAACTAAAGACCAATGGCCTGGCTTAACAGGGGTTTTCAGGCTCTGAGCCGGTTATGCTACAATAAAGCCAAACAAACATAAGCGGTGAGGGTCATTCGCATATATTGTGAGTGCCCTCACTTTTTGTTTGGCATAACTGACAGTTTCAGGTATAATTCACATCTGTTAGCCAAGTAATTGCGCGGGTTTAGCTCAGGATCTGACACCCCACAAAGCAGGCTTTGCGGGGACCCCAGTCAGGAACGGTTCAATTAGTAGAGCCAAATGCAGTACATTGTTAGCAAATATGCGGGTTTAGCTCAGTTGTTTAGAGTAAGCATCGCCGGTGGCGATGTGCAAGGGAACCTTCTCTTGAAAACTTGTTTTCAAAGATGAAGTTCCGGGGCCGCAGAATGTGGCCGTACTTGCCAGGCCAAGGATAAACACTGATACGGCTTAACAATAAAATAGTCACAATATGCGGGTTTAGCTCAGTTGTTTAGAGCGCGTCCTTGCCAAGGACGAGGTCGAGAGTTAGAGTCTCTTAACCCGCACCAATTTAAAAGCCTCACGAGAGTGGGGCTTTTAAATTGGCATGCCTGATGAGACTCTAACTCTCGACCTCGTCAAAATAAAAATATGTCGGGAGGGTTCTTTCCTTAACCCTATGGGTTAAGGGTTTAGAGTCTCTTAACCCGCACCAAGAAAAATGGATTTGCCAAAAAGGTAAGTCCTTTTTTCTTTTTAGAGTAGGTATATACTAGATAAGCGTTATAATGAAACAAGTTACGCAATAATAATTAATTCAGATGGAGTCAGACATGGTAACAGGATACTGCGTTAAGTGTAAGGAAAAGGGTGTCGAGCTAACAGCCCCAGAGATCGTACAAACTAAAACCGGTGGCTATATGGCCAAAGGGAAGCACGCGAAGTGTGGAACAACCGTTTGTGCAATGATGTCCAAAGACACTGCTGAAAAATCAGTAGCAGACGGCGCTAAAAAGTCTTACTAAGCTTTTAGTTACGACACAATAAAAAGAGACGCTTTAATCGGCGTCTCTTTTTAATTCTTACTGGATCTTTGTTAATTTAAACATAATGCTCGTTCGCATTGGGGTAATCTCTGCTACGCTGATTCTTTCAAGCTTTATTTTATCAGTGTCTAAGTTCTCTAGTAGTTTTAGGCCCTTACCGAGCAAGAGGGGCATAATGTCAATCTGTAGCTCGTCGCATAAGCCAGAATTAAGTGCTTGTTGGATTGTGACTGCGCCGCCGATAATTTGAACCATTTTTTCACCCGCTGCTTCTTTAGCTTTAATGATTGCTCTCTCAATTCCATCTGTTATGTATGTCACACTCAATTTGTCATTACCCTTAGGAACTGGTTGTGTAACATCATGCGTCAGAATAAATAGCGGCACCTGAAACTCGTAATCATCATTAACCCATTGCATTGGGTCGGCCATATGATAGGTGTTATTGCCCATAATCACAGCGCCGGTGTTTTCAGCCATTTCTTTGAAAGAAGCGGTTTGTAATAGTTCTTCAAAATCCGGGCTAACCTTGCCCGCATCCATAAATCCGTCCAGGGATACCGTCATTCCGGCCATTACTTTACCCATATAAACTCCTTTTACTTACTATCTTTTTGTTTATTGCTGCTAGCCTGGGCTTTAACTAGCCGGGTTAACAGTTCTGCCGGGACTTCTTGGTTATACAAAACCTGAAAGTTTTTACTGCCGGTTTTGTAGCCAAGCTTTTCAAGCTCCGCGCGGTCACTATCCGAGAGGCCACCCCACATCTCAATGCCTAGGTGTTTGGTATATAGCGTCACGCCGGTCATCCAGCCATGATATTTGTAATATGGCTTGCCGTAGCCCATTGTTTCTTCAACTTCAGGCACGGCTTGTTTTACGATTTTACGTATCTGTTCCACTACAGGGCGAGTCTCTTCTGGAGACTCGGCTATAAACTCATCAACTGTTTTTGCTTTGCTTGCTTTCATATCTTAAGTTTAGCAAATTGTAAGGTGATAAAACACTTTATACGGGCATAGATTATCAATATAAGTAAAAACTATATCGAAGTTTGACATATATCTAAATGCGATATAGTATTTAGTAATGAGCCAAGATAAATACCAATTACCGAAGGTCGCCTTTAGCATTCTGCTGGCTTTGAGCCTGCGCGAACGCCACGGCTACGAAATTATTAAACAAGTCGAAGAAGATAGCAACGACAAGATAAAACTTGGCCCGGGCGCACTTTATACCAGTATTAAACAGCTGCTAAAAAATGGCTTTATTGTCGAGGTAAAGCATCCAGACGACACCCGCCGCCGTTATTACAAACTGACGGCTCTGGGGATGCAGATTTTGGAGGCCGAAGTTGAGTACTTTGAAAATGCCGTCGCGCAGGCCAAAAAACGTCAAAAACTCAACCCGGCACCTTTCAATGGCGCAGCCTGATAGCCTTGCTATTTACCGAACTGTGTTGAAGCTATATCCAAAAGCCCACCGTGCGGAATATGGTGGGCAAATGCTGCAGACACTCGAGGATCTAATGTCGGATCAACAAGAGCCTTCGGAAAGACGAGCGGTTTGGCTGAGGGTTTTGCTGGAGTTGCCAAAAAATCTTGCCGAAGAGCATTTAAATAATATAAGGGGTAGAACTATGGGTGGGAAAGCGTTAAACAACAAAAAATTAATTATTGGAGGCGGCCTAGTTATCGTTACTGTGGCTGTTATTTTACTGCTTGTATTGCCGGGCCGAAACCAGTATTCACCGACAATTCTTTCAAAGGTGCCGCATGCCGCTACTCTGCCGGCGTGTCTGCAAACTGCTGAAGATAAAAACCTGACAGTTACTCCAGAAGATTACACTTTTATTCAAAACAACGTCGTTTTGAGTATTATAGATGTTCCAGCGGGCACAAATGTTGATGTGCTGCTAAAGTCGTTTAGCAGCAAAAATGCGACAGGCACTGCAGTATATACCGGCAAATATGGCCGCTACAACTTTACTGCCCAAAAAACTTCCAGCAACTCAAGCGACAGCTATACGGGCGGGTGGAAAATTACACACTTCGAAGCCTGCAAAGTTTAGGGATTCTAATCGATTTGGTATTATGAAGGTATGAGAAAAATCATCGTACTTGAATTTATGACATTAGACGGGGTAATGCAGGCTCCTGGCGGACCGGAAGAAGATCCAACGGAGAGTTTTGAATTTGGCGGTTGGCAAGCGCCTTATATGGGTGACGACGTAATGGGCGATGTAAATGACGAAGAACTAAAGCAGCCCGTAGAATACCTGCTTGGCCGTAAAACATTTGATATTTTTGCTGACTATTGGCCAAAGCATGCGGAATTTTGGCCGCAAATTAATGACAATATGAAATATGTACTTTCTACGACCATGAAAGAAAGCGGCTGGAAAAATACTACATTTATTACGGGCGTAGAAGATATTAAAAAGCTAAAAGAAACTGACGGTCCAGACCTCCAGGTGTGGGGAAGCAGCAAACTCGTGCACTTATTATTAGAAAACGACTTGGTGGACGAAATGCGGATAATGACCTTCCCACTAATTCTCGGCAAGGGTAAGAAGATGTTTGCGGATGGCGCAGCACCGGCTGCACTCACACTGATTGATAGCAAAGTAGGGTCGAGCGGCGCGATTGTCGCCTGGTATAAGCGTGCCGGCGATGTTAAGACCGGGACTATAGGCGTTTAAGACTGTAAGGTAACAAATTCTGTTGACAAAAATAATGAGCGAGCGTATCATTCAACTACATGGTTGAATCAAGCATACAACTAGATTTAGTTTTTACCGCGCTATCCGACAGCACGCGGCGCAGCATTTTGGCGCGCGTTGCTGAGTACGAGATGAGCATTGGTGAAATTGCACAGCATTACAAGCTAACGTTTGCTGCCATTTCAAAACATATCAAGGTGCTTGAAAAGGCCAATTTAATAACTAAACGCCGAAGGGGCAAGGAGCAGATTGTGATTATTGTGCCAAAGTCTTTGGACGTGGCCAGGGAGCACATTGAGCGGTACGCCGACATGTGGGAAGACAGATTTAATAATTTAGATAAAATATTGGAGGAAAAATAATATGAAATCAACCTTTACAGTACAGGACGACCAAAAAACATTAGTAATGACGCGCGACTTTACCGCGCCAAAAGACAAAGTGTGGGCTGCATATACCGAGGCCGACAAACTGGCAAAATGGTGGGGTCCAACGGGCTGGACGACCGAAGTAAAAGAGCTAAACTTTAGCGTTGGCGGCACATGGTTTTATATCATGACCTGCAAAGATCCATCTGATGCTGAATGGTACAACAAAAACAGCGCCGGCAAAGGCATCTACGACGCCATTGATGCCAAAAACTCATTTGGCTACACCGACTTCTTTACCGACGACGAAGGCAATGTACTGCCGGGCATGCCATCGACCAAAATTACCGTCGCATTCGCAGAAAAAAACGGCGTCACAACACTTACCAGCACCGCTGCATACGCAACCCCCGAATCGTTGAAGCAAGTACTAGAAATGGGTATGGAAGAAGGCTTTAACCAGACTTGGAACAACCTCGAAACATTCCTAAACAGCTAACCAGATATATAGATTTTAATGGTTCAAGCATCTGCTAATATAGGATTATGAAAACAATCCCTGAGATTGATGCATATATTCGTTCGTTGCCGCAGTGGCAGCAGGCAGTCTGTTTTAAAATTCGTGATCTAATTCACCTGGCAGAGCCGGATATTGTTGAGGAAATTAAGTTTAAAAACCGGCCGTACTTTACCTTCCGAGGGAATGTCTGTGCTCTGCTGGCCGCAAAAGATCACGTAAACGTTTTTATTTACGACCCCCTCGCTCCCGACCCTGCGGGAATAATAAATCAGGGTCATGGCAATGCCACAGCGCGCGCAATCCAGATATTCGAAAACGACCCAATTAATGAAGCAGCTTTTATTAAGCTCATCCAAGCGGTTGTAGGAAATAACAATAAAGGTGGATGGCGAAAGGTGAAAACGCCAAGCGTATAATAGCCATATGACTTTAACTATTAACCCAGATATCGAAATTAAAGAATCGCCCATTCAAGGTAAGGGGATATTTACCAAAGTTCCGATTAATAAAGGCGATACGGTGTGGGTTTCTAAAGGCGAAGAACCATACGATGAAAAAATTTATACCGACGAAGAATTTAAAGACTTTCAAAAGTGGTGTATTGCAAATGGCAAAGAATGGGACGCGGTAGCGAATGGTGATGGCACGCATACAGCCGCAATCTCTGACAGAGAAAAGCACCCAGGGGATTATGGTAATCACAGCTGCGACCCAAATATGGCTAAAGGCCGAGTTGCGCTGCGAGATATTGAAGCAGGCGAAGAATTAACCGCAGACTACGCGCAGTTTTCTACCAAAGATTGGGAAATGGAGTGTAACTGCGGCGCCCGAAACTGCAAAGGCATCGTAAAAGGAGCACTATAAAATGGCAGTTACAGGAATTGGTGGCGTATTTTTTAGGGCAAAAGATCCAGATGCATTGGCAGAGTGGTATAAAAAGCACCTAGGCGTGTTTGCAATGGACGAAAGTTATGAGCCGTGGAAGCAGGCAGCAGGTCCAGCCGTGTTTTTGCCATTTGCAGCCGACACGGATTATTTTGGCAGCGCCACGCAGCAGTTTATGATCAACTTCCGCGTGGATGACCTGGACGGCATGATTAAGCAGCTGAAACAGGGTGGCGTAAAAATCGTAAAAGAAATAGAAGAACAAGAAGGCGTTGGCCGCTTTGCGCACATCGAAGACCCAGAAGGCAACCGGATTGAGCTTTGGGAACCTACAGATTAAGATGATATGATGCTTGGTAGTCAGTAAAAACAAAAATGAATAATCTACCTAAAACACCAGACACACAGCCAGATATAATGGATATTGCAGCTCCGCTTGCCGCGCAGCTAGTGAACGAATCTCTGCCTAAGCATATCGACGAAGTTATCGCTGAAATCGATGAAAAATTCCCGCAAGAAGAAGGTCCATCGCTTGCACAGTTATGGAAATACAGGGAAGAAGTGCGAGCAAAGTATGGCCTTCCAGAATGCGGCGGTCGCTGGAGGGATCCTCAGGCCTATATAAATACTATGGAAGATTTCTTAGGTAGGGAACATATAGATATTAGAGCAAAGTACGAGTTTGAGCCTTTTTTTAACGAGTATCCTACTGCAGGCGCGGTAACTTTTGAATCAAGCGCATTTAGAGACGTTACGATCGTGGCGAGTGTGTCTTCGTCAAACAACTTTTATGGTTTAAGGAAACGTGCAAATTACCTTGCCCACGAAGCCGTACACGGTATGCAACAAAAAAGATCTCCACGAATGCCAAACGAAATAGGTGAACGAGAGGCTTACTATTACCAAATGCTTACCCCGCAACGCATACGCGAAACAGACGATATATTTACGTTTATTGCTACAGTAATTGAGCCGTATATTGTTGGTTCGGTTGAGTTAAATGAGCGTATGAACGAAAAGCGTTAGTGAACTCTGCGTAATTTCTGGCTCTTAGTTTAATCTAGAGAAGGATATTTTAGAACAGTTTGCTATGATTGCATCATGTGGATTGTATATAGCCTGATGATGTTCTTTGCCTCGGTGGCCTTATATCTTACCGTACGCAAGTCATTACTTATAAAAACACCTTCGTCGCTTACAAATCTGGCGATGTTTGCTATCCCGCTACTGGTTTATGCAACGATGGGGCTGAGCACGCATCAGTCATACAGCATTTCGGCACCGCACTTTTTGCTTCTGGTCATTGCAGCAGTGGTTTTTGCTTATGGCGGCAACACTCTTTCGCTGAAGGCCATCGACATTGCACCAAACCCTGGCTATAGCCTGGTTTTGTCCAAAAGTTACGTTTTGTTTACGACCATTGTCGCGGTGCTGTTTTTGCATGCAGATCTGTCGTGGCGTAAAGCAGTTGCAATATTGGTCATAGTGGGCTTTTCTGGACTCATTATGATTAATAAAAAGGGCGCAAAGCACGTCAAATCCAACCGCTGGATGCTGCTGTCTTTTGGATCGTTTTTTGCCTGGGGATCTTTGTCTCTGACTTCAAAATATTTGTTTAACCACGGTCTTGGCACGATCCCATGGTTAATTTATCTTTACGCAATCGTCACCGCCTGTATTTTGGTTGCAAATAAAATGAGAAAAAGTAGTTTTAGAAACTTGTCTAAACAGCGGTGGGTATTACTTATCGGAACCGGTATATTCTCAACACTGTTTAATCTTGGGCAGTTTGAGGCAATCAAGGTCGCGCCAAATGTTGGGTATGTAAATGCAATTAATGCCGGGTCAATCGCGCTTGTAACGGTGCTGGCCGTAATCTTGTTTAAAGACGAGCTTACCAAAAAGAAGGCAGTTGGGATACTTGGTGTGACTTTGGGACTTTTGCTTCTACTGGTGTAATGCTCCCGAGTTTATCCAGAGGTTTACGGGCAAAATAAGCAAAGACAACAATTTGATCAAAAACCACTGGGAAAAATCCACCGGCAGCAAAGACTGGACCCACGACTTTGACCTTACGTACAAACGTTAGTGAGGACAAGACTGGTAAGTCTAGTGATCAAGACACACAGGGGTATCGGAATAAGGTAAAATGTTAATGGGAATTATACGGCAGTACAGTCGGTGGAAGCTTTAATATTCTTTCCAGGGTCAGTTTTATTTAAAAGGTAAACAGCCTTCATATATTAGATCACTAAAGACTAAAGGATATAATTTTTACCCCAAGCCTAATTAAGCAGAAACATACTCGGACTGCCAAAGGTGTGAAGAGCGTAGAATGAGTAACTTTCTCTAATTCTAGTTGACTGCTAAGCAAAACATACCTATACTTGTTAGTATTAGCTTAAACAAAGGGTATAGAATGAAGAATTCAAGCAGTTTTCCAAAAATGTCGCTCGGCAGTGCTATGAAAACGGTGGAGACCGCGCTTAAGTTTGGAAAAGTTTGGTCCCGAGAAGAGTTTGCGGGGTATGGCAGTAAGAAGGCGTCTTCGGCAAAAAGTGGTGCATTTGCCAACCGGGTAGCGTCTTTACGAAGTTACGGCTTAATTAGCTCTACAAAGGATACGATAGTTGCGACGGAACTAGCTGAGCGTCTTGCCCGTCCTGTAGATGAAGCCGAACAGCATACTTCACTCGTAACGGCGTTTTTAAATATCGAGATATTTCGAAAGATTTATGAAGAGTCGACTCATGGGATTGAACTTCCAAGATCTAGTATTCACAGCATAGCCGTGACAAGGTATGGGATTGCACGTGATCCGCGCGTTATAGCGAGTTTCATTAGTTCATTTATTCATTCTGGGGTAACAGCCGGTCTAATCACGGCTGTCGGAACTGACAGCATAATCTTCAATAACGACGACAAAGCTCTTGTAGTCGAACGCGAAATAGCGGCTGAAGAAGACCCCGCTAACGCAACTGTCTTAGATGAAAAATCAGTTATCAAGCAGCCTAGTGGCCAAGAAGTGGTATTGCCGATGTCCGCGCCAGGCCTAACACTTAACGGATCTGATCAGAATAACGTGAATGTTCAAGGAGTTGAGCATACGGGGAAGAACTGGCGCCTAGTGGTTACCTTTTCGTCATCATTAACCATAAAAAGTGACATGAGAACCAAAATTAGAGCTTTAATTGCTAGCGCCGATGAAGTAGCAGACATATTCTATGACCTCGAGGAAAAGGAGGGAGAAATGTAGAATTAAAAAAAGAGGCTCGACA